>CAYQUE010000148.1:0-3000 GCA_964420615.1 uncultured Alteromonadaceae bacterium | reverse complement strand
AGACCAATGCCTCGTTCCAGCAACGCGTCACTCCACACTTTGTAGTCGTTCGGGCCCCAGCCTGGCCGCCTGAACACGCAGATCGACAGTCGTTGCTCGGTGACCATCTCCAGATTTGGATGTGCCTCGATCATCGCCGCCGCATCGCGGGCGCGCTCCAGCGTTACCTCCACGGCTTCGGCGTATGCGCGGGTGCCGTGCACAGCGAGGCTGAACCAAAAGGGCAGCCCGCGCGCGCGGCGTGAGAGGTGATGCGCGTAGTCACTCGGATTCCAGATCCCGTCGTAGAAAACTTCGAGATAGTCCCCGTGCTGACGGTGCGCTTGCCGCGCTTTCTCCGGATCCGCATAGATCAGCGCGCAACAATCAAACGGCGCGAACAACCACTTGTGAGGGTCAACAATAAAGCTGTCGGCGTTTTCGATGCCATTGAATAGAGGGCGCGCTGAAGGCGCTGCCAGCGCTGCACCTCCGTATGCGCCATCGACGTGTAGCCAGACGTTTTGTGCGCGACACACTTCGCCGATGCCCTGAAGATCGTCAATGATGCCAAGATTGGTTGTGCCGGCGGTGCAGGCGACCGCAAAAAGGCGTGCTCGATCGGTGGCGCTCAGGGAGGCTATGGCGGTGGCAACGTCGGTCCCCCTCAATTGGTGGCCGCCACATTGCACCAGGTCTGCGTCCATCACTTGGGCCGCCTGATCGATCGACGCGTGGGCGCCGCGCGACGAGATGATCAGACCCCGTTGCGCGCGGTTTTCAGGGTGTCGCTGACGCCAGTCATGCCGGGCCGCGACTAACGCCGACAGATTGCCGGCGGTACCGCCACTCACAAAGACGCCGCCCGCCTCTGGAGGTAAACCGGCGATGTCCGAGATCCAGCGCAGCGCTTGATTTTCCGCGTAGACCGCGCCGGCGCCTTCGAGCCAGCTGCTGGCGCAGATGTTTGAAGCACCAACGACCAAGTCAAACAACGTGGAGACCTCCGACGGTGCCGTAGGCACAAACGCCAGATACCGGGGGTGGTCCTCTGAAATGCAGGCGGGCGCCAATGTCTCAACGAATAACTGCAGGGCCGCTTCGCCCCCGAGCCCCTCCTCGGTAATGGTTTGACCCGCGAGCTGATCCAGTGTCGCCTGCGGCAGTGGGTGATCCAAAGACGGGGGATCCATCCGTAATCGTTCCATGGCATAGGCCAGAATCGACTCAGAGAGTTTCTCGATATCCGGTTTAACTTGATGCATCAGCGCGCCGTCCAATTAACTCTCATCGGTGCTCTTAGTCTGCAGGATTATCGACTCGGCAAGAAGAGCCAAGGTGTCCATTAGGTCCCTCAAAGGTCGCTAGGCCGGGTTCACGCGCTTTTGAGGTGCAACGGTAGACCCAGCGCCTCCTCGACGGTGAGGCAAGGCTGACCCAGTGCCTCCGCGACCGCCTGATGTGTCACGTGGCCGCCATGGACATTAAGCCCTGCAGCGAAATGCGGATCGGACAGCAGAGTTTGGTGGGGATTTTCGCTGGCCAATCGCATGACATAGGGCAACGTTGCGTTGGTCAGCGCCATGGTAGCGGTTCGCGCAACGGCCCCCGGCATGTTGGCGACACAGTAGTGCACCACGCCATCAACCACGTAGGTTGGGTCCGCATGCGTTGTGGGGTGCGAGGTCTCAAAGCAACCGCCCTGATCAATTGCCACGTCCACCATGACGGTTCCCGGCTTCATTTTGGCCAGCATGCTGTGAGTCACCAGTTTCGGCGCCGACGCGCCGGGAATTAGTACTGCGCCGATAATCAAATCTGCCTCTTGCGCGAGCTGCTCAATCGCCTCGGCCGTCGAGTACACGGTGCGTAGCTGACCGCGGTACTGTTCATCGAGCTCGGTGAGTCGGCTCACAGATCGATCAACGACAGTCACCTCAGCGCCCATCCCTAGCGCTACTCGCAGCGCACTGGTGCCAACAACGCCGCCTCCCAGAACAAGGACTTTGCCAGGCGGGACTCCCGGCACGCCCCCTAACAACGTGCCACTTCCTCCCTGATGAATCTCCATCTGGTGCGCCCCTGCTTGCACCGATAGTCTGCCGGCGACCACGCTCATGGGTGCCAGCAGCGGCAAGCCGCCCTGCGCGGACGTGATGGTCTCGTAGGCGATACAGGTGGCCCCCGAGTCCATCAGCAGTTGCGCTTGTTGGGGGTCTGCCGCTAGGTGGAGGTAAGTAAACAGGATCTGCCCCGGCCGCAGCTGCCGGCATTCCTCTGCCTGCGGTTCTTTGACTTTGACGATCATGTCGGCGGCAGCGTAGATCTCGTCTGCGGACGCTGCGACTTCGGCGCCGGCCGCTTGATAAAGCGCATCGGTTAGTCCGATGGCGAGGCCGCAGTTCTGCTCGACCACCACTCGATGCCCCAGGGAGACCAGCTCCCTCGCGCCCGCGGGCGTCATACCGACTCGGAACTCCTGTGCTTTTATCTCTTTTGGTACGCCGATCAACATGGGTTTGACCCCCTCATCATGACAGTCTGTATTGTCGCGAGGGCGGCTCATCTTCGAGAAGGGCGAATTAATGAGATTAAGGCGTATTAATAGTCATAAAATGTATATTTTTATATTTATAAAGCTATTTTAACTATAAAAACAGCATACCAAGGTCTATTCTAATAGGCCTATGGGCGCCGTAACAAAGCCCGTCAGAGGAGGAAAACGGTGCCACAGCAGTTAAAACAACTGGACAAAATTGACCGCAACATCGTGCGTTTGCTGCAGCAGGATGCGCGGATACCCCATACCGAGCTGGCGCGAAAGGTGGGGCTGAGCACCACTCCCTGCAAGGAGCGCGTGAAACGGCTCGAGCGGGAGGGTGTGATTCAGCACTATCAGGCGGTGCTGAATCCCACAGCGCTGAACCGCGGGTTAGTCGTGTTTGTACAAATCCGTCTCAACCGGACGTCGCAGGATATCTTTGAAGAGTTCACGGCGAGCGCGCTCGATTTGCCAGAAGT
>CAYQUE010000147.1:0-3008 GCA_964420615.1 uncultured Alteromonadaceae bacterium | reverse complement strand
AGTTCGTCGTTGAACCGCTTTGCACCTGCTGAGGCGTCGATGGGCTGATGGTGCCTCCTCCCGATGAACTGGGGGTCACCGTATAGCTGTTCTCAACCCGAGTCCGATTTGTTGCAACCGCGGGGGCCGTCACGTTAAAGGCCGCTGCGACATTTTGAGTAGAGGAGCCCATCGCACGCCCGTTGTATGCAAGCGTCGTGTTGGAGAAATAGTCAATTCTGGTGCAGCTACCGCCGCCGGGGCACCCGTTGTAATAGGCCATCACTGTGCGGAACTCCCCCGCAGTGTCCTGCCAACCATACGAATAGTCAGGGTATGGAGTTCCAGAAGAGTTCAGCGGGTCGTGATTGGCACCCAGGTTGTGACCAAGCTCGTGGGGAAATGACAGGTTTTGCGAGGCGCAGGTAACGGATGTCACGCCAAACCCTGCGCCGACATTCGGGAAAGTGGTCGGCCGGTAAGCAATACCGCAGTTATTGCTCGGTGCGGTAAACAAATGCACCAGATCCGACCCGTAAGCATCCGCCAGCGGCCACGCCTCATCCATGTAGCCATCGGAGGCATTGGCCAGGCGCTGCAGATCAGTGAGCATGTCACCGGCGGCCTCCGTATATGACGTCTGCGCCGCATGAAGGAGGTTGTAACGATGCGTCACACCACTATTCGCCAGCGCTTGATTCGCAACCGCCATGGCGGTGTCGATGTACAAATTAATATCGTTAGTGCCGGCGGCCGCTGCAGGGGTGTAAAGCAGCACCAGATCGATCACCGTGCTTTCGTTGGTAACCGGAATGTCATAAACCCAATCAGACGTATCCTCCAGGGTCGAGGCATTGGGCACGATTGCATCAGATTCTATTGGCTCCGGGAATAACTCCGGGGCGAGCATCGTAATCAGTACATTGCTCGCCGGCCCCTGTATTTCGTAGCGCCGAGAACCAATCACAAAAATACCGTAGATGTTCTGCCCATCAGAGCTGAGCACCAAAGACTCCTCGGCTACCGACGCGTTTCTGCCCACCCAAACAGATGCCCCCCGAAGTCCGAGAGTTGCGTCGGTCAGGTTATACAGGCGCTCTTCGCCACCCGGCACGGACACCCGAATCTGAGAAACTGCCTTCGCTGCATCAAGCGTTGCGAATGCCTGGAAGTTTCCCTGACCGTTTGCGACCACGTAACCATCGCCTCGCGCCGCGCCACTGACAATGAGATCATAGGGCCCCGTAGCTTCTGATGCGCCCAGTCCACCTGCAAACGACTGTCTCTCTCCCTCGGGGATCTCGCAGCTGGTGGTAAACGTTTCAATGGGGCTAGAACCTTGACCGTTGGCAGTAATAGTGAGGGTTGCACTGGAATCGGTGACACTAGCGAGAGACAACGTCGGAGCGTCGGGTACGGATCCCGAGGGCGGCAAAGCCGCTGCTTGAGCAATATTGATTCGCGCCACGCCAAACCCCATGTCGGCACCCGACTCTCGCAGAGAAACGCTGCTGGCAGTGTCTTGAAGAGCACTTAATATGACGTCCACAGGAGTTGCGGCGCCATCATCTAATGCCTGACGCATCAATGCCCATGCGCCTGCTACATGAGGCGTCGCCATTGACGTACCGGATTTATATTCAAAGGCATCACTTAATACAGCCGATGCGATGGCCGACCCGGGCGCTGCAAGGTCGACCAATCCATTTGCGACATTTGAAAACCACGAAATGTCATCAGGTTTAGTCGTGCTGGTAACTGATACAGCCGGGCTGAAACAAGCTGGACTTGAGATAGAGTCATCCCAGCCGTTGTTTCCCGTTGCGATGGCAACGGCGATCCCAGCATCCAATAGATTGTTAAGCACTGCATAAAACGCCGGGTCGTCACTGTCACAGTGGCTAAAATGTTGACTGCCCCCCAAGCTCATATTGACTGAAGCCACCCTCAGCGGACCACCCTCGGACTCATTCAAGGAGAGCACGTGCTCCAATGCGAGAGTCTGATCACTACTAAACGACACGGCGCAGGGTGCGTTACTCGGCCCGCAGATCACTTCAGTGTTTACTGCAGAAAAGACTTGCGCCGCTATGATCCCGGCCCCCGGTGCTACCCCGGTCAAAGTGCCAACCGATGTCGAAGTCGGCCTGCCTGCGACAATACCCGCTACGTGGGTGCCGTGGTCACATCCTGCGATAGTTGGATCGCAGTTGAGGCCGCTTCCCGAAGCACTGCTTGTGGCCGCTCCACCCGGACAAAAGCTGGAGGTGATTTGCTCGGTGCCATCATTAAAAGCTGTTGAAGCACAGTACTCAGCGACAACAGCGGAGCCGCTGCCATCACTCAAGAACAGGTGATTTTTATCGACGCCCGTATCAAGCACAGCAACCGCATACCCTTCACCCGTCACGGGCGGAAGCGCAGTCCACATCAAATTAGCTTCAACCACCTCAGTGGATTCGTTGAGCGATATTGTGGACATCCGATCTTGGTAGATTCGCTTGACGATCGGCGATTTCTGCAAGGCTTGCAAAATAGCGGCATCCACGCGAAGCGCCATGCCGGGGGTCGTCTTGAACGCTTTGTCTGCTGGCGATCCAACCGCCGCCAGAGCCTGTCTCACCTGAGCTTGGGCGCTAGCGATCCGCTGTCGCTGGGAGTCTACTTGGACGCGCGTCAATCCCCACTCTCTCTGCGCCACTACGTCCAACTCTGCAATCGCCATTGCAAAGCCATCTCTGGCAATAGCGTCGACAACGGATTGATCGACGATAGCCGCCGCGGAAACCTCCGCAAATAACAAACAAGCCAATGCAGGCGCAAAAAAACGTCGTGGATGCCAGCGCTGTGCTTCAGGATTAAACATTCCGCTTACCGTCAGAATTTTGCTATCACCTACTATCCCTTAAGAATTGCAAGTCCCCAAGGCGAATCCTCACCTTCTCCCTAACCTACCACTCTTATATCAAATTCGCGGCGAAACAACGAACAACTGCCGTGAGGTGCTTGATGAGTCGGAAGCACGCGCA
>CAYQUE010000146.1:0-3136 GCA_964420615.1 uncultured Alteromonadaceae bacterium | reverse complement strand
ATCGCGGAGCGTCGTTTGCCACAAGACGGCCGAATTATGATCCGGGTGAAGGGTCATGAACTTGACCTGCGGGTCTCGACGATCCCAACCGTGCACGGGGAAAGCATTGTGATGCGTGTGCTCGACCGCGAGAGCATTCGCCTGAGCCTGCCGGATATGGGTTTTTCTGCGGATACCCTTGCGCGCTATCAGGCGCTACTCGCACGTCCCCATGGTGTGTTGTTGGTGACAGGCCCAACGGGTTCGGGAAAGACCACCACGCTTTATGCTTCGTTGGCCTCGCTCGACTCTGAACGACTTAAAATTATTACCGTCGAAGACCCGGTTGAGTACCAGTTGCAAGGGGTGAATCAGATTCAGGTGCAGGCGCAGATCGAGCTGACCTTCGCCCGCGCGCTGCGCTCTATTTTGCGTCAGGATCCAGACATCATCATGATTGGTGAGATGCGCGACACCGAGACCGCGCAGATCGGCGTGCAGTCGGCGCTGACGGGTCACTTGGTGCTCTCCACGTTACACACTAACACCGCGGCGGGCGCGATCACGCGACTTGAGGACATGGGCGTTGAGCGCTACCTCATCACCTCTTCTGTGAATGGCGTACTTGCCCAGCGACTGGTCAGAACGCTGTGCTCAAGCTGCAAAGAGGAGGTCGAGCTCTCGGACGTGGCGATACGTCAGCACAACTTGGGACGTTTTTTGCCGGAAGGCCAGCGCACGGTGTATCAGGCTACGGGTTGTTCTGTTTGCGGACACACCGGGTACATCGGTCGAACGGCCATTCACGAACTCTTCCCCCTCGATGACGACATGCACAAAGTCATCATGGAAGGGGCTGATGCCACAACGCTTCACAACACCGCCCGCCGTCAGGGCATGATCACGCTCTACGAAGATGGGTTGCGTAAAGTGGTGCGCGGCGAAACCTCTATAGAAGAGGTGATGCGGGTGACTCAGGATCAAAGTGCGGATGACGATCTTGCCAATGTCAAACCCTCGCGAACCGCTGAAGCGTTGACACAAGTAACCGCCTAATGCCTGCCTTTACCTACAAAGCTGTCGGGCGCGACGGCAAGTCCCAGCAAGGCGTGATTGAGGCCGATGGGCTCGATATTGCGACCCGCCTGTTGCGCTCGCGAGGTCTGACGCCGCTCAAAATCCAAGAGGGTAGCGCCGACGATCAGGGCAAGCCGCCTTCGCGACAGGAGGTGCTCTCGATGACCTCCGAATTGTCGGTGCTACTGCGCGCCGGACTACCCCTCGATCGTGCGCTTAAAGTGCTGATTGATATGGATGGCCAGCCCAGAATGCGTGCGGTGCTGAATGACTTGCTGAAGTCGGTGAAGGGCGGTAAGGCGCTCTCCATTGCATTGCAGCCTTTCGAAGATACTTTTGGCTCGTTCTATTTGAGTATGGTCCGTGCAGGGGAGGCCAGCGGCCAGCTGTCTTCGGTGCTAGATCGCTTGGTCGAGCATTTGGAGAGTGCCAAGGCCACGCGTGATTCGGTGGTTTCGGCGATGATCTACCCCGCGATTTTGCTAGTAGTGGCTGTGCTGTCGATCGTGGTGATGCTCGGCTTCGTGGTTCCACAATTTGAAACCCTGTTTAACGATATGGGTGATGCCCTACCCGCGATGACAAAAGGGGTGATTGCGGCGGCAGAATTTGTCAAGGCATGGGGGCTGTTGCTGGCTATTTTAGCGGTGTTGCTGGGAGTGCTGTTTCAGCGCTGGGCTTCTTCGGAGGCCGGGAAAACGGCGCTAGATAAGCGTCTGCTTGCACTACCCATTGCAGGCAACATTGCCTTTGAATATGAAATGGCAAAGTTCGCTCGCACCGTGGGCACGTTGCTGGGCAACGGCGTCTCGCTGTTGAAGGCGATTCAGATCGCTATCGACACCGTGGGAAATTTGCCATTAAAGGAAGGGCTTGATGTGCTGCCCCCCGCGGTCAAGGCGGGTAAGCGTATGTCGGTAGCCCTCGATGAAACCGGGATGTTTACACCCATGGTCATTCAGATGACGCGAGTGGGCGAGGAGTCCGGTAGTTTGGATGGCATGATGCTGGAGCTGGCCAAGGTCTTTGAGGATCACGTTGCCTCAGGTATTAAGAGGCTGCTCACGCTGCTTGAGCCGGTGCTGATACTAACCATGGGGGCCATTATCGCCGTCATTATTATTGCCATACTTATGGGCATTCTTTCGGTTAATGATCTGGCTATTTGATGGCACAGTAACCGGCGTTTTAAACAATCAACAGTGAGGAGCCAGACCATGCATTTACAACGACGACGCCAGCGCGGTTTTACGCTGATGGAGCTACTGGTCGTACTTGCGATTCTTGGCTTGTTGGTCAGTTTGGTTGGCCCGCAGGTGCTCAATCAGTTGGGTGGCGCCAAGAGCAAAACCGCAAAAATTCAGATAAGGGACCTTGAGCAAGCCCTTGAGATGTACAAGCTCGACGTGGGCCGGTTCCCCTCAACAAGCGAGGGGCTAGATGCGCTGGTAAGCAAGCCTGGTAACGCAACGGGCTGGAACGGCCCCTATCTAAAAGGCGGCAAGGTGCCTAACGACCCCTGGAATCGGGAATACAATTACAAATATCCGGGCGAGAAAGCCGAGATGGATATTTTCAGTTACGGCCTAAATGGGTCCCCGGGTGGTGATGGTGAGGACGCCGACGTCAATAACTGGGACTAAGCATTCCATCCAGCGCGGATTTACACTGGTAGAAATCGTCGCTGCGATGACCGTAGCGGGCTTGGTACTGGCGATTGCTGTTCCTCAGTCGATTACCTTTTATCAGTCTTTGCAGTATCGATCTGCCGTCAGGGAAACCATTGGACTTCTGAACTCCGCGCGCTATGCGGCGGTGGCCCAGGGTGCTTCCCGCGATGTTCTGATTTCGCCCTCCGAAGGAGTCGTTGCCTTCGGCGATGAGCGCGCCGAATTTGCCGACAATGTTGAGCTCGCCGCGCATTCCGCAAAGGAGGTTAACCGGGACGGCGTGGGTGTTATTCGTTTCTATCCCGATGGTGGCGCTAGCGGCGGTGGTATCGACATTACCCGGGGCGGGGGGCAGTCGGTATCGATTGCCGTGGACTGGCTAGTGGGTCGTGTGACAGTCGACTTTGGCG
>CAYQUE010000145.1:0-3153 GCA_964420615.1 uncultured Alteromonadaceae bacterium | reverse complement strand
GGAGCGGCACAAAGTGGTGAACTACCTCAAGGGTCGCGGGCTGACCGGCGAGATCGCCCGGGACTTTCGCATCGGCTTTGCCCCTCCCGGATGGGACAACCTCTTGCAAGCGCAAGGCGGCAACGACGCAGCGCAGGAGCGACTCATGCGCTCGGGCATGCTGGTTAAGAACGATAAGGGCCGCACCTACGACCGCTTTCGCGACCGGGTGATGTTCCCGATTCAGGATCAACGCGGCCGTGTTATCGCCTTTGGCGGTCGCGTACTCGGCGACGACAAACCCAAGTACCTCAATTCCCCCGAGACCCCGGTGTTTCAGAAATCGCGCGAGCTCTATGGTTTGTGGCAGGCGCGCAAGCACCCGCGCAGACTTGAGCGCATGGTCGTGGTCGAGGGGTATATGGATGTCATCGCGCTGGCCCAGCACGGCATTCCCTATGCGGTGGCCACGCTCGGCACATCGACCAGCGAGACCCACCTCGAGCGACTGTTCCGGATCGTGCCTGAGGTGGTGTTTTGCTTTGATGGTGACGAGGCGGGCCGCAAGGCGGCGTTTCGGGGCCTGGAGGCTACGCTACCGGCAATGCAGGACGGGCGACAGGCGAAGTTCCTGTTTTTGCCCGAGGGCGAGGACCCCGACACTTTGGTGCGCGCCAAAGGCAAGGCCTACCTCGAGAACCTGTTTGACCACGCCGACCCGCTGGAAACCTTTTTGTTCAAGCACCTCGCCGACGGGCTCGACCTCGACAGCATGGACGGCCGGGCACGGTTTTCAAAACTTGCGGCACCCCATTTGCACCGACTCCCAGAGGGCGTATTCAAGACACTGATGTATCAGGCACTCGCAGAGAAAACCGGCATTGATGTTGAGAGCCTCAAACGATTGCAGCCGCCACCCGCACCGCGCCCGGAACCCGCGATACCCAGCGATCAACCTCTGGACGCGCCACCGCCGCGCGACCCTTACGAGCCCCCTCCCGAAGCACTGATGCCCGCGGACGAACCGATCATCGACAGTCTCTCACCGAGCTCGCTGAACCCGCTGCACCGGCTATTAGGTTTACTGGTGTTGAGGCCCGTTTTGGTCAAGCACGTGCCGGAAGCGCTGCTCGCGACCGAGGGCAGTCGGGATACGCGCTTGCTCTCAGAGGTTGTAGCTCACATCCACAAGTACCCCGAGGTCACCACCGCAGCGCTACTCGGTTACTGGTTTGGCACCCCCGAGGGTGATTTTCTGAATGCGCTCGCAGGCCGCGAGACGATCGAAGATGACGCCGGCATGGAAGCTTTGTGTGTGGCGCTCATCGAAAAGCTCAGCCGACACCCGGCGCTGGACGCCGCGCGGCGACAAGTCGAGGCGCTCAAGCGCAAACCCTATGCCGAGCTCACCGCGGAAGAAAAACAGACCTTGCTGGCCCTGACGCAAGAAATACGGAATCTCTCCGGTCGCGGGTAACGCTGCTGAGCGTCTCACACTTACGGGCAAACAACTGACCGCGATGATGACGACAATCATTTGAGTTCCCGCGGCCCTAACGGCCACATGAGCGGAGCAAAGAGCGCTTTTTCAGCGAACCCACACACTCGACGGCCTCATCACGCGGCTGTAGGCACCACTGGGCACCGGGCCATAAATGCGCTGCGGATCCCCCGCCAAACGTCCGTTTTCCTTAAAAAAACCGTGATGAGGAGCGGCCACAAAGGACGGCATTTTCCCGCTCGATCCGATGGTGATTGCATCGCCAAGCCGCTATAATCGCCGGCTATTTTTGTGCCACACCCACGCAGGCCCCCGCATGACCGACCGAGTGCATCAGCAATCCCGACTTAAAGCCTTGATTGCCAAGGGAAAAGAACAAGGGTATCTGACCTACGCTGAAGTCAACGATCACCTCCCCCAGGACATTTCAGACCCCGATCAGGTCGAAGACATCATCCAGATGATCAACGACATGGGTATTCAGGTGTTCGAACAGGCGCCCGATGCCGACGAGCTTTTGATGGCCGAGGGCGATCGCTCTGCGGATGAAATCGCCGCCGCCGAGGCCGCCGCTGCCCTGGCCGCAGTGGAGCAGGAAGCCGGCCGCACCACGGACCCCGTGCGGATGTACATGCGCGAGATGGGCACGGTGGAACTGCTCACCCGTGAAGGCGAGATCATCATCGCCAAGCGCATTGAGGAAGGCATTCGTGAACTCATGGCTGCCCTCGCCCACTACCCCAACGTCGTTCGCCAGCTCTGCAACGAATACGACCTGGTGGCGAAGGAAGAACGCAAGCTGATCGACGTGATGATCGGCTATTTGGACCCGGCAGAACACGTACCCTCAGCCTCCGAGATGGCGGCCGCGGCAGAAGAAGCGGGCACTGATGACGAAGATGACGAAAACGCCAGCGTGGGCCCGGACCCCGTCGAAGCCAAGAAGCGCTTCGCCGCGCTGAAGCGCCAGTGCACTAAAACCGAAAAGGCGATCGCCGCAAAAGGCCGCAACCACAAAGAAGCGATTGCCGAGATGAACAAACTCGGCGAGCTGTTCAAGTTCTTCAAATTGACGCCGCGCGTATTTGATCCGCTGATCGACGAGCCGCGCATCGCGTTGGCCGCCGTGCGCGAGCCCGAGCGTGAAATTATGCGCATTGTGGTTCGCGACTGCCGCATGGACCGCAAAGAATTTATCAAGAGCTTCCAGGGCTCTGAGAGCGACAGCCGCTGGGTCGGCCGCGTAGCGCGCAAAAAAGACGTCGGCACCAAGATCAACGCGCACAAAGACGAAATCCAGCGTCTGCAGCGCCAGATCGCCAACGTGGAGGAAGCCACCGGGCTATCCACGACGGAGATCAAAGAGATCAATCGCCGCATGAGCATGGGCGAAGCCCGCGCCCGGCGCGCGAAGAAAGAAATGGTGGAGGCCAACCTGCGCCTGGTGATCTCGATCGCCAAAAAGTACACCAACCGGGGCCTGCAGTTCCTAGACCTGATTCAGGAAGGCAACATTGGCCTTATGAAAGCGGTCGATAAGTTTGAGTATCGCCGGGGTTACAAGTTCTCGACCTACGCGACCTGGTGGATCCGCCAGGCCATTACGCGATCCATTGCTGACCAGGCGCGCACCATCCGTATCCCGGTGCACATGATCGAGACCATCAACAAGC
>CAYQUE010000144.1:0-3160 GCA_964420615.1 uncultured Alteromonadaceae bacterium | reverse complement strand
AAAATGAGGGCCTGACAACGAAAAAGCCCCCTGAGCTCGTCGCGCAGAGGGCTTTTTGACTGTCGTGAGGGATCAGGCCTCGTCGGAGGCCTCTACCGCATCAGCCTCTGTCTCGTCGGGCGCCGGGCGATCCACCAGCTCGACAAAGGCCATCGGGGCCTTGTCGCCCGCGCGGTAGCCGCACTTCAGGATACGGATGTAGCCACCGGGACGCGCCTTGTAGCGAGGGCCGAGCTCGTCAAATAATTTGCCGACAGCTGACTTGGAGCGGGTACGATCAAAGGCAAGGCGCCGGTTGGCGACGCTGTCATTCTTTGCCAGCGTGATCAACGGCTCCGCATAGCTACGCAGCTCTTTCGCCTTGGGCAAAGTGGTTTTAATCAGCTCATGCTCTACCAGCGAAACCGCCATGTTACGAAACATGGCCTTCCGGTGGGAGCTGTTGCGATTCAGTTGTCGTCCGCTATGGCGATGACGCATGACTCTATTCCTTAAAAATATGCCCCGGCCTAATTAAACCGAGGGTTACCAGTACTTAAACGCTCAGCAAACGCTCGTCGTTCTTCAGGCTCGCCGGCGGCCAGGCCTCGAGACGCATACCCAATGACAAGCCCCGCGAGGCCAGGACATCTTTGATTTCGGTCAGCGATTTTTTGCCGAGGTTGGGTGTCTTCAAAAGCTCAACCTCGGTGCGCTGCACCAGGTCGCCGATGTAATAAATATTTTCGGCCTTGAGGCAGTTAGCGGACCGCACCGTGAGTTCCAAGTCGTCGACCGGACGCAGCAGGATCGGATCGACTTCTTCTGCCGCCTCGGTAGCAGCCGCTTGCGCTTCACCTTCGAGGTCAACAAACACCGCCAACTGCTGTTGCAAGATCGTCGCGGCGCGGCGGATGGCTTCTTCCGGATCCAGCGTGCCATTAGTTTCCAGATCGATAATCAGCTTATCTAGGTCCGTACGCTGCTCAACCCGAGCCGAGTCAACCACATAGCTCACGCGACGGATCGGCGAGAACGACGCATCCAGCGGCAAGCGACCAATCGAGCGGGTTTCCTCATCGGGGTTCTCTCGCGCGTCGGCGGGCGAATAGCCACGGCCGCGCTGCACCAACAACCGGATCGACAACGCGGTCTTCGAGGTCACCGTGCAGATCACGTGATCGGGGTTTGAAATCTCGACGTCGTGATCAATCTGGATATCGGCGGCGGTCACCGTACAGGGTCCTTGAGCCGACAACGTCAGCTGCGCAGAGTCCTTGCCGTTCAGCGACAAGGCAACGCCTTTCAGATTGAGCAGGATTTCGATAACGTCTTCCTGCACGCCCTCGATGGCCGAATACTCGTGCTCCACGCCGTCGATCTCCACCTCAGTGATGGCGCAGCCGGGCATGGAGGACAGCAAAATGCGGCGCAGCGCGTTGCCCAAGGTATGGCCGAAGCCACGCTCCAGCGGCTCAAGCGTTACCGTTGCACGGGTATTGGATGCCTCATCAACTTTGATGACGCGGGGTGTCAAAAACTCAGTGACCGAACTTTGCATAAAGCACCTTCGATTTTTTCAGGGATTGGGGGCCAAGGGTGTCTCAAAGCACGTTACTTCGAGTACAGCTCCACAATCAGGTTTTCGTTAATTTCGCTGGACAGGTCTTGCCGCTCCGGACGTGACTTGAACGTCCCTTCGAGCTTGTCCACATCGACTTCAACCCAGATGGGCTCCCCACGCTGCTCAGCAATCGCCAGAGCGGACTGCACCCGCAGCTGTTTCTTCGCTTTCTCCCGGACAGACACAACGTCACCCGGCTGAACTTGGTAAGAAGGGATGTTGACGACCTTGCCGTTCACGAGAATCCCTTTGTGTGACACCAGCTGTCGCGATTCGGACCGCGTTGAACCAAAACCCATGCGGTAAACCACGTTATCGAGCCGGCTCTCCAGAAGTTGGAGCAGGTTCTCGCCCGTTGCGCCCTTCAATCGCGCGGCCTCTTTGTAGTAATTGCGGAATTGCTTTTCGAGCACGCCGTAAATACGACGTACTTTTTGCTTCTCGCGCAACTGAACGCCGTAGTCAGAAAGGCGGCCGCGACGCGCACCGTGCTGGCCAGGCGCCGTCTCGGATTTGCACTTCTTATCAAACGCAGCAACACCACTCTTGAGCTGCAGATCTGTACCCTCCCTGCGGGAGAGCTTGCACTTCGGTCCAATATATCGAGCCATTAGCTAAGTCCTCTCTGAGCGCGCGTTATACGCGACGCTTTTTGGGTGGGCGACAACCGTTGTGTGGAATCGGCGTCACATCGGTAATGTTGGTGATCTTGTAGCCGCAGCCATTCAACGCACGCACGGCAGACTCTCGGCCAGGTCCGGGGCCCTTTACCTGCACGTCAAGGTTACGCAAGCCGTACTCCTTGGCGGCCTCACCCGCGCGCTCCGCTGCGACCTGCGCAGCAAACGGAGTTGATTTACGCGAACCTCGGAAGCCAGAGCCCCCGGCCGTTGCCCAGCTCAAGGTATTCCCCTGGCGATCAGTAATCGTAATGATGGTGTTGTTAAACGACGCGTGAATATGCGCCACACCATCGACCACCTGCTTGGTGATCTTGCGTTTCGTTGTCTTGGCGTTTTTTGCCATCTCTCTACTCGCTTCAATATCGACGCTACAAAAAGTGATGTAGCTCCACCAAAGTTGTCGCTCAACGCGTGAGCGACGGACTCATTACTTACGAATGGGCTTACGTGGGCCCTTGCGCGTACGCGCGTTAGTCTTGGTTCTCTGGCCGCGCAGGGGCAATCCCTTACGATGCCGTAGGCCACGGTTGCACCCGAGGTCCATCAACCGCTTGATGTTCATTGACACCTCGCGCCGCAGGTCACCCTCTACGTTCATCTCCGATACGAGTGAACGCAGCTGGTCAAGCTCACCCTCTGACAGCTCACCGATCTTGGTGGTCTCGGGAATATTGCTGGCTTCACAAAGCCGCTTGGCCTGCGTTTTACCGATACCAAAAATATGCGTCAGCGAAATGACAGCATGCTTATGGTCGGGAATATTGACTCCGGCGATACGCGCCATCTTTTATCTCCACACCTGTTGCTGGGCACACCCCGAGGCGCACCGAACCGGCGCGCCCAAAAAAAGGTCGCGCATATTAATGATTTGGCG
>CAYQUE010000143.1:0-3181 GCA_964420615.1 uncultured Alteromonadaceae bacterium | reverse complement strand
ATCCGGTTCGCGCCTTTCCGGATATGGCGGATGAAGATGTGGGCCCGGCTTATGCAGCACTTCGACGGTTTTATCAGCTGGCGGATGACCCGCGGTTCGAACTGACCTTTCGTTTAGGACCGGGCGATATTATGTGTTTTGACAATCGCCGGATTTTGCATGGGCGCAAGGCGTTCTCCGGGTCGGGGCAGCGACACCTGCAAGGCATTTATATCGATCGTGATGAAATTTTATCGACGGCGCGAGCAGTGAACCGAGCCTGCGCGACAAACCCACTCTCTCTCTGAAAGCGATGTGAGAAACTCGCGGTATGAGTTCAATCATAAGCGCTGACCAACGCGTAGCAGCGAGACAGACAGGCGCAGCCAGTTTTTGACGACGCGGAATACAGCGGGATGAACATAGAGGACTGACCATGCCATTGGCCATGCGAGAAAAAGTTTTTATTACTGCCGCCCTCACGGGCTCCGGCAGCACTCAGGATCGCAGTGACAAAGTGCCGCGTAGCCCCGAGCAAATTGCGGCGGCTGCGATTGACGCAGCAAAAGCGGGTGCAGCGGTGGTGCACTGTCACGTGCGCGACCCCGAGACGGGCGCTCCTGATCGAGCCGTCCATCTCTACCGGGAAGTCGTGGAGCGGATCAGGGCGTCAGATACGGATGTCGTCATCAACCTGACGGCAGGCATGGGCGGTGACATTGTTTTTGGTCCCACCAGCGCACCGCTGCCACTGAGCGAGCAGGGGACCGATATGGTGTCAGCCGCAGAGCGTGTCGCGCATCTGGAGGCCTGCCTGCCCGAGATCGCTACGCTCGATTGCGGCACCATGAACTTTGCCGAGGCCGACTATGTGATGACCAATACGCCAGGCATGCTGCGGGATATGGCAAGCCGTATGGCGGCGCTGGATATTCGCATCGAGATCGAAGCCTTCGATACGGGTCATCTTTGGCTGGCGAAGCAGTTGGTCAGCGAGGGACTGATTCCTGCGCCGGTGATGGTGCAACTGTGCATGGGCGTGCCTTGGGGAGCGCCCGATGATCTCAATACGTTCTTGGCGATGGTCAATAATGTGCCCCCGGATTGGCTGTATTCCGCTTTCTCGATTGGGCGACATCAAATGGCGTATGTCGCCGCAGCGGTGCTGTCGGGTGCCAATGTGCGCGTGGGCCTCGAGGATAACCTCTGGTTAGAGCGCGGCCGGCTCGCGACCAACGCTGAGTTAGTCGCGCGAGCGGTCACCATTATCGACGCCATGGGTGTGGGGATCATGACGCCCGAAGAGGTGCGATCTGAGCTCCAGCTGACCAAGCAGGCATTACCCTGATGCCAACAGCCGCGATCGTAGGAGGAGGTGTTATCGGTTCGGCGTGGGCCTCCCGCTTCTTGTTAAATGGATGGGATGTTCGTTTCTTCGACCCTGCGCCCAATTCCGAGGCCGTGCTCAATCAGGTCTTGAATAAAGCGCGGCGTTGGGTGCCACAGATTATCGATGCCCTCCCCAGCGAGGGTCGGCTCACGGTATGTCGCGAATTAGCTGAAGCAGTCGCGGGCGCTGACTGGATACAGGAATCCACCCCAGAGCGCCTAGAGATTAAACAGGCGGTACTGCGACAGATTCAGGCCGCCTGTGCTCCCACCGCGATCATTGGTTCTTCGACCTCGGGATTCATGCCCTCGGAGTTACAGGCAGGGGCTGACCGACCGGAGCAAATTTTGGTGGCACATCCTTATAACCCCGTTTATCTACTGCCCATTGTCGAAGTGGTTCCGTCGGCAGTGGTGACTGAAGACACGGTGCAACAAGCGGAAGCGCACCTGCGCGATATCGGTATGAAACCGATTGCGCTTCGGGCGGAAATTCCGGCCCACGTGGGTGACCGGTTACTCGAAGCGGTATGGCGTGAAGCGCTCTGGTTGATCAAGGACGGTGTCGCGACGACCGAACAAATCGACGACATCATGACGCACGGCTTCGGACTGCGTTGGGCGCAGAAAGGGCTTTTTGAAACCTACCGCACCGCAGGTGGCGAGGCGGGGATGAAGCATTTCCTCGAGCAGTTCGGGCCTTGCCTGCACTGGCCGTGGACTAAGCTCACAGATGTTCCTGATCTGGACGACGATTTGATTAATCTCATTGTGTCGCAGTCAGATCAGCAGGCGGCGGGTCGGTCTGTGAGTGAGCTTGAGGATGAGCGCGATGCGAATTTGGTGGCAATTCTTAAGGCGCTGCGGCATGAGGACAGGGCGGCCGGCGCCTTTTTGAATCAGCTTGCGTCCGTTCAGGCGCATCAGTAACAGGACTCTCAGGATGCGGCGTGGATGTCAGGTTTGCTTGCGCGCCGCAAGAGCATTGCCGGTGCTCAGGGAGTCTGTGGTGACAAAATTCACTCAGGCAGGTGGACAGTGCGCCGCGGCGGTGACAGAGGTCGCCCGTGTCTGATACATCGCTCGCTACTGTCCCGGGCCGTCTCCAGGCCTCGCAGGTTTGTGCCCATCGCGGCGCGAGTGGTCAATATCCCGAAAATACGCAGGCCGCCTTTGACGCCGCCGCGCGGTTCGGAGCCGGTTGGATTGAAACCGATGTACAGCAACTGGCTGACGGCGAGCTGGTTGTTTTCCACGACGAGGTATTGGGTCGCACCGCCGGCGGTGAGGGTGACATCCGTGAGATGGCGTGGGCGGCGGTTGCAGCGCTCGATGTGGGGAGCTGGAAAGGACCAGAATTCGCCGGCGAGCGGCCCATTCGCCCCAACGCGCTGATGGCATGGCAGGCAGCGGCGCCGGGCCGCCCGACCATTATCTGGGAGATTAAATGCGAGGATGGCGACCCGACGTCCGCCCAGCGGATCGCCGGGGCGTTGGCCGCAGAGATCGCGGCGCATCCGGGTCACCGCTGCGTGATCTCCAGTTTCAACCGCGAGGCGCTGATAGCGATTCGTACTTTATTACCTGGTATGCCCGCGGCATTAATTGTTGAGGCGCTACCGTCTGACGCCATCAGTTTTTGCCGGGAACACGGTCTTGAGGGTCTGCACCTCGACGGCCATCAGTTGAATGCCGCTTCGGCACAGCAGGTTTTGTCGGCGGGTCTCGCCTTGCGGTGTTACACCATAAATACTGTCGCCGAGGCCGAGCGATTGCTGTCGCTGGGGGTTGAGGTGATCATGTCGGACTTCCC
>CAYQUE010000142.1:0-3198 GCA_964420615.1 uncultured Alteromonadaceae bacterium | reverse complement strand
GGGAGCCACGCGTACGACCGGGACCATCAGGCCGCGGCCTGGGCCTTCGTGATGGCCCACATCGACTGAGCTCGGGTCGTCCGACGACCTCTGGACCCGCCGCGAGCGGGTGTCTCCCTCACCCCCCGAGACAAGGCGAGTCTGCCGTCCAGGTAGGGCCCTCCAGCGTGCCAGGGTAGGCACCCGTCGCTCCGTCGGTCGTGGTCGTCCCGCCGCCTTCGCGCAGCTCCCAGAACAGCACGGAGTCCGGGTCCGGCACGAGCTGCAGGTCCGGGCTGAAGGTGCCGGAGTACCGCGCGACCGTGCTGAGGTGGAGCTGATCGAGCAGTCCATGCCAGCCCCCGTCGAGGGCCTCGTCCACGGTACCGGAAGGCAGCAGTGTGCCCAGGTAGAGCGGGCCGTCGACCGCAGCGGGGGACAGGCTCGCGTCCGGGTCCGCCGGACGACCGTCCACGTACAGGGTGACGTCGCCGTCGAGCCGCACGGCAGCGACGTGGATCCACCGACCGGCCTCGACCGGCGCCCCCACGAAGTCTTGCGAGGTCGCGCCGTCGTCCAGCCGCAGGACGAGGCTCCGGTTCGGGCCCATCTCCGCGACGCCGAGCCACCATCCTCCTGCGCCATCGTCATGGTGGGAGGCGACCATCATCGGGTCATCCGTCGCAGCCGCGTCCCGCTTCACATAGGCCTCGATGGTCCAGTCACCGTCACCGAGGGAGAGCGGGGTGCTGCCGTCGGTCCGCACGTGGTCCTCGCCCGTGAAGGCCAGCGAGCCACCGTCGCACCCGCCGACCTCGGCCGTCGCAGAGGCCGGCTCGCCCTCCTCGATCCCGTCCGTCGGCGTGACGGTGCAGGTCCAGCGGTCGCCGAGACCGACCTGATCCGGCGGCACCACGCCAGAGGTGAGCTCCGTCTCGGCGTCGTTGTGGGTCCAGCTGAAGCGATACCAGACGGTGTCCCCGTCCACGTCCTCGGATGCCTGGTCGACGACGCAGGCAATCGGCTCGCCGACGCCCGGCGTTCCTGGCTGGACGGAGATCCCCGGCGCACCCGGGGGCGTGTTCTCGACCGGCTCGCCCGTGTCCACTCCCGGGTCCACGCCCGTGTCCACCCCCGTGCTGCCGTCCACGATCTCGACCGATGCGGAGACGGGCCTGCCGGTCCGGTCCTCGTTCCGCGGGGTCACGGTGCAGGTCCACTCCTCGCCGGCGACCGTAGAGCCCGCGGGGAGAGAGGCGCCCTGTGCGGCCGGGGTGCCGTCCACGCTCCACTCGAAGGCCAGCATCGCCGGAGTGCCCTCCACCTCGGCGGAACACAGGAGCGGTGCGCCTGCGGTGGGCTGGGCCGGCGAGATGGCGACCGCGTCGACGGTGGGCGTCGTGGGCGCGGTGGCATGGGGCAGCTCGGAACCACCGCAGCCGGTGGTCAGTCCGAGGAAGAGAGCGAGGCGCATGGTGACTCCGGCCGGCGGATCCCGGCTCCGCGTACCCAGGAAGCCTACCAGCACCCTGCCCGTCGTCCATCCTGGGAGCCCCGCGCCGCCCCTCAGCGCTCGAGGACACCGACGATGGAGCCCTCATAGGCCCACAGGGACTCCCCGCCGTCGTCGACGCCCGCGAAGCTCGCCGAGAGCGTTCCCTGGATGATCGTTCCGCTCAGCGGAAGCTCGAGCCCCACGCCGTCGAGCTCGGCGAGGAAGGCACCCTCCACGACACCCCCGGTGTCCACCACACCCGTCCAGGCGGCGTCGAAGGCACCGCTCAGACCGGCGCTCTCGCAAGGCACGGCACCCTCCACCGCCCCCATCGCGGACACCTCGGTCACCGCGGGAGTGGAGCAGCCCCACACCCCGGCCGTCTCCTGCTCGGTGATGATCACGCTCAGGACACCCTCGTACCGACCGACGTCTGCAGCGGAGACGCCGCTCCAGCGCTCGTCATCCTCGTCCTCCGTGGGTCCAGCACCACAGCCGATGAGACCGGTCAGCAACACGAGGCGCGTGGGCCTGACGGACATCGGACCTCCCATGGCTACGGGGAGGGTACACCGGGGAGGACCGTCTCCCGTCAGGCCGTCGGTGCAACGCTCGGGTCACCGAACTGGACTACACTCCCGTGGTTGCAGCAGGAGGCGACCTTGACAGCCGCGCGTTGCGTACTCTCCGGACTGTTCCTCGCAGCCGCCTGCTCGGACGCCAGCGTTCGTCAGCTCAACAGCCCCCCGACGGCGCTGATCACCAGCCACGACAGCGGCGAGTCCCTGGCTGCCGGGAGCGAGACGTCGCTCCGTGGCGTCGTAGGAGACGCCAACCACGCACTGGACTCCCTCGGCGTGACATGGCTCCTGGATGGCGAGCCGGTCTGCGAGAACGCGAGCCTCGACGCAGACGGAGTCATCGAGTGCACCGTGGTGCCGCAGGTACCCCAGGCCGAAGTCATCCTGGAGGTCCGCGACCCGGTCGGCGCTGCAGCGAGCGACCGTCGGACGTTCACGGTGGAGGCGGACTCACCGCCAGACAACCGTCTGCCCGAGTGTCGCATCGACGAGCCCACAGACGAGACGGTGGCGCGCGAGGGCGACCCTCTCCTGTTCCGCGGTGCCGTGACCGACCCCGACCAGCCTCCAGAGAGCCTCGACGTCCGTTGGTACTCCGACCTGGACGGTGACCTCGGCACGAGCACGCCCGGTCCCACGGGAGAGATCGAGCTGACCACCGACGGACTCCGGGCCGGCCGCCACACCATCACGCTGACGGGCACGGACGACGCCGGCGAGACCTGCGAGGCAGGCATCACCGTCGTCCTCGAGACCGACGCGGACCGCGATGGGCATCCAGCCGACACGGACTGTGACGACGACGACCCGCTGGCGTTCGATGACAACGGCGCCACCGCCACCTGTCCCGCGGCGTCCTGTCTCGACATCCTCGAGCGCGGGCACTCGACCGGAGACGGTCGGTACTGGCTGGCCGCGGGTGCGACGACCAGCGCCGCATACGAGGTCGAGTGCCTGATGGACGCGGCCTTCGACGGGGGAGGCTGGACCCTCACCGCCGTCTTCAGCGACGACGGCCAGGACACCTGGACCTGGAACGAGCGCCACCTCCTCGACACGGATCACCGCCTGGTGGGTGACCTCGACCAGCCGACCCGGGACATGAAGTCCGCGGCGTACCACGACATCAGCGGAGACCAGGTC
>CAYQUE010000141.1:1438-3205 GCA_964420615.1 uncultured Alteromonadaceae bacterium | reverse complement strand
TACCGTCAAACTCCCGTTACCCGGCGTCATCGAGTTCAGCGTCGGGGCTAGGGGTATTGTCGGGTCGACCTCAAAAGACGCCTCAACTGTGCAGTCAGCGACGATTGCTCCAGTGCTATAGCTATTGCCCGATAGGGTGCCTGAAGGGCAGCTGCCCGCGACGGACGCAACCCTGAAGCCACTATCGGGGATGAGTGAGAAAGATGCGGTCGTGCCTTCCGCCACTGTTTGCGCAAAGCTCGGGCTGATCGACCCATTAACACCAGCGAATGGCGTCACCTCGAAAGTGGTCACGTTGGTCGCTGTCAGTACCGCGCCTGTATAGTCCTCATAACCATAAACGCTAATGTAATAATCTGTTGCCGTCGGATCTGTGATCGTGCACAGCTCGTTATCAGGCGGAGGGTTCTCCGATACGCACAGGGGACTGTCACTGGGCGGAAATGTGTCACTGACAAAAATATCAGGGTCGCCGGTGTCTACTGCTAAGGCGACGTCCAAGCGCCCCGTGCCTGGAGGCACCGCGATATAAAACTCTTGGTAGCTCCCCGTCGAGCCGCTAATGGGCCCTTCCGGCACCCCACTCTGCAGCTCTGTGATTGCGCCGGGGTCAAAGAATTCAGCAGTTACCGTCTTGGTGGAATCGATCGTGACCTGGCAAGTGAGCTGTGATCCTGAGGCTGCACAGTCACCCCCCCATGCGGTGAACTCGTTATCGACGCCCGCCGTTGCTGTTAAAGACACGACGGAGCCGATATCAAAGGCTTGCTGACAACTGGTGTCAGGACAATTAATACCCGCTGGTGAACTGCTAACTGATCCGGTGCCTATACCTGTGAGGCTTACCAAAAGATTGCGCGTTGTAGTGGGCTGAGCAGACTGCGCGATATTGATCCTTTTAACACTGGAGCCTGCGTCGGCGCCGCTTTGCCGCTGGCTTATGACGGTTCCGCTGTTTTGGAGTAAATCAAGAATGGTCGCGACTGATGTGGCCTCGGTTTGGTCCAGCGCTTGGCGCATCAGGGCCCAAGCGCCAGCCACGTGGGGCGTCGCCATCGACGTTCCATTATAGGATGAGTAACCATTGTTGAGCACGGAAGAGGCAATGCTTGAGCCCGGTGCGGCGAGATCGATCAGCGCTTGCCCAAGATTTGAAAATGAGGAAATTTGGTCGCCCTTGGTAGTGCTTGCAACCGTTATCGCGGGGGACAGACAGCCCGGCGCACCTACCGCATTGTCGAATCCATTATTGCCGGCGGCAATGACCACAGCGATATCGCGCGCGATCAGATTATTGATCGCCGACAAATACGTCTCGAAAAACGGCTCCGAATCGCAGGCGGTTGCGAACTGGCCCCCACCGAGGCTCATGTTGACGGAAGCAACATTGACCGAGCCGCCCTCTGAGGGATGCAGGGAGAGCACATGCTCGAGCGCAAGTATTTGGTCGCTCCAGTAGGACAGTACGCAGGGAGGCGTTGATCCGCAGTCTTCAGCAGTATCAAACTGAGAAAAAACCTGAACGGCTACGATGTCCGCGCCGGGTGCTACACCGCTCAAGATGCCGTAACTGGTTGAGGTGGGCCGCCCCGCAACGGTGCCGGCCACATGGGTGCCGTGTGCGCAGCCCGGGACGTTGCTTGGGCAGTTTAATCCGCTTCCTGGTGCGTTAGAGGTGGTCACGCCGCCGGGACAATACGTCGCGGATGCGCAGAATTCGCCAACCACGGCAGCGCCATTAGCGTCGTTGAGGAAGGGGTGATTTTT
>CAYQUE010000141.1:0-1338 GCA_964420615.1 uncultured Alteromonadaceae bacterium | reverse complement strand
CCGATGTTGCTGCGGTGGGTTTGCACTTGCGCGCGCGAGAGACCTCTCTCGCTTTTGGTGGGCACATCGAGCGCCACGATCACTCTGACAGTTTCCCCTCTTGCCACCGCTTCAGCGACGTTGCGCTCTACCTTGCTGTCAGGCTTGGCGAGGGTGCCCGTAGGTAAAAACATAAACACCAAGTACAACGCCAGGCTGAAATAAGCGGTGGCTGTTGTGTTGCTGAGGCGGCGCAGGCGGGCATGCTTGGCACGGTGCATCGTCACAATCCTTATGATCTCACGCAGGCTGGGAAGCAGTGTACGGCTTTTATCTCGCCTAAGCCACGCGGCTGGACCTCACGTGATTTTAGTGGGGCTTGCTGTCCGTATTTGAACTTTGGAGGCCGGTTGTTGCGCACCGGCTACGGCAGGTGGTCTTGCTCTATCTGCAGCAGAGTTACATTGGCCTCGCGCCATGGGGCGTTTGTCATTGCATGCACCAATTGGCCGGCGGCCTCAGCCGCATTCGCAGCGATGTCGTTTTCCACTCTCCAGCTCATACAGCGTCATCGCGCCACCCCATACACAGCCGGTATCCAATGCGATCGTCTGTAAGTCGTCTGTGATGCCCTCCAGCGACGCCCAATGGCCAAAAATAATGGTTTCACCTTGGGTCAGGCGGGTTTTGTGGCTGAACCAGGGCGCCACTTTTTTGCCTGCAATAGCGTCGGGGATGGGCTGGGGGCCTTTGCTGACCAAATCCATTTTCCCTTTGCGGGTGCAGTACCGCATGCGGGTCAAGTAGTTGGTAATCACTCTGAGACGCGTCATGCCACTCAGGCTGTCGTTCCACACGAAAGGGTCGTTGCCGTACATCTCGGCAAAAAATTCGGCACAGCGCGGGCCCTGCAGCACGTTTTCGACCTCCCAGGCGCGTTGCAAGGTGTCCTCTATGGTCCACAATGGCGGGATGCCCGCATGCACCATGGTGATGCCGTCTTCGTGATACGCGAGTGGCTGATAGTGGAGCCACTCGATGAGTTGCGTGCGATCAGGGGCCTCGAGAATGTCGTGAAAATTATCTTTGCGGCTGGGTTTGCGGGCGCCGGCCGAGACGGCCATCAGGTGCAGGTCGTGATTACCCAGCACCATAGTGATGTTATCGCGATGGGCGTAAAACCACCGTAGCGTCTCGAGATTCTGCGGCCCTCGGTTGATGAGATCCCCGACGCTCCAGAGGCGGTCCTTATCAGGATTAAAGTTGACCTCGCTCAGCAAGCACTGGAACGGTTCAAAGCAGCCCTGAATATCACCAACCACATAGGTGCTCATGGTGTTGCTCTCGTAAACCCAAACT
>CAYQUE010000140.1:0-3211 GCA_964420615.1 uncultured Alteromonadaceae bacterium | reverse complement strand
AACCCTCCAACCTTTCTCATACGCGATGCCTCTGTTCGCCGTTATATTAGGGTGGATTGCCTTTGGGGATTTCCCAGATATGTGGACAATCGCGGGAGGTGGTATTGTTATCGCCTCTGGACTTTATGCTCTGAAGCGAGAACGATCCTCTAATAGCAAACAAGCTCTAATCAACCTTAAAAAATGATGCCTCGGGTGCGGATAACAAAGCGTATCAGGACCAATTGATACTCCCGGTTGTCCCAGAAATCATTGGATTTCAAAAGGTGGACTAAAGGGTAGCTGTTGTTGCTGTTGTCTGATCCGATGTGAGACCTGGGAAGAGGCTTTGTGCGTGCTTGCCCATGAAACGCACCTATTCAGGTTTCCACCGGCGCAATCTCAATGCGTTGCCAAGGACGAAGACCGAGCTGAGCGCCATGGCACCTGCCGCAAAGATGGGCGACAGGAGGATGCCAAAGGCTGGGTAGAGCACGCCAGCGGCGACAGGTACCAGCGCAGCATTGTAGGCGAAGGCCCAGAATAGGTTTTGCCGGATGTTACGGATCGTGGCGCTCGACAGGGCAATGGCCTTGGGCACACCGGAGAGCGCCCCGGACATCAGTACAACATCGGCCGCCTCGATCGCCACATCAGTGCCAGTGCCAATCGCTAGCCCCACATCGGCTTCGGCCAGGGCGGGCGCATCGTTGATGCCGTCGCCTACGAAGGCCAGTCGCCCGTGAGCGCTCTTGAGACCACGGACCGCTGCGACCTTTCCATCTGGAAGCACCTCGGCAACGACTGCATCTATACCGAGACGTTGGGCGATGGCGTCCGCCATGTAACGATTGTCGCCAGTGATCATAGCGACTTTGAGGCCGAGATCGTGCAGCGCGGCAATAGCCTCAGGGGTGGTTTCCTTGATCGGGTCCGCAACAGCGACAATGGCAGCCAGTTGGCCGTCAATGGCAGCGTAGAGCGGCGACTTTCCTTCAGCTGCCAATCGCTCCGCCGTCGGTGCTAAAACCTGCACGTCATGGCCAAGCTGGACCATATAGCGGTCTGCCCCGATCTCCACGGACGCGCCGCCCACTGTGGCGCGCACACCCATGCCAGTCACGCTCTCGAACTCAGAGACATTCGGCATGGCGAGGTTTTCCGCCTCTGCTGCCGCGACGATGGCCCGGGCGATGGGATGTTCTGATTTCGTCTCGACCGCAGCGATTTTTGCGAGGACGTTTGCACGATCTAAGCCGCCTGAGACATCCAGATCCGTCAAACGCGGCATGCCCTCGGTCAGCGTCCCGGTCTTGTCAAACGCAACGACCCGGACATCTGAAAGCGCCTGCAACGCCTCCCCCTTGCGGAATAGAACACCCATTTCCGCGCCGCGCCCTGTGCCGACCATGATAGAGGTCGGCGTCGCCAGCCCCATGGCGCACGGACAGGCGACGATCAGAAGCGCAACCGCATTTACCAGTCCGAAGGTCAGCGCTGGTTCCGGGCCAAAGATGAGCCAGACACCGAAGGTCACCAACGCAAGCGCGATGACTACCGGCACAAAGACCATCGTAACTCTATCGACCATCGTCTGGATAGGAAGCTTGCCCCCCTGTGCGTCTTCCACCATTCGAATGATCTGGGCCAGCATCGTGTCGCGGCCAATGGCAGTGGCGCGAAACGTAAAGCTCCCGGTCTGATTGACTGTGCCAGCCACAACGGTCGCGCCCACGCTCTTGGCCACTGGTACGGGTTCGCCCGTGATCATGCTCTCGTCTACGTAGCTCGTCCCGTCCAGCACTTCTCCATCCACAGGCAAACGTTCGCCCGGACGGACTTCAATCACATCGCCGAGGGCAACCTGCGCCACGTCGATCTCGGTAAACTTGCCTCCACGGCGGACACGTGAGCGACTTGGCGCCAGCCGCACCAGTCGCTGGATCGCCTCAGAGGTCCTCCCCTTGGCCCGCGCTTCCATCCATCGCCCAACCAGAATTAACGTGACAATGACCGCCGCAGATTCAAAATAGACATTGACTGTGCCCTCGGGTAGCAGGTCTGGAGAGAAAGTGGCGACGAGGGAAAACAGGTACGCTGCCGCCGTGCCGACCGCTACCAGACTATTCATGTCCGGCGCGCCCTTCAGCAGCGCTGGCACACCTTGGGCATAGATCGTCCGGCCCGGTCCAATCAGTACAGCAGTAGTCAGCCCAAACTGGATCAGCCAGCTGGTCTGCATGGCGATGGTGCTTATTACCAGATGGTGTATGGCCGGGATTAGATGGCTACCCATCTCGAGCACGAAAATCGGCAATGTAAGAATACCCGCCACAGCGATACGCTGTTTCAAGTGGCGCGCCTCCTCGTCCTTCTTGACCGCCTGATCGGTTAGGCTGCCGTCGCTCGACAGCGCCCGCGCGGTCTTACCCTTGGCACCGACAGCGGCAATGAGATCCTGGGCGGACGCCGTGCCGGTGACCAAGGCCTTCTCTGTCGCAAGGTTGACATTGGCTGAAGTGACACCGGGCACGGCTAGCAGGGCGCGTTCGACGCCGCGCACGCAGCCGGCACAGGTCATGCCCCCAACGGCAAGCGTCTGAACGCGCTGAGGCACCCGATAGCCAAGTTCTTCGACCGCCTTCACGATTAAGCCTTGATCTAAGGCTGTGTTAAACCAAACTTCGGCACGATCTGTGGCGAGATTGACATTGACCTTAGCCACACCAGGCATAGCCGTGAGAACGCGCTCTACTCGGCCAACGCAGGAGGCGCAACTCATGCCCTCTACCGCGAATGTCATCGACTGTGGAAATTCGGGCTCCGCATTCATGGCGCGACAACTCTCTAAATAAGCAAATCCAGAATGGCACCCAAAGTCGCACTTCCAGTGACTGGAAGGTCAAGAAGAAACTTGCTATTGACCTTACAGTGACTAGATACCCCATAAGTATCCTGAATGGAGTTTCCCTCATGAATATTGGAGACGTGTCGCGCGCCAGCGGTCTGCCGGCCAAGACTATCAGATACTACGAAGACATCGACCTCGTACGTCCCGCGCGTTGCGCCAACGGGTATCGCGACTTCAGTGAGCAAGATGTGCATAAGCTAGCCTTTCTGGGCCGATCCCGCTCACTCGGCTTCACGATCGAGGACTGTCGCAAGCTCATGTCCCTCTATGAAGATAGAGACCGTGCTAGCGCCGATGTAAAAGCCCTTGCCTCCGAGCATC
>CAYQUE010000139.1:0-3319 GCA_964420615.1 uncultured Alteromonadaceae bacterium | reverse complement strand
CAAATGTTGCCCGACATGGCGGCGTCAATATCTGCCCCACTGGGATTGGGATTGCTCTCGAGCAACGCCGCTGCCGCCATAATCTGCCCCGACTGGCAGTAGCCACACTGGGGTACCGCATATTCGTGCCAAGCGGCCTGTAAGGGGTGTAAATCATCAGGGGTCCCCAGGCCCTCAATAGTCGTCACCGACTTGCCCGCCACCGCAGCAACCGGTGTCACGCAGGTTTTGATCGCAACGCCGTCGATGTGCATGGTGCAGGCACCGCAGAGGCCCGCGCCACAGCCAAACTTGGAGCCCTTCAGCTTGAAGTTATCGCGCACCACCCACAGCAGGGGGGTGTCGGGGCTCACATCGGTACTCACCTGTTGCTCATTGAGCGTGAATTCGATCATAGCGTTGCAGTCTCTCGTGGTTGAGTCGTGGCGGGTGTGGCCGCCCTCCCCGTTTGGGCCAGGCTTCACCTGCGTTCGTGGTTTATAACAAAGGCGCTGACACATAAGGCCGCTCTCTGGCGCCAATGCCCTCGCATTATAGTCGTTTCAACTGCTCGCCCCGCTCCACAATCTCGCGGGTCAGGTAACGCGAGCATCGGTTATTACTCGGGGTCGGCTACCTTCAACAGCTGCTTGCCGAGATTCTTACCTGTGAACAGGCGCTGCAGCGTGGTGGGGATGTTCTCAAACCCTTCCTGCATGTCGATCTGGTACTTGAGCTTGCCTTCACCGATCCAACCCAGCAGGTCTTTGATGGCTTCTCCCGCGCGCGGCAAATAGTCGAGCACGATAAAGCCCTCCATGCGGCTACGCATGATCACCAGATTCATGATGTTGGTGGGGCCCGGCTGAGGCGTTGTTGCGTTGTAGTTGGCAATACCGCCACACATCACGACCCGTGAGCGCATATTGAGGTGGTTCAGGGCCGCCTCGAGGGTATCACCACCCACGTTGTCGAAAAAGACGTTCCACTTCTCTGGGCAGGCCTCGGCAATCTGCTGATCGAGGTTGCCCTGCTTATAGTCGATAGCGTGGTCAAAGCCCGCGTCCTCGGTGAGCCAGGCGCATTTTTCGGGACCGCCGGCGATGCCGACGACGCGGCAGCCCTTGATCTTGGCATTCTGGCCAGCCACCGACCCGGTGGCGCCCGCTGCACCCGAGACCAGCACGGTCTCGCCGGGCTGGGGGTTGCCCAGATCAAGAAGACCAAAGTAAGCGGTGAGGCCGGTCACGCCCAACACCGACAGCATCATCTCGGGCGGCGCGCCCTCAGGCATGGGCCGTAAGCTCGAGGGCGGGTGCGCGGGGTCAACGACCGCATAGTCTTGCCAGCCATTGGTGGCCTGCACCATTTGCCCCACCGAGAAATCGGGGTGATTCGATTTCACTACCTGCGCCACACAGCCTGCGCGCATGGGCTCACCAATCTGCACGGGTGGCAAGTAGCTCTCACGGTCCATCGTCCAGCCCCGCTGGGTGGGGTCAAAAGAGAACATGAGGTTGCGGATCAGTACCTGACCGTCGCCCGGCTCGGGGATGTCGGTCTCCACGTACTTAAAATGCTCGGGGCCGATCATGCCCACGGGGCGCTCGTGCAAAAGCCACTGTCGATTCATCGTCATGGTGTTCTTCCCTTGTGCTGCTATTGGTTAATGCGCTCGGCGCGTCATGTGATTCTTACGGCACAAACCGCGCGGCGGGTTACGTTGCGCACCATACAGCAAAGCGGCCCCCTTGTATGGCTCGGCCCAATGCAGAGATGGTCCTTGGGGCGTATGATTCCGAGAGACTTTAAGCCGCGCCGACAATTCACCATCCACTTAAAGAAGATCCCGTTTATGCCTGCTGATCACACCTTTAATACGACCGCCCGTCACGTCACTCGCCGCGCCCGCGCGCACTTTGCACTTGTGTTGATTGCCCTCTGTCCGGCTGCGGTGGTGGCCCAAGCCGAAAACGAAGCGGGGCACTATCCGTTGGTGGCACCCCACGCAGAGACCGTCGCCGAGGTGGCGCAGTCACTGTGGCAGTGGGCGGAGTTGGGGTATCTCGAGACACAATCGAGTGCACTCCTGCAGCGCACGCTTAGCGATGCCGGCTTTTCCCTCACTACCGGACTCGCGGACATCCCCACCGCCTTTAGCGCAAGCTTTGGTAGTGGAGAGCCCATCATTGGCATCATGGGTGAATTCGATGCCCTACCCGGCATCTCGCAAGCGGCCGTGCCCTACGCCGAGACACTGGACGGCAAGCCCAGCGGGCATGCCTGTGGCCACAATCTGTTTGGCGCCGGCTCACTGGGCGCCGCACTCGCTGTGCGCGACTGGCTTGAACAAAGCGGTCACTCCGGCACGGTGCGTTTTTATGGCACGCCGGCCGAGGAAGGGGGGTCCGGCAAGGTTTATCTCGTGCGCGCCGGTGCCTTTGATGACGTTGATGTAATGTTGCACTGGCATCCCGGAGACGAGAACACCGCCAGCCCCAAGAGTACGCTGGCCAACAAATCAGCCAAGTTCCGGTTTTCGGGGATATCTGCCCACGCGGCGGGCGCGCCTGAGCGCGGTCGCTCGGCGCTAGATGCGATCGAGGCCATGAATTACATGGTCAACCTGCTGCGCGAGCATGTGCCCGAAGAGACTCGCATCCACTACGTGATCACTGAGGGTGGGATTGCGCCGAATGTAGTACCCAACTTTGCCGAGAGCTTTTATTACGTCAGGCACCCGAGCGCGGCGGTGCTTGCAGAGATCTGGGAGCGGCTGATGAAAGCCGCCAACGCCGCGGCACTGGGTACTGAGACCTCGGTCACGCACGAAGTGATTCACGGCAACCACAGCGTGCTGCCCAACGAGGTTTTATCGACTGCGGTGTACAACCAATTACAGCGCCTCGGCGGCGTGCACTACGACGCCCAAGACCAGCAATTTGCGCACGCGCTGGCAACAACACTGCCGGGTGGGATTTACGAACCGGGTTCAGAGTCTGCGATTACGCCTTTCGAGCCCGGTTATACCAAGGGCTCTACCGACGTCGGTGACGTCAGCTGGAACGTACCGACCGCGGGCTTGAGCACAGCGACCTTTATTCCCGGCACCGGCCTGCACACCTGGCAGGCGGTCGCCACGGGCGGCACGCCGCTCGCTCACAAGGGCACGCTGCTGGCTGCAGAGGTCATCGCGGCTACCGCGATCGAACTGTTGACCGATGCCGAGCTGGTCGCTGCTGCGCAGGCAGAATTTTATGCGCGTCGCGGAGACAACTTCGTATACACGCCGCTACTGGGTGATCGCGAGCCGCCGCTCGATTACCGCAAGTAAATATTT
>CAYQUE010000138.1:0-3340 GCA_964420615.1 uncultured Alteromonadaceae bacterium | reverse complement strand
CGGTGCCCCTGATTAACCTCGAGGCCGGTGGTCTCCGTATCCAATACAATCTGACGCCTATCCAATCTCAGTCCCTCTCAGTTCAGCCATGCCAAGGTTGGCGAGGTGGTCCGCTCGCTCGTTCTCAACGTGGCCGCTGTGCCCTTTGACCCAGCGCCACTCTATGTCATGACGAAGGGTTTGACGATCGAGTAGCTCCCAAAGGTCTTGGTTCTTGACCGGTTTCTTGGCCGCCGTCCTCCAGCCATTACGCTTCCAGTTTTGCATCCAGCGCGTGATGCCGTCTTTGACATACGTTGAATCAGTCGTCAGGACAACCTGGCATGGCTCTTTCAGCGCCGTAAGCGCCTCAATGGCTGCAGTCAGTTCCATGCGATTATTTGTTGTCGCGTCGGCACCACCATAAATCTCTCGCGCGTTGTCCTCGAACTGCAGCACCGCGCCCCAGCCGCCCGGGCCGGGGTTGCCGCTGCAAGCACCGTCAGTGAAGGCGAAAACGGTTTTCATGGTTGTGGTTCCAGCGGCCCGCTCCCCGCGCGACTCACTCGTCGGGGCACGGGAACGCCACCTTGCGTTTTACCGAGCGGGATGGAGATCAGTCTCGGGCGTGATTCGACGCGCGACAGGGTGTCAATGTATTGACTGACGCGCTTGCGCCCATGCAGCGTATAAACGCTCCCTACACCAACGTTATGGCGGACGAGCCAGCTATCCAGATGCTCCAAAAAGCGGTAAACGGCGCCGCGCCCCACGGGGGTCACCGCGCTGAGGTACCGCGGTTCGGAGGATGAAAACCCCAAGAGCGTCAGCCAATCACGCAATTTACGGCTCCCTACTGCGCGTAGCCTGCGTCGGCGTGAGCTCAGTATTGCTCTCATTTGATTGCCCCATCCCCAGAGACTGACCGGATTAAACCCCAATATAAAGAGGTGGCCATTCGGCACGAGTACCCGCTGACATTCCCTAAGGACTTGATGAGGGAGCGGCGACGTGTCGGGTGTGTGACACAAAACCACGACATCCAGCGAGTCGCTGGCGAAGGGTAATTCGCTACTAACACCCCGCACTAAGTCATTGCCATGGCTGTTCGTTGCCCGATCGATAAGGCGGAAGACCCGCTGAGTTTTCCCTAGGCGGGAGAACTCCAGACCAATATCTGCGCCCGTGACAAGCATGTGATACCCAAATGCCTGATCCAGATCTTTTTCCAAAGCACTTGTCAGTTGCTGCAGCAGTCGCCGACCCGATGCTCGATTCTCGTACCAATGAGTGAGCAGAGCCTGATTTAACAGTTCTTCTCGTCTGGGGCTGGTCACATCCATGGGTAAAGGTTAGCCTCGCCAGAGTCATTTTCACAGTGGTTCATCGTATGTCGTCACTCACCATCACACCGATCTCTGCCTTCAGCGATAATTACATCTGGCTCATATCCCGAGACGACGAAGCCTTTGTTGTGGACCCTGGTGAGCATGCACCGGTCGAGGCCGCCCTCACGCAGCGGGGCTTGAGTTTGTCCGGGATTCTCGTCACACACCATCATTTTGACCACACTGGCGCTGTGGCGACGCTCCAGCAGGAAGCCGGTTGCCCAACCTGGGGGCCCGCAGAGAGTCCCGCAGGCGGCTTTGATTACATCTTACGAGAGGGTGATACCGCTGACGTATTGGGGGTGCCTTTTTCGGTGTTAGAGGTTCCTGGCCACACCCTGGATCACATCGCCTATTTCTCAGCGGCTGAACGCGCGCTTTTTTGTGGTGATACCTTGTTTGTCGGTGGATGCGGCCGCGTTTTCGAGGGGACGCCACCGCAAATGCGCGCGTCTCTAGCTAAACTTCTGACGTTGCCCGGTGATGCTCGGGTCTTTTGCGCTCACGAATACACGCTCGCCAATCTCGCTTTTGCACAGCTGGTTGAGCCCGCGAATCGCGATTTGAGTGAGTTTATCGCGGACTGTGTGAGCAAACGCGAACGAAATATCCCTACGGTGCCCTCACTACTGGCTGACGAGCGGCGTTACAACCCGTTTCTGAGGTGGGACAGCCCGGAGATAAAAAGCACCCTGCGGGCGGCCGAGCGCCTGCAGGCCGATACGCCAGATGGCATATTTACTGCGGTTCGCGAATGGAAGAACAACGCCTAGGCACGGTGCAAAACGTGACAACTGATGTAATCCAGCTGTTAGCGGCCCGCTATTTAGGGTAACGTTTGTGTGGCTATCCCGCTCAGGGCCCTCAAGACACTCTTTGGCACACGAGCATCATCGAGACAAAGGACAAGTAATTATGAAACTGTTTTCACTGAGCGCCATAGTCGGTGTTGCTACGCTGGCTCTAACTCCCTCTAGCCTATTTGCTGCCCACCACGAGGCGGGCGAAGAGGTGGTCTGGGCATCGGGCGGCCGCGCTGTCGTCGCAGAAGTCGAGGGCGAAGTTATCGCGGTCGATATGGAGACTCGAGAGGTCGTTGTGCGGGGCCCCGCGGGCAACTTTGTCACGCTGACTGCCCGCGAGGACGGCGTTGATCTGAGCAAGATCGCCCCGGGAGACACGATTGTCGCCGACTACGTGGCTTCCATCGAGGCGGAAGTCCGAGCGCCCACCGACGAGGAAGCGGCGAACCCCTGGGTGATTCTGGGGGAAGTGGGTAATACAGGCGCTGATGCCGATATGACAGCGGCGGGTGCAGCGCGGCTGGTGCGTGCTGTCTGTACCATTGAAGCGATGGACCGGAACGGAAATGTCGTGATCAAGGACGCCCGCGGCCGTATGCACACAGTAGGTGGCGTGGAGACCAGCAAGCTGGATGATGTGCGACTTGGCGATACGGTAGTGATCGTATTCACCGAGGCACTGTTACTGTCACTGAAATAAATCTGAATGACTCGCGCGGTCACCGCGATAAGAGAACCCGGCTGATGCCGGGTTTTTTTATGCTTCCAGGGGCACGAGCTGCTGGATCGCAGGAAAATACAAGGCGGCCTTGATCGGCAGGCGGTGCTCCCATGGGTACAACGACAACAATTCCACATAGGTGAGTAGTTGCCGCTGGTAACTGTCGCGTTCACGTTTAGTGAATGCCTCGACCGTCTCCTCGCCCCGCGGTTCACTGGTTTTAAAGTCGATGACCCAGCGGATACCCGCATCTTCGTCCGCGAAGGTACGATCGATCACGTAGGTCTTGGCCTCGTCGCTCTCTACTCGCGTGATGGCCATCTCACTATGAGCATCGGGATGCCGCGCAAGTAACCAGCGACCAATATGACACGACAGCGTGTTTTCGATTAAGGCCGTGCAACGCATTTGAATGGCTGCGTCGTCAGAGGGCGACAAATTAGCGCTCA
>CAYQUE010000137.1:0-3346 GCA_964420615.1 uncultured Alteromonadaceae bacterium | reverse complement strand
CCTCGATATGCAATCACTGTCATGGTCAAAGGCACCACCGATGAAATCTCGGCCTCAACCGGTGGTCGCCTCGCCGGCCCGATTGCGAAAACTGTTCTCGACACCGCATTCGCAAACGAGAACTGACACCTCAGTCAGTCTCAACAGCGAAACAAAGCGACCACATTGAGCACTGTCACCTCGGTAACCTCTTGAGAGGTACGACGTCACGACACCGCTTGATGACGTCACACCAGCGTGAACATGAGTGATAACGGCAACAACGCCACGGTCATCAACGACCGATACAAAATTGAGCGTCGCATCGGCCGAGGCGGCATGGCTGATGTGTTCTTGGCGCGCGACCAATTGCTTGCCCGAGACGTCGCCGTCAAAGTGTTATTTCCAGAATTTGCCGTCGACCCAAAATTTGTTGAGCGGTTCAGGCGCGAAGCTCAGTCTGCCGCTGGCCTCACCCACCCAAACATTGTCAACGTCTATGACTGGGGACGGTTCGAAACGACCTATTTCATTGCAATGGAGTACGTCGAAGGCCGCACCCTCGCCGACATCTGCCGCAATGGCCGACAACTCGACCCCACCCAAGCCGCCGAAATCGCGTCCGAAGTAGCAGCCGCACTCGGCTTCGCCCACGATGCCGGTCTTGCACACCGCGATATCAAGCCCGCCAACATCCTCATCGGGTCAAGCGGGACAGTAAAAGTCGCCGACTTCGGTATTGCTCGTGCCATGAATGCCCCGGTTGAGCAAAACCTCACCCAGACCGGCTCGGTGATGGGAACAGCGAGCTACTTCTCACCAGAACAAGCCCAGGGTGGGCAACCCGACCCGCGCAGTGACCTGTACTCGCTTGGCATCGTCATCTACGAAATGCTTGCCGGCCGCACACCGTTCTCTGGTGAGAATGCGGTTGCCATCGCCTACAAACAGGTGCACGACACAGCGACCCCTGTGTCGGAAATCAACGCTGCCGTCCCACGACCTCTTGAGGCAATCGTTGAACATCTCATGGCAAAACAGCCAGACGATCGCTACCAGACCGCTCGAGAACTTCGTGATGATCTCAAACGATTCCGGAACGGCGAGACTCCGTTTGCGATGCGGCGCGCCGGCACCGCCCCTGTTGACCCGAACGCTCAAACGACAGCAAACCGGATCACCATCGACGATTACAACGGAACCGCAGTCCCGGGCTCAGGTACAACCGCCGATGCTGCAACCACGGTCAATCCGACCGCCGATCGCTCGCTGTCGGGTCCATCAATACCTGGTAATCCAAAGATCGAATCAGAGCACGTCGGCCCAGATGACATGTCGAAATATCCGCCGGGGTCGTCGGCAGATGCCACGTATTACGAAGACATTCCGCCACGAACGGGTTGGTACGCCCTTGCTGCATTCGTTGCCCTCGTGGCACTCGTCATCGGCGGAGTGGTGCTGTATGGCCAACTCTCCTCGAATGAGGCGACTGCAACCACACGAGTGCTCGACGACTTCACCGGACAACGACTGTCTGCAGTGACCGCAGCGCTCGATGAACTCGGTCTCGAATACCGAGCGATCGCCGAAGAAACCCAAGGCGTCGCAGAAGAATTTGTCTTCCGCACCGACCCAGCTGCTGGAACCGTCGTGGTTGAAGGCACAACGATCGTGCTCTATTACAACCCAACCGAGGCATTGCAGTCGGTGCCAAATGTTGCCGGATTCACCCTCGACGAGGCTCGTCGCCAACTTGTGTCGCGTGGCTTCTCAACGAGCGAGACCACTGAGGTGAGCGAGGTTGCTGTTGGGCTGGTCATTCGCACCGACCCACCCGCTGGCAGTCGCATCCGTCAGGACGAAGGCGTTGTTATCTATGTCTCTGGTGGGCCTGATGAGGTTTCGGTTCCTGCGATCGTGCTCAACCAAAGCGAAGAGGCCGCGCTCGAATTCTTGACAAACACCACCGGCCTGTCAGTGACGGTAGAGCGCATTGTTGACCCGGTCGTTCCTGAAGGCACAGTGATTCGCACCGACCCGGCACCCAACACGATTGTGCGCCGAGGCTCCGAGATCACACTGTTCGTGTCGAGCGGTCCCGGCAAGACCAACATGCCGGTGCTCGTTGGCCTACTCGAAGCCGACGCAACTGATCTGCTCGTCAGCGAAGAGCATGAACTCGTCTACGTCATCGAATATGTCGACCTTGACACCCCTGATGACCCTGACGATGGACGCGTGACTGAACAAAGCATTCGCGCCGGAACCGAGGTTGACCGTGGGACTGAAGTCATCCTCGTCGTCGGAGTTGCTCCAGAACCAACGACCACGACATCAACAACTACGACGACAACAGTTCCACCAACGACCACCACCACGTCGACGACAACGACAACTACGACGACAACTACGACGACAACGACAACAGTTGCCCCGTAAGTGGCCGGTTTACAGCCGGTTCAGAAAATTCTGCAGCAGGTCATGGCCTGCAGCCGTCAGAATCGACTCGGGGTGGAACTGCACACCTTCAACATCAAGCTCGCGATGGCGGACTCCCATGATCATTCCGTCGGCAGTGCGAGCAGTGATCTCAAGACATTCAGGAACTGAACTCTCATCGAGCACAAGCGAGTGATAGCGGGTTGCGGTGAGCGGTGAGGGAAGCCCAGCAAATACCCCTCCACCGTCATGCGAGATTTCAGATGTCTTGCCATGCATCAGGTCAGGAGCTCGCACGACTTCGGCACCATAGACATGACCAATTGCCTGATGACCGAGACACACGCCAAACACTGGTGTTCCCTGAGCCGCGAACGCCGAAACCGCCTCACAGATGATGCCAGCGTCTTCTGGCCGACCAGGTCCGGGCGACAACAACACCCCATCGGCGTCAATCGCAATGGCCTCTTCAACGCTCAACTGGTCATTGCGGTGAATGATCGGATCAGCCCCGAGTTCACCGAGATACTGCACCAAGTTGTAGACGAATGAGTCATACGAGTCGATGACGAGAACGCGAGGCACCCGCACAGCCTGCCGTGAACATTTACGAACACCACCATTTCTGTTCGGCATCCTCGTGAAACATGCCTAGACTGGTCAACCGTGGCTCCTCCGAAGCGAAAGTCTGGCGGTCGTGTGACTGCATCTCCATCGGCAGATCAATCAGCTGGACGCGGGCCTGCAGCGAGTTCTCGGTATACGCCACCAATTCCGCAGTCAGAAAAAGTTGGTCAGCCCTGGGTGCCGGTGTTGATGCTCGTACTGCTCATCGTTGGCGTCATCGTGATCATGTTGCGCAATCTTGCATTCGCTGGCAACAACTGGTTGCTACTCATCGGCCTCGGGTCGATTCTCGGCGGTCTTT
>CAYQUE010000136.1:0-3385 GCA_964420615.1 uncultured Alteromonadaceae bacterium | reverse complement strand
GGATTCCACCCGAAGCAAGGCTTCGCGCTCTCGCTGCAGCAACTGATAATATTTGATGCCGTGGTAAAGCGCCGCCCAAGTAAAAAACACAAACATGGAGGGGAACAGCCAACCCCCAAAATCCGGCCACAACCCGCGCTCACCGGTCATCCACATGAACAAAGTAAGCCGGATGGCAGCCCAGAGCATCGCGCAACCAATGGTCGACCCCAGCACTACCGCCAGTCGCGGAAACAGCGCCCAACTCCAAACAGATCGAAAGACCGGTCGCAACGGAATCGACAACAGCAAGCCAACCACAGATTGCGAGACATTATGCGCAAGATACGCGAGCTCGTACTGATCGTAGGGCACGCTCAAGCTGAGATAGGTCAGCAAGGTGATGCCAGTCCAGCCAAATAATTGGAGCGACCAGAACAACGTGTTGTCATTACCCAACACGCGCCGGTAGGCATCCATCATTTCAAATTCTGTTCGGCTCATTGCGTGCCACCATTCAAGAATTTTTCAACATAGTCAACAGATTAGTGACTGGCGGTTGATCATGCGCAAGGATTTAGCGCTAACGGTAGAGAGGCAGGGGCCGAGTTGGATATAGTGGCGCCAAGTCACTCGGAAAAGTGCTATGAGCGAAAGCGTGCACCCCCCTACAGAGGCAGAGCGCACACCGGTCAGCGGCTTGGGTGGCCTTTTAAGTTCGGTCATCAATGCCGGGAAAAACATCCTTGCCAAGCGTCGGCACGCCGCCGCTATCGCGCCGTCGAGCGACCTGCTCACCAAATGCCAGCAGCTGCTGCATCATCGTGGTGAAGCATCGGGCCTTGCTTTGGCCTGCGAGGTGATAGCGGACTTCCAGGCGCTGGATGACGCTAACCGGCTACTTTTCTTCGAGGCGCTCGCCAGCGAATTTGACGTATCCAGCGAAGCGGTTCTCGCCGCTGCCCGCGACTACGAAACCATGCCGAGTGCGGAAAATATCAGTGCACTAAGCCGTGCGGTGGAGGCCCCCAGAGTTAAGCTATTTCGCCGCATGAATATGGCTCCTGAAGCGACCGCCGTGCTGGTTAAGCTGCGGGGAGATTTATTGCGATCACTCCCAGAAAATCGACACCTCAAGCCCGTCGAATCAGACCTCAAGCACTTGTTCATCTCCTGGTTCAATCGTGGCTTTCTCGAACTCCGGACGATTGACTGGAACTCCCCGGCGTCGGTACTCGAGCGCATCATCCAATACGAATCCGTGCACGAAATTAGGGGCTGGGAGGATTTGCGCTCACGACTGGGCGAGAACCGGATGTGCTTCGCTTTTTTTCACCCAGCGCTTCCGGATGACCCGCTGGTATTTGTTGAGGTCGCGATAACAGCGGGCATTCCCACCGCAATCGCTCCGCTAATCGATAAGACCAACGAACCTGCGAAGGAGAGTGATCTCGACACTGTCGTATTTTATTCCATTAGCAATTGCCACCCAGGCCTCGCCGGTGTCTCCTTCGGTAACTTCCTGATCAAACAAGTTGTTGAAGTCGTTGGCAGAAAATATCCAAAAGCTAAGCGCTATGTGACCCTGTCGCCGATTCCCGGATTTTGTCAGTGGCTCGATTCACATCAGGAACGTTTCAATACCGACCTTCATGAATTGAGATCTGCAGTCCGTGTAGAGGGAGTTGACACGTCTGAAGCAAAGCGCGAGGAACTACTGACCCTGTGTGCACAGTATTTGGCGAATGCGCGCGGAAACGGCAATCAGCCGATTGATCCCGTCGCCCGTTTTCATCTCGGTAATGGCGCTAGTTTGCACGCCATTCACTGGGCGGCGGACCTGAGCGAGAAGGGACTGCATCAATCCGCCGGTTTGATGGTTAACTATTTATATGACCTCGCCAGCATTGAAGAAAATCACGATGCCTACTTCGACCAGGGCGAGGTGGCGGTTTCACGGGCGGTAGCAAGACTACTCAGTAAAACGCCTCAACACTAACTAGAGAGATACCGCGATGCAGTCACATTTTTCGCTGATCTGGGAGTCCGTCTCCGACGCAGTGCCGGAGCATATCGCGCTCATTCAAGGGGAGCGCCGGATATCTTGGCGCGACTATGAGCACCGTGCCGCACGGCTCGCGCAAGGTTTGATTGATGCCGGTCTGGGCCACGATTCCAAAGTGGGCATGTATCTATACAACTCGCCGGAGTATGCCGAAACCAATTTCGCCGCCATGAAAATCGGCGGCGTGCCAATCAACGTAAACTATCGGTACCTCGACGAAGAACTCCATTACCTATTGGACAACGCCGACGTAGAGGCGCTGGTATTCCACAGCTCACTTGGCGACCGTGTCGCTCGTATTTGTGATCGGCTGCCCATGCTCAAGGCCATTATTTGCGTCGATGACGGCCCTGCTGATGATGGTTCAATGGGGCCTGGCAACGGTATTCCCTACGAGGCATTCCTTGCGCAGGCCTCGGGCACTGCCCGCACCCAGCCCAAAGGTGACGAGATTTATATGCTCTACACCGGAGGCACCACGGGTATGCCCAAAGGGGTGATGTATCCACTGGATGGCTTTACCGAGTTTTTCATGCGCGGCTTCCCACCGATGATTGGCCTCGCTCCATTTGAGGACGCCGCTCAATTCGGGCCCGCCGCGAGGCAAATGGTCGATGCCAACGCGGCCGTGGTGGCCATGTCCGGACCTCCGCTCATGCATGGCACCGGCTGTTGGCTAGGTTTAATGTTCCCACATATGCTGGGCGGCACTTCGGTGCTTCTTGAAAATCGCGGCTTCAAGCCCGAGGAGGTCTGGGACACCGTGGAGCGCGACCGCATCTCGCAAATCGTGATCGTGGGCGATGCCTTTGCCAAACCACTGCTGCGGGCACTGGAGACAGAGCCCGATCGCTGGGACACCTCAAGCCTCAAGCTGATGGTCTCCTCGGGCGCCATGTTTACCACGCAAGTGAAGCGTGGGCTGATTAATCACGTCCCCGCACTCGCCATTGCCGATGTGCTGGGCTCGACCGAGGGCGGCATGGGTCAGTCCATCATGACCAAGGACACCCCTGACACCGAAACGGCCAAGTTCACACTCTTACCGGTAGCAAAGGTCTTGTTGCCTGACGGTAGCCGAGAAGTAATCCCCGGCTCAGGCGAGGTCGGCATGGTGGCTCAAGGTGGGATGGTGCCGCTGGGGTATTACAAGGATCCCGAGAAATCCGCCAAGACCTTCAAGGAAATCGATGGCAAGCGTTACGCCTTTATCGGAGACATGGCAACGATCGACGCCGATGGCACCATCAATCTGCTCGGGAGAGGCTCAAACTGCATTAACACGGGCGGCGAAAAAGTGTTCCCCGAAGAAGTCGAAGAAGCGCTGAAGCTTCACCCCGC
>CAYQUE010000135.1:0-3401 GCA_964420615.1 uncultured Alteromonadaceae bacterium | reverse complement strand
CCCAGCAGGCGGCAATGGATGAGCTGGCTGCCGACTTTGAGGCGTCGGGTTTTCGGGCCAAGCAGTTATTTGCGAACATGATCCTGCATCCTTGGTATCGCACCGGTGCGGTATCAGGCGGCGAGCTATCAGCAGCTCACGAGGCGGCACTAGCAACGGTGGGTAGCGGCCGCTTGCTCACCCCCGAGGAGATTGATCGCAAGAATCGCGCTGTTCTGGGACGAACCTGGGGCGAACGAGCGGATCGCGGCGGCGACTCACTGGACTACCTTAATGACAGTAATTTGAGTGCGGGTTGGTGGGGTAGTTACGGCACGTTTTATGGTGGCATTGATGCCGCCACCGTCACCAAGCGTAATCGTGATATGACCCCGCTGATGTCTAACGTTACCCAGAAGATGGCCGTGGATCTCGCCTGTCAGGCAGTGGTAGCGGATTTTGCCAAGCCGCAGGAACAGCGAGCGCTTTTCACTGAAATTCCAAGGGCTACCACATCCGATTTGCTGCTCGAGGCATCGTTTGATCTGCCAGGACAAGTCCCCGGACCTGGTGACTTCATGAATCAGCCTGTCGTGACAACCACCATGGATTTGACCGGCGGGCAAGCACGATTGAGAATCTCTGATATCAGTCAGGACCCCTATGGCAGTATTGATGGCGAACAAGCGAATGCGGATTTAATCATTCAGCAAATCCTGATCCGCGATCAAAGCTCGGGTCAAACGCTGGTCATTGATGGCTTGGATCTGGAAATGATGGATGACGTTCTGATCGATACTTATGTCGATCACAACGGCAACCTGCACCCTCGAGGCCGGCCAGCCCCCGAAGCTGGAGGGTACTGGTTGCACGAACATTCATGGGTTGAGTTGCTTCTGGCGCTACCTGCGGGGAGTTATGACATTGAACTGGCTCTCGCGACTTCACTGACCCAGAATCATCCAAGCAGCGCGATGACGGTGGGAGTTTGGGGCCTAGCTGGAGGCTATCCTGACGAGATTGATCACTCAGTGTTGACGCGGCAGATGACCACGCTACTGCACAATGCGACCGCACGAGAGCCCTCGGCTTCAGATGTGGAAGCATTAGTTGACTCATTGGAATCCTATGCGTCACTCGCACAAGAGTGGGGCAGAGACTTTGGCAGTCTTCGAGAGGGTGGCTGTGACACGTGGGCAATCTGGCCTGGTGAGCAATCACGAGCGCAGGATTGGCTGCGCTACGACGACACCGATGGCATGATGCGTGCGTGGACCATGGTCATCAGCGGCCTTCTCACCTCTTACCCGTATTTACACGATTGATGGGAGCCGGCATGCGTACTCGACAAACTCCCCATCTATCACGTCGGCGCTTTGTCAAAGCGTCGTTGGCTACGGCGCTGACTTCTTCGGCGGGCTTTAACGTATGGGCCTCAGGATCGACAGAGCCCTATGCAGGCAAGTTGCTAGTTACGTTACAACTTGACGGCGGAGCGGATGTTACCCAGTTGTGTGACCCCAAAACCAATACCCTTGGCGAGCCTAAGATCAACCATTGGGCGGACTGGGCTGATCCGGGACAGGAGGGCAATCTGCTGTATGCCCCCATCGCGGACAACGCGGCAATGTTTAGGCGTTTTGGTGCGGACACGCTAGTGGTCAATGGCATCGACGCTCAGACCAATTCTCACGAGACGGGCCGGCTATTTAACTGGACCGGCAGTAATGCAGAGGGGCGGCCCTCGCTAACGGCGTTGCATGCCGCCGCGAATTCTCCAGATCAGCCTTTGGCTTATTCGGTGTTTGGCGGCGGCACCTCCCGAACCTCAGGGCTTATTACTTACAACCGATTTGACGATGTGGGCCGGCTGCGCGAACTCACGCAACCCGATCGCAACTGGTGGGACTCGGAAAGCTTTGCAAGACCTCGGGAGGAGCTTTCGCGAGCCCAGGAAATTACCCGTCGATCGATTGCAGAAATGCTCGCAAATCCGGGCTTGACGCCCCGACAGCGAAAGCACGTGATCAATCATCAGAGCGCACTTGACGGCCGCGACAGTTTGGCCCGCCTGGCCAGTTCTCTGCCTTCTAACGATGAACTGCAGGAGGGCGCCGAGTTTACGGTCGGTGACTTTGGTTTTTGGTCAAATCTCAAGCAGCAGATGCAGGGGGCACTGCTTGTAATGCAGTCCGGTCTTGGTTCCGCTGCCGACATCGTTCTTGGCGGCTTCGACAGTCATAACGAGCACGACCCTATACACGAGGCGTTATACGCCCATCTTGCGGATGCGCTTTACTTTTTTTGGGACTACGCCGAGGAGCTGGGCCTTGCCGATCGTATTATGTTGGTGATTGGATCCGACTTTGGTCGAACAAATTTTTATAATGATGGTAACGGCAAGGACCACTGGAATGTGGGTTCTTACATGATCATGGAGCAGGGCGCGCGCTGGGGCAATCGTGTTGTAGGCGCAACCGATGAGCTTCATTTTGCCCTGCCAATCAATACCGACTCCCTGCAGCCCGACAGGGATGGCGTCACGTTGACCCCGGCACATGTGCATAGCGCGGTCCGGCGTTATCTGGGTCTCGACGGATTTGCGCAGTCGGTGGGAATGAATCTCACGGGTGTCGAAGATATTGGGCTCTTCGATCCCAGTAAAATGACACATATCTAGCGCGAGAGGTCGCGCAGCAGTGGAGTGGCGGGGTACACTCTGAGGCCTACCAATTAATGTTTCCTTGCCGCGATGACTGATTTTTACATAGCGCCGTCGATCTTGTCCGCTGATTTTGCTCGGTTGGGTGAAGAGGTAGAGGCAGTCCTGTCCGCTGGTGCCGACATCGTTCACTTTGATGTGATGGATAACCACTACGTGCCTAACCTGACCATCGGGCCGATGGTGTGTAAGGCGCTGCGGGGTTACGGTATCGAAGCGCCGATTGACGTGCACCTGATGGTGCAACCGGTAGATGCCCTGATTGGCCAATTTGCCGACGCTGGCGCAACGTACATCACCTTTCATCCTGATGCTTCCACCCATGTGGATCGCTCTTTACAGCTTGTGCGCGATGCGGGTTGCAGATCGGGGTTAGTGTTCAATCCGGCAACGTCACTCGATGCGTTGAAGTACGTCATGGACAAGGTCGATATGGTGTTGCTGATGTCAGTGAACCCCGGCTTTGGTGGCCAAAAGTTTATTCCTGCGACCCTCGATAAGCTGCGTGAGGCCAGAGCACTGATTGACGAGAGCGGCCTCGATATTCGCTTGGAAGTCGACGGCGGTGTCGGGCCCGCGAATATCGCTGAGGTTGCGGCCGCCGGTGCCGATACCTTTGTTGCTGGATCTGCAATTTTCAACCAACCCGATTACAAGGCGGTCATTGATCAAATGAGGCAGGCGCTCGCGACCATAGCCC
>CAYQUE010000134.1:0-3439 GCA_964420615.1 uncultured Alteromonadaceae bacterium | reverse complement strand
GCTGCCAGCCACTGAAAGTATTCCAGCGTGCCCATCAGACCCGCAATCAATTCAAAGGCCGGGGTGCCCAGACTGAATCGAAAAGGCAGATCATTGCTGGCACAGCGGAGTTTGTAGGCGCGGAGGGACTCCAATCGCTCTCGTTTGCCATACACCACGCCGAGGTGCGGACCATAAAACTTATAGGGCGAGCAGGCGAGAAAGTCGCAACCGAGATCTTTGACATCGATCAGTCGGTGCGAGGCATATTGCACCGCATCCACATACACGAGGGCGCCGGCGGCCTGTGCCATCGCGGTCAGCGCTTTCACATCGTTCACACCACCGGTCAGGTTACTGGCGTAGTTGAGCGCGAGGAGGCGTGTGCGATCCGTTAAGAGCAGCTCCAGCCGCGCGGGTTCGACGCGCCAGCTCTCTCGATCGAACTCAAGCCACTTTACGGTCATGCCCACGTCCTCGGCCATTTGCAGCCAGGGTGAGACATTCCCTTCATGTTCCATGCGCGAAATAATGATCTCATCACCCGGGGCAAACTGGTGGGCGAGACTGCGTGATAGCTGGTAGGTCAGCGTCGTCATATTGGCGCCAATGAGCACCTCACCGTGATCAGCCGTGCCCAGAAAATCGGCGAGGGCAGCCACCGCTTCAGCATACATGGCGTCGACTGCCACCGAGGTCGGATTAAAAACGCCCGTGTTGCTGTTAAACCGATGGAAAAAATCGATCATGCGATCGATCGTCTGCTGGGGGACCTGCGTCCCGGCTGCATTATCAAAATAAATGCGGCGTTGACCAGCATCAGTCGTTGCGAGCGAGGGAAATTGCGCGCGCACGGCATCAATGGGGTATGTCATAAGCGGGCTCTCTCCTCAAACTGGTATGGCATACAACAGGGCGTAAGCCACCGAGCGCCGTGAGCGCAGGCGTTACCGTGGAGGGTATCGAGGCTGCCTCGCCGAGTAAATCCGGCTCGCGGGTGGCGCCGCGAGCACTGGGGTGCCCCCCCTCACTGCAACGACCTCGCCAAGGGGAGAATTCGCGCGGCCCTGTGCAATAAATCACTGAAGCCCGCTCGGCGCGTCGGTATACTCCGCGGCCTCTGTCATCGCCCAACTTAGTAGGATCCCAGATGTCTTTTAGCGAACGCCTCAACCTCAGCGAATTCGCCTGGACCGCGCTTGAGTCGCGGAACCGCCCCATGCACGTCGCTACCTTACTGATTTATGCGTTGCCCGAAGGCGCGAACGACGCGTACCTCACTGATCTTGTCAGCTCACTCAGAGATTCAACTGAATTTGTCGACCCTTTCAACAAGAAGTTTGTTGCGCCGTCTTTTCTGCGCCCCTATCCCACTTGGGTCCGCGACTATGATCTCGACATGGAATACCACGTGCGGCACCTCGCGCTGCCCGCGCCCGGTGGCGAACGTGAGCTTGGCGCGCTGATAGCACGACTGCATAGCAACCCGCTCGACTTCAAAAGACCGCTGTGGGAATACCACATCATCGAGGGGCTGGAGAACAACCGCTTTGCGATCTACTTTAAAATGCATCACGCCTTGGTAGACGGTATCGCGGGGGTTCACATGTTGACGCGCTCCATGTCCACTGACCCCACCGAAATGCGATCACCGGCGCTGTGGTCGGCTGAACCGCCGGCGACTGCCTCGGATACGGAAGCAGGTGTATCGCGGTTACAGCGCGCGACCAAAGGGGCTGTGCGTTCGCTCACGTCAATTAATAACGTCTCCCGCTCGCTCCTACAGGTTGCCCGCGCCGCCCGGGATGAGAATGACCCCTTCTCGTTACCGTTTCAGTCTCCCAAGTCGATTCTGAACGGGCGCATTGGCTCACAGCGGCGCTTTGCAACACAAGCCTATGCATTCTCGCGCATCAGACGACTATCAAAAATTGCCGGCTGTACGGTGAACGACATCGTATTGGCCGTGAGCTCAGGCGCGCTGAGGCGATTCCTGCGTGAAATCAATGCGCTTCCCGGAAGATCCATGACCGCAGGCGTACCGGTATCACTGCGCCCCAAAGATGACCAGGGTGCTGGAGCCGCCGTCGCGTTTATCATCGCTAATCTGGCTACGCACGTAGCTGACCCTATTCGCCGGCTTGAGGTAATCGCCAAATCCACGACGCGCGCGAAAACATTGATGGCTGAGTTGTCGCGCGAAGAGATCGAAAATTTCAGCGCATTGATGCTCTCGCCACAGTCATTGCAAACGGTTTTTGATCTTGAGGGCTACACCCGACCGGTATTTAACGTGACGGTTTCCAATGTGCCCGGACCGACAGAAACGCTGTATCTTCGCGGCTCGCAGCTAGAGGCGATGTTCCCGGTTTCAGCGGTAACCCACGGGCAGGCATTGAACATCACCTGCTATAGCTATGGTGGTAACATCTCCTTTGGGTTTGCAGGATGCCGCGACAGCGTGCCGCACCTTCAGCGAATTGCCGTGTACACCGGCGAGGCGCTTGAAGAGCTAGAGGCCGTTTTATTGCCACTGGAGAAGCCTCAGGTGAATGAAGTCGCCGAGCCTGCATCGATCAAGGGACGGAAAAAGGTCAGACGCGCTTAGTGCAAACACCGATCGCACCACCCGGAAAATTACGATCCTTTTCTGATGCGCCGCGCGCCTGGCTGGAGGCCGGATCCCTCCCTTTTAACTGGTGGTGGCTGCGCCAACTCCCCAAGGGAGACGGCCACCCGGTTATGGTGATCCCCGGCTTTGCCGGCAGCGATACTTACAACAAGCCACTGCTGCGATTTTTGCGCGACCAGGGATACCACGCTGTCGGTTGGAAGCAAGGCGTCAACCTTGGCCACAGCCATCTGGACTTAACGCAACTCACGCAACGCGTGGATAAACTGTTTAGCAAAAAAGGCCGCAAGGTGAGCCTGATCGGGCATAGCCTCGGCGGCATTATCGCGCGCGAGGCGGCCCGGCGTGCGCCAGAAAAAATTCGCCAGGTCATTAGCCTCGGCAGTCCCATTGGCGAGGCGCGCGATGCCGCATCCAAACTCAACGCGCTCTATCGACAAATCAATAGCGAGCCGAGCGAACTCAACGAGCACGAGTGGCACCTGGCGCCGCCGGTGCCCACGACGGCCATCTATTCGCGCTTTGACGGCGTTTTGGATTGGCGCGTGTGCATGCAATCAGCGAGCCACGCGCAGACAGAAAATATCGAGATCTATGGGAGTCATAACGGACTCACTGTTAATGCCATGAGTTGGGTGGTCATTGCCGAGAGACTCTCGCGCGCCGAGGGCGATTGGCGACCGTTTCGCAAGCATGCTGTATTGCGGTGGTTGTATCGCAAGCCGGCTATCGAGGGCGCTTGATCAACCGATGAGGACCCGCGGATGCAATTGACCGGCAAAGTTGCCATTGTCACGGGCGCCGCTCGGGGTCTGGGTCGCGCCTACG
>CAYQUE010000133.1:0-3456 GCA_964420615.1 uncultured Alteromonadaceae bacterium | reverse complement strand
CTGAGCCTCAGCGCCCTTCTCTCTCCCAAAGGCAAGAGGCGTCTTGCTGCCCTACCCTACTTATCGCTGGCTTAGAGAGGGAGCGCTCAAGCAACCGCCCGTAGCGGGAACCTTGCGCATAGCGCGCTAGATTGGCCACCCACGCATCGTGAACTTGGGATAGGCTACCCCTGAATTCCGAGCACAGACGACTGCATGATGATGAGCTGGATCTCACAGCATTGGCTCGCCGCCGCTTTGCTGGCGGGCTATACCCTCATCCTTTTGTACAACGCCTATTTGGGGAGCAAGGCGAGCCGAGGCATGGCCGGTTACTACGTGGGCAACCGCGAGATGAGCGGCGTCGTGGTCGGTGTGTCTTTCTTTGCCACCTTTGCCTCAACCAACACCTACATAGGGCACGCGGGCAAAGGGTATGAGTACGGCGTGGCCTGGTTCACCATGGCGATCCTGCTGATTTTGTTTAGCTGGGTCTCTTGGCGCTGGATCGGCTCGCCCCTGCGTCGCTTCGCCTCGCAGTGGGATGCTCTGACAATTCCCGACTTTTTGGGTAGCCGCTTTGTGAATGGAGGCGCGCAACGCTCGCGGCACCTACTCCTGCAAAGCGCAGCGATAATTATCGTATTTGCCAGCTTGCTGTATTTGCTCGCCATTTTTAAAGGGGCCGGGCATTTGTTTCAGATGTTTCTGCAAGTGCCCTACGAAACGGGTGTCGGCCTGACATTACTGATTGTCGTGCTGTACACCTCTATCGGCGGCTTTGTGTCGGTAGTGCGTACCGATGTCCTGCAGGGATCGCTCATGCTGCTCGGCAGCGTGGTCATTTTTTATTTCGTGACCCAGGCCGCGGGCGGCGTCGGGGTGATTAAGGATCTGCACGCGCTCCCCGACAAACAGTTTTTGTTTGAGCTCAACGGCGGTATTCCCTTCGCCGTACTGCTGGGCATCTCTCTCTCAGGCGCGCTCAAATTGCTCGCTGATCCGCGGCAGCTGTCGCGGTTTTATGCGTTGAAAGACGAAGCCGCGGTGCGCCGCGGTAAATGGGTGGCAACTGGGGGCCTTACCATTGTGCTGGCTTGCCTGTTCCCCGTGGGTATTTATGCCCATGCCATCCTTACTGAGGTCACCGACACCGACCTGATCGTCCCGCTATTGGTGAATGACCCGGCAGTTTTTCCGATTTGGGCGACCGACTTTTTAATTGTCGCGATTCTGGCCGCGGCCATGTCATCCATGGATAGCGTATTACTGGTGGCTGCATCGACCTTGTACAAAAACCTGATCGCACCCTTCACCACGGGCGCCAGAGAGTTATTTTGGACGCGCGGCGCGGTGATCGGCTTCTCCGTCGTAGCCGCCCTGCTCGCGCTCAACCCGCCAGGGGATATTGTTGAGATCACCATATTCTCGGGGAGCCTGTATGCCGTGTGCTTCTTCCCCGCTATGGTGTTTGGGCTCTACTGGCACAAAGGCTCGGCAAGCGCCGTGCTGAGCTCAATGGCCCTGGGCGTCGCGGTGCTGATCGGCTGGATCCTGCTCGATTTGCGCGGCACTCTGCACGAGGTTTTCCCCGCGCTATTGGTGTCGACACTCGCCTATTTTGGGGTTGCGTCTGCCACGCGCCCAACGGGCAACCACCCAAGTAGCGCCTGAGGTTGTCGCGGCATTGCCGCCGACAATCCGATGCGTTTTACGCAAACAGCGGCTTGAGCTGCAGTTTCACCACCTTACCCATGGCATTGCGCGGCATCTCATCGAGCACGAGGAGCGTTTTAGGGATCTTGTATGCAGAGAGCTTACCATCGCACCAGGTTTTCAGCGCCTCGAGCGTCAGGTCCTGTCCCGATTTAAGCACCACCACCGCGGCGACGGCTTCGCCCCACGTGCGGTCCTCAATGCCTAAAACCGCCACCTCGGCAATCGCCGGGTGCGCGAGCAATGAGTTCTCGATCTCAAGCGCCGAGAGTTTGTAGCCACCGGACTTGATGATATCGACAGACGAGCGCCCCATGATGCGGTAATAACCCGCCTCGACCACACCAATATCACCGGTGCAAAACCAGTCGCCCGAAAAACTCGCAGCCGTGGCCTCGGGGTTCCCCCAATACTCGAGGAATACCGTATCGCTCTGCACGCGGATCTCGCCTGAGGCGCCCTCCTCGGCAACCACAGCGCCCGACTCGTCAACCAGCTGCACCGCCACCCCGGGTAGCGGTTGCCCCACGTAGCCAGCCCGTCGCTCACCTTCGTAGGGGTTAGACAACGCCATACCGATTTCAGTCATGCCGTAGCGCTCCAGCAACACTTGCCCGGTCAGCCCACGCCATTCGTCAAACACCTCAACCGGGCACGCCGCAGAGCCAGACACATTCAAGCGCATGTTGGCAAAGCCCTCACAAACGGCACCGGCGGCGCCCTCATCCATCGCGTCGAGATGATCGATGAGCTTGACGTAGATTGTCGGCACCGCCATGAACACGGAGTAGGTATCCTCGGCCACTTGCTGGCATAGACGCTCAAGATCCAGCTTGGGCATCACATGAACGGTTGCGCCCGCCCACAGCGCGCAACTCAGCACGTTGATAATGCCGTGCACGTGGTGGAGCGGTAAGAACAAGGGGATCACGTCCTCGGCCCGCCACGCCCACGCGTCGATCAGCGTACTGATTTGCGCGGCGATGTTGCCGTGGGTGGTAACAACCCCTTTGGGTTTACTCGTGGTGCCGCTGGTAAAGACGATCATGGCGCGCCGCTGTGGCGCGAGCGTGGGCAGTGGCGCTGTGGCATCGGCAAGGCACTCAGCCACGGTACAGAGCGGTATCGCTAAACGTTCACACAGGGGGGCTATCTGCTCGCGCTGCGCCTCACCGGCAATAACCCGCGCTACCTCCGTGTTAGTGAGGCAATGCTCCCACTCTGAGGCTGCGGCAGCGACATTCAGCGGTACGGCAATCCCCCCAGCACGCCACACACCGTGTAACGCCGTGACGTAGTCGGCGCTGGCAGGCAGTAAAAAAGCAATCCGCGCTTCGTTGAGGTCTGCGGTACCCGCCAAAAGTCCACTGGCCATGGCGTCGATGCGACCCGCGAGCTGTGCGTAGGTGAACGCCTGCTCACCCTCAACCAGAGCGATGCGATCCGGAAACGCCTGATTCAATGGGTGTTGCACGCTGGCACCTGTACGGGGAGAGGCCTCCAGTCTAAAGCAAAGTCGACCTACGGGCGCGCTACACAAGGGTCGCCGCGCTCGACAGTCATCCCTTGCCCTCGGTTGTTCAGCCGTTCAAATGCTTAAATCGTCGAGGTTGTAGTCCTTGAGGTCAGCCCGCGCAGCGTCATCCCACCGGTACTCGTTGGCGGCGGCCGACAGCGGCTGATAGCGGTAAGGGGTCTCGTCGGGGAATCGCTGCTTGCGCGCATCAATGGCATAGCCGATCGCGCGTGAGCGTCGCGAGA
>CAYQUE010000132.1:0-3495 GCA_964420615.1 uncultured Alteromonadaceae bacterium | reverse complement strand
CGCCCGGACCGATCTCGACGATGTGATCGGCAGCCGCGGGTGATATCGCTCGAGCGATCGAGTCGATCACGCCCTCATCTCGCAGGAAATTCTGGCCAAATCGTTTACGGGGTTGGTGACCGATGATGACCTCCAAATAGTTAAGAGAAAATTGCATGATCACAAACAGTCGATCGATGCCGCCAGAGAGAGGATGTTGATGTACCGTGTTGCTATATTAGCGTCGCATAGAAAGCGGCAGTTGTACGACCATAAAAAGTATCAGGCTTTTGAGTTGTTGCTGCATCACTCGCAAGCCCTTTCAAGATAAGGGTGTGCGGCCAACCTCGCATTACCTCATCACACTATCGCCTCTAATAGGGTTTTAACCCCGTGCTGTGTCAAACAGCGAGCGCCGCTGGATTAAAGCTTGTTCACCATATTGCAAGCGTCAGCGCCACCGGGGTGGATGGCCCGAAAACAAGCCGTCTAGAAATTCATAGACAAGACCCGGCTTTCTGAGCCTAAGTAATACAAGCCTCTCTCCGTCTCGTCCTGCGTCCAGCAGAAATAGCTGTAGGCTTGTGTCCAAGCGCCTCACAGTCATCGCTTCGTTTGGGCCGGTTGGTTACCGTCGATACCCAGACATGGAAATAATCATTATTTGTTCCGTCTTGGATTGAATCACCCGTGGTCATTTACAGATATCCGTATGCAACATCAGCTGCGTTCGCGCGTCGTGGCAGCGTAAACAGGATGGCGGCAATCTTCCTTTATATCTATCCATTGCCTTTTTTTGGGTCCCCTCGTTCCAAGGGTCGAAATGCCGGTAGGTATTGTTCGGATAGCAATTCACCAATTGCTCAACATTCGGCTCGCAGAAAGCCTTCACTGTTTGGCCCTGTTCATTCTTTGTCTCGTACTCAATCGCTTACGAACCTTTGCAATGGCTCAATGTGTCAACTTCGACACCGGCCGCGCTGAGCGCCTGACCGGATCATCTGCTGACTAAACTGGTGCCGCCTAACAGATCGTCGATTGCAGGCATCTGTGTAGAGCGTTGAAAGTTCACTAAGGGTCCGCGACCTTGGCGGCTCGTTTGAAGCCACGATCAAACCTTTATCTTGAGTTTTTCGTTTTTAAGTCCAGAGGGTAGCCGCGCAGTGGGTCGCTTACGACGTGTATGATGGCTGTGTAAGATTAGTCTCACATCCAAGGCGGTGCTTTATTCTACAACTCTTAACATTAGCCAACACGCTTGCCGTAATGCGCATGAGAGGCGAGGCACGGCAGTATTATTTGGGATACCTGTGGTGGCTGATGGAGCCCATGCTGTACGTGGCGGTGTTCTATTTTGTGTTTTTTAGCCTGTTGAATACCCGCCAGCCGGATTACCTGCAGTTTCTGATGGTGGGCAAGCTCACTTTTATCTGGTTCTCCAAGAGCGTGAATCAAGCCGCTAATTGCATTGAGATCAACAAGGGCTTGGTGGCGCAATTGCGGATTCCCCAGGCTCTGTTCCCCGTTGCCACAGTGGTGGAAGGCTTCTACCGGCAGGCAGTGGTCTTTGCCTTTTTGTTGGCGTTTCTCGCTGCTACGGGGTACACGTTCTCCGCTGCCTGGGTTTGGTTGGTGCCGGTTATCTTGCTCAATGCCGCACTCATTACCGGGTGTGCCATGGCTGCGGCACTGCTTGTCTGTTTCCAGCGCGACTTCAGGCTCCTGATTCAGTTGGGCACGGTATTTATGTTGTTCATATCGGGCATATTTTGGGACATCAACTCGGTTCAGAACGCCGAACTGGTGACCTGGCTCATGCGGCTGAATCCGGTGGCCGCCTTGATTGATGCTTACCGCCAAATCCTGCTTTATGGCAGCGCACCCGATACTCAGGTGCTGCTCTGGGCACTGGCAGAGGCCGCGTTGATACTCGCGTTGATGGTATTAGCTTTTCAGCGGCTTCAGTTCTGGATGGCCAGAAGGGTGATTAGCCGCTGATGGCGTTGCTTACCCTCGAGGGCGTTTCGATGCGCTATGAACCGCAACCCGGTGCCACGCTCGGTGAGTACAGCGTGTTCGAGGGCATTGATCTCGCATTGAATGCGGGCGAGCGGCTGGGCGTGATTGGACGCAACGGCTGCGGCAAATCGACGCTGCTACGCATCATGGCCAGGATTTTTGCACCGTCGGCAGGTTTGGTGTCATGGGCCCCAGGGGTATCGGTGTCGTTATTAACCTTGGGTCTGGGTTTTAGAACAGACCTCACCGGTCGAGAAAACGCCTTGCTGTCGTGTCTGTTACACGGGCTCAGTCGGGCAGATGCTAAACAGGCGGTGCCCCAAATCGCTGATTTTTGCGAGCTGGGCGAATTTTTTGACAGCCCCGTCCATACCTATTCGGCGGGGATGCGCGCCCGGCTCGGTTTTGGGTCGGCGCTGGTGAATCGATCGCAAGTTATTTTGATCGATGAAACGTTGGGCGTGGGAGATGCCGTGTTTAGGGAAAAGGCCCGCGCGGCGCTCCTCGACGAACTGACGGCAGATCGAGCGGTTGTTCTGGTGAGCCACGCCGAAGCGCAAGTCAAATCACTCTGCACGCGAGCTGTCTTGCTGGGCGAGGGGAGTATCCTGTCATCAGGTGAGCCAGTGGCGGTGCTGGCTGACTACGCAGCGCATTATCAATAACGCGCAATAACGGGCCAGTGTTTGCCTGCCAAGTAGATGCTAGTCATCGATAGGTGGTTTTTTCGAGAGTGCTCTGATATCTGCCTCGAGCAAGCTCACTTTTTGAATCAGCCTCTGCTGCGACACCTTTAGCTTGGTCGCTTCCAGATCCGACATCAGTGCTTTAATTACCAGCGCACCGATGGCGAGTGAAATGCCCAGCACGGGCGCGTAGTTGACCCCCAAGAAGCTGGCGAGTCGGTCGAAAATGCTGGGTGCAAATCCCAGCGTAGCAAACAGAAGAATCGCAATGGTCCAGCCAAGCCCGTGTGACACGTGGAGGTGGTCTTTGCGCACCAAATAGAGCAGCAGCAGGGCAACGCTGAGCCCGAACACGCCTGTTACTGCAACAATCAACACGCCGCTGTCCTTGGAAAAGTGATGATCAGGTCCTCTGTCTCTTAAGGTTCATCGTGGGTCTGCGCCGCTTGGAGGCGCCCAAAATCAGAGTCTGCGCCATATAGTAAGTCACAGCCATCCAGGAGCTGAATATTCTTGATTTACCGTCCATCCTGTTTGGCATCTGTACGGATACCTCCGTCACGCGCAAGTTTGCGCGCTCGAACATCAGCAGCACGCCCACATCCTGATACTCGAGGTGATTGGCGCTGGGCCCCGCCATCAACGCAATGGCGCGGTGATTGAGCGCTCGGTAGCCACTGGTCAGGTCTTCGCAGCGAAGCCCCGACGTGAGCCGCATCAACCACCACGCGATATGCCTAAGGCGTGAGCCTCGCTCCGGGCAAGAGCCCACCACAACATCGGCCTCGCCTTGTGCAATGGGATCTATCAA
>CAYQUE010000131.1:0-3505 GCA_964420615.1 uncultured Alteromonadaceae bacterium | reverse complement strand
ATGTGGACTTTGGCCTCTGGTACGACTTTCGTAATCCGGAGCCGTGGCAGATCGATTTTGAGCAATTCTATGCGGAGCGTCTGGATCAGATTGTCCGCGCCGAGGGAATGGGTTTCGATTCGGTTTGGCTGACTGAGCACCACTTTTGTGATGACGGCTATACGCCGTCCCCCCTAGTGATTCATGCCGCGATTGCCGCTCGCACGCAACGGATGCGGCTCGGTACCAATCTGATGCTGTTGCCGCTCGCGGACCCGGTTCGCATGGCAGAGGATGCCGCGACGCTGTCGTTGATATCAGGCGGTCGTTTCGATCTCGGTGTAGGCATCGGCTACCGGGAGCTTGAGTTCGATCAATTTGGACGCAAAATTTCTCATCGCCCGAGCTTGGTTGAGGAAGGCATCGAAATTTTGCGGCGCGCTTGGTCGGGAGAGGCCGTTAACTTTGAAGGTAAGCGTTTCACAGTGGGTGACCTCAAGATTACGCCCAAGCCCAATCGGGCACCTAAAGTGCTATTGGGTGGCATGGCGCCGCCCGCGATTGACCGTGCTGCGCGCATTGCTGACGGCTTTCTTTGCACTGGCGGTATCGGCATGGACACGTATGTGGAGTGTCTCAAGGCGAACGGGAAGTCGCCGGAGGAGGGCAATATCATTTTGGGTTGCTGGGCTATCATTGCCGAGGATCCCGAGGCCGAGGCCGAGCGTGTGGGTGAGCACGTGCTTTATCAATCCAACGAATACATTCGCTGGGGCGCCTTTGGCCCCCCTGATCAAACGCCTTTGTTCCCCGATGCGCGGGCCGCGATCGAAAACGGCCTCTATGAGCTCTGGGATGCGGATCAGGCGGTAGCGAACCTTAGCGCCATGATCGAACAATATCCCCAGATCTCAGATATCCATTTCTGGGCTCAGTTCCCCGGTGAGAGTGTCGAGGCGGGGGATCGCAGAATGGCTTATATCGCTGAGAAGGTGCTGCCGCGGCTGCGCTGAAGACCTTTTGGCAATTGGCCTAAGAAGGGTGGCGGCTCAGTTTGGCTACTGATTGACCCGTGGCGACCACCGTTTCGGTTGCGTCGAGGATTTCCGCTTCGAGAAATGCAGTGCGATAGGTCGCTTTTTTAACCCGGCCTATCGCGCTTAGGGGTTGATTGCCGCGACAGGCGCTGATGAATTGAGTGGTGATATCTAGCGAGGCGACGTTGCTAACGCTGTCTTCAGTGCCAAACAACGCGTGTGACATGGCGGCGTCCAGCATTGCCGTCACGAATCCTCCCTGCACCACATCGCCCGAGTGACAGAAGTCGAGGGGTACGGTGAACGTAAAGACCGCCTGTTGCGCTTCGACGTCGAGTGCGGTGATTTTGCCGCCCAGTAATCTGATGAAGTCAGGTGCGTTAGCGTTCAAGGACTCGATACGCGCTTCAGTGTCTGTCATCCGCAGGTTGCCTCTCTGGTTCGGGGTGAGCAGTCTAGCGGCAAACTGATATGAGCAGTAGCGACCTTATTGCTGAAGCTCCGAGGCCTGAGTGAATTTTACGATGCGAACAGTAAAAACTGATGGAGGCGCTGATTGCCCATGACTAGCCACAGCTTGGTCGAGATTACCGACGTCGAGTGTGACGGACTCTCGATACCCGCGTGGCGTATCGACGCGGGCAGGGCGTGGTGTGTTTTTGGCCGCAATGGATCCGGAAAGCAGCAACTAGACCGGTTAATTATGGGCGACTTGATGGTAAGGAGGGGGCAGATCTCTCGATCCGTTGCGCTCTCTGAGATCAGATTGGTGTCATTCGAGAGTCAGCAGGTGATCTACGAGGAGGAGCGACGCTTGGCAGCTTCAGACCTCATTCCTGAAGACGAGCAAGGCACGCGAGTCACCAATTTTTTACCGCCCGACAAACTCAACGACCCGTTGATCGACACCCTGCGAATGCGGCATCGGTTGAATGTCTTCTATCGTGAGCTGAGCACGGGAGAGAGCCGCAAGCTGCTGGTGTTGAGAGCAATTCTGGAAGATGCACGACTACTGTTGTGCGATAACCCGTTTGACAGCCTCGATCAGCAATCGGTAGAGGCCCTCAGCGAGACTCTGGCGCAAGCCGTGACTCGAGATATCAGCGTCGTGTTGCTGCTGAGTAATCGCTCGGATATTCCCCCCTGGGTTCAGCATTTTGCGCTGGTGGATAACGGCTGCATGAGCCTGTTGAGTGCCGAGCCCGGTGCCGCGCAGCGGGCGTTGTTGGACAAGCAGCTCGCGGGCCAGGTGGCGGCAGCGCCGAGCCTCCCCGAGGATGCGATCGCGCTGGAATCTTATGAGGCTGCCTACATTGCCGAGCTGAATGACTGCACGGTGAGATACGGCGGGCGCCCGGTACTCGACGAGCTGACGTTAAAAATAGCGCCGCTGCAGCATACCTTGGTCACCGGCGAAAATGGTGCGGGAAAGTCGACCCTGCTGGGCTTGATCACGGGAGATTGCCTGCAGTGTTTTAGTAACGATGTAACAGTCTTCGGGCACCGTCGTGGCACAGGCGAATCGGTTTGGGATATTAAGCGGCATCTGGGTTTGGTCGGCAGTGACCTGCATCGCCGCTACTCCGTGCGGTGTGACGTATTGTCAGCGGTGTGTTCCGGATTTTTTGATTCCATCGGTCTTTATGACACGCCGTCGGAATTTCAGGTGCGCATCGCGCGGGAATGGTTGGCTGCCATCGAGATGTCAGACAAGGCATCTGTCGGCTTTCAGTCGTTGAGTTACGGTGAGCAGCGTTTGGTGCTCATTGCCAGGGCCATGGTGAAGTCGCCGTTGCTGCTGGTGCTCGACGAACCCACTCAGGGGCTCGACGAGGTTAATCGGCAGCGTATTTTGGGCTTCATGTCGTCGCTAGAGGCGCGCCGTCACAGCACGCTGTTATTCGTGAGTCACCGAGAGGACGAGTTTCTGCCGCTGTTTCGGCAGCACCTACACCTCAAATTTAATCCCTAAAAAGCAGATAGGCCGGTTTGGCTTCGCCCGAGGATGAGCGCGTGGACGTCGTGGGTTCCCTCGTAGGTATTGACCACTTCTAGGTTCACCATGTGCCGCATGATGGGGTAGTCGTCGGAAATACCATTGCCCCCGAGCATGTCCCGAGCGCTACGGGCAATGCCGAGTGCTTTGCCACAAGAGTTCCGTTTGATCAGGCTGATCAGATCGGGTGAGATCGCGCCCGCGGACAGGAGTCGACCAGCCTGCAGGCACCCCTGTAGCGCTAACGCTATCTCGGTCTGCATATCGGCCAGCTTCAGCTGGATGATTTGTTTTGAGGCGAGAGGGACGCCAAATTGAGTGCGATCCAGCGTGTATTGACGAGCGGTGTGCCAGCATTCTTCGGCCGCGCCCATGACGCCCCAGGCTATTCCGTAGCGTGCATTATTCAGGCAGCCGAAGGGACCTTTGAGTCCCTCCACGTTGGGAAGATGGTTCTCGGCGGGGACGAACACGTTGTCCATCACAATCTCTC
>CAYQUE010000130.1:0-3513 GCA_964420615.1 uncultured Alteromonadaceae bacterium | reverse complement strand
GTAATTCGATAGTGGAAAACTGACCGGAAAAACGACCGCCGATAAACAGCGGCATTAGCGCGCTCAAAATCTGCGTATCAAAACTTAAGTTGGTATCGGCGAGGGTCAAATCACCGCCTAAAGAGTATCCGAGCCGGGTCTCGAAACGCTGGGCTCCCCACTCACTACTCAGCGAAACGGGGGTGCTCCAAAACAACCGCCAGGGCTCGATGCGCCACGTGACGCTGCCCAATACAATTCGCCTTTCAGTACGACCCCACCAGCATCTCAACGCTTTGCCGGACCAGATAGTCCCCGAAAAACCCGTGACTCCTGCCTGCGCTGGCAAAAACCAACGCACGGCGCTTGCGGGAATCTGAAGCGTCAGCAATACCAACAGCACTCCCGCCGCAATCACGATCCAGGGCCCTTTGCTACGCGACATCACTCAGTTGCCCGCAATGCGAAAGGTTGCATTGACACCGCCGTCTCGGCCCGCACTACTGACCGAAGCATCCATCACTCTAAGGCCCGCGCTACCTTCAATCTGTTCCAGAAATCGCAACACGCCGTCAAACGCCACGCCCTCAAATCGAATCTGCACCTCACCGCGAGAATTCGGTTGCAGACGCTTTACAGCCAAGCCCTGAGCATCGCTCGCCTGACTCAGGGTTTGCGTTAGATTGACCTGACGCCGTCCATCTCCGGCGCGCAAAGCCGCCAGTTGCTCTACTTTAAAATCCACCCTGACGAGTTGCTCGGACAACACCTGGTTGGCTTGGCTCAGACGTGCACGCCGACCATCCAACTCGATCACTACGACCTGAATAAACAACCATCCCAACAAAGCGCCACAGAGCATCAGCAGTGCAATCTGGTCGCGGCGGGATTGGGTTGCAAACCACCGAACCATTAACGAGCCTCCACCCTGAGTCGGGCGACTACACCCTCTTTTCTCGCATTGGAGTTTTCCAATTCAGCGCTAAAGGCGCGTGCTTCAAGCGCCATCCTCACACGCTCAACCGCTTGAAAGCTGGGCGCAGAAAAATTGACTCGCATCTCTTTGCCACCGGTGTAATTGACCGAGGTTAGCTCAATCTCACCGACCTCGGTCATGGCAGAAAGTAGCTCAATAAGTACCGGTGTAAACGCTGATTGCGCTCCAGCTGCACCCAACTCAGCGAGTTGACGATTAAGCTGTTTCTCGACATCAACCACGGCACCCTTAGGATTCACGCGTCGATAACTCTGCTGTATCGCTTCCCGCAGCCGGAGGTCTTCTTTTTTCAAACTGACGTAGTCGACAACCGATACGCCGGTTTTCAGCACAACTGCCACTGCCAGTGCAATCAGCACCGATTGCCAGAGCCGCCACCAACGCGCAAAAGGAAGTCGGGGAGCGAAATCACCCTGCCGCAGGTCGGGCCCTGGCTTTTCAGTATTGGCCAACAGCAGGGCCTCAGATAATCCACCCTGCCGCATCTGCAATCCGCTGTGAAGCGACTCCGGGATACTGGCCTTTATCGCGGCTTCATCGCCGCCATAAGCCACAATAGACACATGCGCCAAAGGCAAGCTATCGAGCAGCACAGGCAGCAAGCTCCGCTCGATCCGCGTGCCGCTGGCCTCGCCCCATCGCACCAGCACATGGTCAGCCTCAAAAACCAGCGTGCAGTATCCCGCTGACCAGGGTAAACACAGTGCCTCAGAGACCCAGGGCATCTCCTTCAGCGCCTCGGGCAATGTGGACATCCACTGATCCATCGTTTGACGCCGCACAACGGCAACCGCTTGAAGATCATTGTCCAGTGGCGCGCTGGCAAAATGGAGCTTAGCCACATCCTCAAGAAGGGCTTCCTCCAACATAAAAGGAAGTGCCTTTTGTAGATGCTTCAACTCTTCGGGCGCCACCGATAGGGGTAATGTCCTGACACTGTCCGCGGGTAGTGCGAGGCAGGTATTCTCGGGAATATTGTCGGCCTCGCTGACCAACCGCTCGGGTTGATTACCCGGTCGCAGGAGGTACGCAAAGTCCTCATACCACCTGATGAGATTAAAGTTGCTCGGAGTCATGAGCGAAAAGCTCGCACGCAGTGCACGCCTCGATCGGTCGGTGAGCGGCGCATCATAGCTCGCCCTCGGATCGAAAAACAGCGGAGACGGCGCCTGCTGCTGTCCGATGCAGGACAGAAAAAAGATGTCGCTCCCGCGAGACCAACTCAACACTGGCATCCAATAAAAACCAGCGACTGCGCACGCCGAGAAGCGTCTGCAACTCGGTTACCGCTTGCCCCTCGAAGCTCGGATCCGACAGCAAATCCTCGACACTCGTTATTTCGCCCTCCGCACGCATGGCTAGCAGCCTCTCCACCTCGTTAACCGGTATGGGTTCCCATTTATCATCGGCGTTGAGACTCCTCAGAACAGGCAGCGGCGCAGTGAGGATATTAATCTTGGCGCCCGTTTCCGGCCAAACCGTGACCCATGGTCTCAGCGCTTCATACAGACCACTCGTCATACCCCTCACAGCCCTCAATTCGCTGACACTCGCCAATGTCTGGTTTGCCGGTAAGTAAGGGAAGTCCGCATACCGATAGTCCTCTGCTTCGGCGCCATTCTTGCGTTTATCAGAGTCTCTATCGATGAAGTCACTGATCGCTTCAGTCAAAGCCATCGCCTCCTCAAGAGACAATGCTTCCTCGCCGAGCGTCTGCAATAGCCGAATCAATACTTTTTGGCCGGGACCCCATCTTTCCGACACGGTCTGAGTCCCATTTTGAGCCGTTGGGGTAGCGCCCTCCTCCGCCTCATTATCCCCCTTGTCAGAGTCATCCTCACCCGCAGCCTCGCCACTCCCCCCGGGCGAGGCCGCATCAAGCAACAAGTTCAGGTTGAATCGCCCTTGTAAATCCTCAATCTGACCTCGCATCTCCCCTCCTGCATCCAACGGATAGGGGGTAGCGGGCTGTGCCCATAATTCGCCCAAATGATCGGTCGGCGCGTCTACCATGGCATCTTCTCGATTGTCAGCCTGCAGCGCCAACTGCGCCAACCCTTCAGCCCCCAGAAGATAGGCCCACGCCTGCTCTGCAAACAGCTGCTGTGTCCCTCGCTGCAAGGTCAGAGAAAAGTCGCGCTGAAGCCCGACCAATAGCGCGGCTACCAAGGCAAAAACCAACATGGCGACAATCAATGCCGCCCCGCGTTGCGGGCCCGGTAGATCAGATCGCTGGCAGGACATATAAACGGGTAACCTCACCCAGACCCGACACTTCCATCGTCACCTCTACCGCTGCAGGCGGGGGGAGCCCCTGATCAGGCTGAGAGAGATCGGCCACCCAGCTGTCTTCCCAATTCCTGCGATCAATCACGTCGTCACGATTGATCTCCAATGCCGCCACGTTGGGCAAAAATCGCACCTCAAACCGCTCGACCCCATCGAGCACGGCGGTTTCTATGCGCTCGGTACCGGGTGTGATATCCAATACCGGAAAATAACCACGCCACAAGGTTTCTTCCTCAAGCCACCAGTCC
>CAYQUE010000129.1:0-3532 GCA_964420615.1 uncultured Alteromonadaceae bacterium | reverse complement strand
TCGACAGCAGCTCATCCATCGAACTCGCGACGCGATCGCTGGTACCGAACTCGAGCAAATCGGACAACACATCACGCACCAGAGCCTCCGCGTCGGCCTCGATCAGTGCCGCAGGTAATTCCCGCACCATCACCATTTCCTCGCCAACAGGCTCTACCCAAACGCCGAGCGCTGCCAATTCCTCTGCCTGCTCAGCACAGATTGCCGCTTCTCGCGCAGAAACCGATAAGGTTTGCGGCACCAGCAACGGCTGTCGGGTAATACCCGTAGTGTCCCGGGCGCCTTTCAAGCGCTCATAGGTAATGCGCTCGTGGGCCGCGTGCATATCGACCAGCACCAAGCCGTGCTGATTTTCGGCCAGAATGTAAACCCCATGCAGCTGGGCAATCGCAAACCCGAGGGGCGGTATCTCCGCGGAACCCGCTGAAAACTCTGGCTGGGGGGCGCTACTCGTTCCAACGCCCCGTGCATAGTAGTGGCTGGCATCACCGCCGCCAGCGCCACTCAAACCGGTCAGATGGCGGGGTTCCAGAGACGATACAGGCGAGCCCGGCAGTCCTCCGACTTCGAGGCGCATTGCGCCCTGCCTCGCGGCAACACCTTCAGAGGACGGGCCGGCGGTGACGGATGCATGCCCGGGACGCACATCGCCCAGCGCCCGCGACAATGTGCTGAAAAGAAAGTCGTGTATGCCACGACTCTCACGGAACCGCACCTCGTGCTTGGTGGGATGTACGTTGACGTCAACGCCAGCAGGATCCAGTTCGAGAAACAGGACAAAAGCTGGATGCCGGCCGTGAAACAGCACGTCGCGGTAGGCCTGCCGAATAGCGTGTGAAACGAGCTTGTCCCGAATCACTCGCCCATTGACAAAAAAGTACTGCAGATCGGCCTGGCTTCTCGAAAAAGTCGGCTCGGCTACCCAACCCCACAAACGCAGGGGCCCCGCGCTGCGTTCAACCGCTACCGTATGCTCCGCAAATTCCTTACCGCAAATTGCCGCCACCCGGCGCTTCTGCTCGCTGTCGGTATGCGCCGCCGAATAATGGATGACTTGCTTACCGTTATGACTCAATACAAAAGTGACTTCAGGCCTAGAAAGCGCCTGTCGCTTGATCACTTCGAGAATGTGTCCAAACTCGGTTTTCTCAGTGCGCAAAAATTTGCGGCGCGCCGGAGTGTTATAAAAAAGGTCACGCACTTCGAGGGTCGTCCCGCGCGGATGCGGTGCGGGTCTCACCTCTACCGTCATCTCACGCCCCTCGCACAGGGCTTGATGCCCCCGCGCGGATTCCGCCTCAGTGTTGGCCGTGAGCAAGAGTCGCGCTACCGACGCAATCGAAGCCAAGGCTTCGCCACGAAACCCCAGAGAGGCCACAGCTTCAAGGTCTTCGATACTGTTGATTTTGCTGGTCGCGTGCCGCGCCAGAGAGAGGGCGAGATCTGCCTCAGGAATCCCCGCGCCGTTATCGCGGATACGCAACAGTCGGGTCCCGCCCGCCTCCACGTCAATCTCGATTCGCGAAGCACCGGCGTCGAGGCTGTTCTCGATAGCTTCTTTCACCACTGAGGCGGGGCGCTCCACCACCTCTCCTGCGGCAATCTGGTTCGCGAGCCGAGGCTCAAGGATTCGAATCGGCAAAGTCAGGCGTCCGGAATCAGTAAGGTCTGCCCCACGAAAATGACGTCGCGACTCAGACCGTTGGTTGTTTTGATGGCGGCAACAGACACGCCATGGCGCTGCGCGATCTCAGACAGGGTGTCGCCGGGCGCAACCGTGACTTCCCGCCCCCCCTGTTCGCGCTGCCAGGCGAGCAGTGTACCGGGCGGCGGTTGCCGTGCGAACCAACTTTGAATACCGCGGCGGATTGCACGCGCCATTTTGTCTTGATACGCCGGCGTCGAGAGCCGCTCAGCCTCTTGGGGGTTGGAAATAAACCCCGTCTCTATCAGCAGCGAGGGCACATCTGGCGACTTCAACACTGCAAAGCCCGCTTGCTCTACCTTTTTTTTGTGCAGGCGCGCGACACCGCCTATTTGCTCCAGAATCAGTGCGCCCAGATTCAGGCTGGTATCGAGTGTGCTGGTCATGGAGAGATCGGTCAGGACACTGGCCAACATCGGGTCCATCTCTGCAAGCTCGACACCGCCCACCAGGTCAGCCGCGTTTTCACTCTCCGCCAAATATTGTGCCGCGGTAGATGTGGCACCTCGCGTTGACAGCGCGTAGACCGACGCGCCATGGGCTGATTTTTGCCGGAACGCATCGGCATGGATCGATATAAAAAGATCCGCCTGTAGCTCACGTGCGCGGTCGCGACGATTTTTCAAGCTCACATAGTAGTCCCCGGTGCGAATCAGTGCCGGCTTGAACCCAGGCACCCCTGCCAGTTGTTGCTCGAGACGTTTCGCGATCTGCAGCACGACCGTTTTTTCACGCAACTGTGCCGGCCCCGAGGCGCCAGGGTCCTCACCACCGTGCCCGGCATCGATCGCAATAATGATGTCCCGACGCGCATCGAGCCTATCCACTGACAGTACGGGCGGAGGATCAGATTGCGATGTCTGTGGATAAAATAAATCGATAACCACCCGATGTCCCGTTACCTCGTTTGGCGGCAACAAAAAAACCGAGGTTTTAACCTTTGACTGTAAATCCAAAACGAGTCGCAAATCCGTGCCTTTACGGATACCCGAACGCACCTGACTGATGGGCGTGCCTGCCAGCGGCAGTGCTGCGAGGGAAGAAGTCAAACGACTGTCTTTTAGGTCCACAACGAAGCGCGCGGGGTTATCCAGCGAGAGCGTGCTGAAACTGACCTCCTCCGACAGATCCAGCACCAACCGGGTATGATCCGGCGCGCGCCACAATCTCACCGCGCCGACTTCAGCCGCCGTGACAGTGACCGACAGCAGTGCGCCCGTCAGTGCACTGAATAACGTGACCAGCGCGATCACTCGCTTTACCAAGAACAGATGGCAGCAGCCTCTGCGCGTGCCACCGCCTTCCCGGCTCACGATCGCCACGTCAGAAAACCAGCCCATTCAGCACCGCTGCATCACGCCCTTGCACGTTAATACCCCGCCCCTCGTGCTCAGGAGTGAGCGTAATCTGTAATGTCGGCAGCGGTAAATGCGACAGGGCGCGCTCGGGCCACTCAATCAACAGAACGGCTTCACGCGCCAGATAGTCCTCCAACCCGAGGTAGGCGAGTTCGCCGGCCGAACCCAACCGGTACAAATCCAAATGAAAAACCGGCATATCGGGCAGCGCCTCGTAGGGCTCTACGATCGTGTAGGTCGGGCTTTTCACCGGTCCGCTATGACCACGACCGCGCAAAAAGCCGCGACTGAAGGTGGTCTTTCCCGCGCCGAGCTCGCCGCTTAAATAAATCACGGACGGGCCGGTAATGCGCTTCGCCACCTGCTCACCAAAGGCCAGAGTTGCCGCCTCGTCAGCAAGAAATCCGGTGTGCTTGGCAGTGAGTTGCGGCGACATAGAGAGAGTGTACCGTGCTCGGTATGGTATCTG
>CAYQUE010000128.1:0-3539 GCA_964420615.1 uncultured Alteromonadaceae bacterium | reverse complement strand
ACAACCAGCAGCTACAGCGCATTTATGGCACCGCCTGGGCCAACAAAAAGCAGCTTAAGGCGTACCTCAATCGCATTGCCGAGGCCGAGAAGCGCGACCACCGCAAGATCGCGAAAAAGCTCGATCTCTTCCACACCCAGGAAGAGGCGCCGGGCATGGTGTTCTGGCATCCCGCCGGCTGGAGTATTTACCAGACGATCGAGCGCTATATGCGTGAGAAGCAGCTGGCATACGACTATCGGGAAATCAAAACCCCACAAGTCGTGGATATCAGTCTGTGGCAGCGCTCGGGTCATGCCGACAAGTTTGCCGAGGGCATGTTCACGCTCGAAGCCGAGGAGCGCCAGTTCGCGGTGAAGCCCATGAACTGCCCCTGTCATGTGCAGGTCTTTAATCAGGGCCTCAAGTCCTATCGCGATCTGCCGCTTAGACTCGCTGAGTTCGGTAGCTGCCACCGCAACGAACCCTCGGGATCGCTGCACGGCATTATGCGTGTCCGCGGTTTTACGCAGGACGACGCCCACATATTCTGTACCGAGGAGCAGATCCAGCCCGAGGTCTCGCAATTCATCGATATGCTGCACGAGGTCTATGCCGACTTCGGTTTCAGTGAGGTCATCTATCGGCTCTCTACCCGGCCTGCCGAGCGGGTCGGTTCTGATGAAGACTGGGACCGCGCCGAGGCCGCACTCGCTGAGGCGCTCAATGCCAAGGGATTGCCCTGGGAAGAGCTACCCGGTGAGGGTGCTTTTTATGGCCCGAAGATCGAGTTCTCGCTCAAAGACTGCATTGGCCGCGTCTGGCAATTGGGCACTATTCAGGTGGATTTCTCCATGCCGGGCCGGCTTGACGCGCAGTACGTGGCTGAAGATGGATCGAGAAAAATACCGGTCATGCTTCATCGCGCCGTGTTGGGGTCTTTCGAGCGCTTTATTGGCATATTGATAGAGCACTATGAGGGGGATTTTCCCGTCTGGCTGGCTCCAAGACAGGCTGTGGTGGCCAACATTACGGACAAGCATGCCGCCTATGCGGAAAGTGTGGCTGAGCAACTGAGAAACCTTGGTTTGCGCGTTGATACTGATTTACGCAATGAGAAAATTGGGTTCAAAATTCGCGAATTGGAGCTGGCCAAGGTGCCTTACGTCATCGTGGTTGGTGACAAGGAAATGGACTCCCAGACGGTGTCGGTCAGGGCAAGACATGGCGAGGACATGGGCTCTCTGACGTTACCCGCGTTAGCAGACGTGCTGAATAAAGGTGTGATGCGAAAGGGTCGTATCGCTGATTAAGCGCCGGGATTCGCCCGGAGTACCCATATCGCTAGCCGTTGGTCCCGGCCTCTCAACCGCCGTCACACAGCATCGCTAACTCGACCGTTCTCTCCTGAACTGCAGGCATTGTCGGTTGAGTTGCGTCGGCTTCGCGCGAAGCAATGCAGCGAGCGGCTCGCTCGATACTGAGCGATAAAAGGCGCTTAACAATCTCCTGGTTGGCAGGATCGCAAAATGCCGGGCTAACACGTCTTAGGTTGATGACTTCGTCCGTGCGTTCTAGTGCGGCGCAATCTCCTGGCTGAAGCGTGGTCTTGGTGCTCACGACCATCTGCATGCCTCTCTCGTTCAGGTCGAGTGTGTAAAGAATCGCAGTGTGGTCCCTTAAAGCAGTCGTCTCTTCAGACCGGCTTGGTTCTAACCCGTCGGTCTCGGATTGATCGAGGTCGGGAGAATGAGTAGTCATATCTTGATCGTGCGGACCCAGTCCCCTGAGAACGCCAACGGGTAGGTTGGGGTCCTCCCAGTGGCTGAGGTAATAATCGGTCACCCATCCATGCGAGACTGTAACCGCTGACGAAGCGAGAGCCGCAAGGGATTGAATTGACGCAACCAGTGCGAGGCTTCCTATCAAGTGTATTAGGGCGAGGGGCTGGTTAGATTTGCGCATGATCGTGGTCAACTTGGGTGAATGTATGATCGGCGAGGGATTCCCAATCTTCAGTGTAATCTGTGACAGAGCGTTCCTGACAGTCTAGTTAACCGCTCTTTGGCCGCCGCCCAGTATGCACTACCTGAGCATGTGTTGTGATACCGGGTGGTTGCCAGCCCAAGCGAGCGTGATCCAGTGTCACAGTCCAAATACGCCATGCAGCTCCCCGAATCGACGGCGCGCCCCGTCCCCGCCTTAACTGACAGATATATGTACTAAATCACAGCGTTATGTTATCTATCGGGTAAACAACGACAGAAAGGATGGCAAATGGGGCATGCCATTAGTACCGCCGCTCTGTGGGGAGCCGCGAAATTGGCTCCGAGCGAAGCCTATCTCTCCCAGTATGAGCGCGTCATAGAGTCCGCGGTCACCCCTCAGGGACTCACGCCCATGCTCATGGCGACGGACATTGCTCAGCTACTTGATCCCCTGTGTTCGGAGTCCGAATCGGCGCTCATACAGCTGGCAGCGCAGCAGGATCTCCGATGCGGCGGTGTGCTGGGCGCCCTCATAGCGAGCTCGGAGACGGTGGCGGACGCGCTAAAGGCGTTGCTGCGATACAACTGCCGCCACGCTGAGCCCCTTCACTGGACAGGCAGCATGCGAGGAGATCATGCCGCCATGACGGCTTGGTTTGATCGGCCGGTCGGTTTAGATGTCCATCAGGCGGAGAGAATGCTGGTGCTGGGGACGCTGCAATTGGTGGCTGGCTTCGGTGCAGCATTGGGCGAGGCGTTCAAGCCAGTTTTAATAAGAGTAAAAGCCTCTCAATTCCAGTCGGAGTGGCCTGAACAGTTTATGGGTGTGCCGCTCGAGTCGGATGCGACCGAGACGGAATTACTGATAGACCGCGCTTGTCTGAGTTTGCCTAATCCCCGTAGGGAAGCCCTGCCGCAGAATGTGGCGATGATGGCGGAACGAGAGCGTTATCAGGACGTGGCGAAAGCTGATCTGTTAAGAAACGATACCTGTAGCTGGATTCGGGCTCATTTACCGCAGGGTGATTGTGATCTGACCCATCTTGCTAACCGACTTAACTGCGATAAGCGCACCTTGCAACGTCGGTTTGAAAAGGAACTATCATGTCGTTTTTCCGATCTGGTGGACGACGTGCGCGCCGAAATCTGTCTGCCGCTCCTTGAGAGTGCGATTTTTCCTACCCAATCGATTGCAGAGCAGCTCGGTTACGCCACTTCTGGAAACTTCAGCCGATTTTTCCAGCGCAGATTCGGTTGTACGCCTAGAGAGTGGACTCGGCTCTCGATTGCCGGTTAAAGCTCCACCCGCCATTGGCGGTCAAGCAGGACTCTGGATCCGGAGCTACTGACACCGCCCTAGATTGAGATCTGAATGCGGTTCCGGTGGTGGGCCAAACCGTCAATTTGTAGCGCATCTTTTCGCTTGTGAATCATGGGCACGGGCAGTAAACTCGCGGCCCTGTTTGTGGTGGAGGAAGAGCCCGATTGTTTGCAGTAGCCCGGATAACAGCCTCCATTATTACAACCTTGATGGGAGAGAGGCGGTATCAAGAGCGAAGGCAACAGTAAAAA
>CAYQUE010000127.1:0-3566 GCA_964420615.1 uncultured Alteromonadaceae bacterium | reverse complement strand
ACTGCGCGATCGATCATGAGACAGTACGCGCCCCGCAACACTAACAGAAGCAGGCAAGAAAATGATCAGGGTCGGAGTAGTCGGCGGTACCGGGTATACGGGCGTGGAGTTGCTGCGTCTGTTGCTGCGCCATCCGGGCGTCTCGGTGGAGGTGATCACCTCTCGTGGCGAAGCCGGCCGTCGCCTTGATGATTTGTTTCCCAGTCTTGTCGGTGCCTGTGACCTGTGCTTTACCGACCCTGCCGATGCGGATTACACAGGCTGCGACGTGGTGTTTTTTGCGACGCCGCATAACGTGGCCATGCGTGAAGTCCCCGCCTTGATTGCGCAGGGGATTCGGGTGGTGGATCTCTCGGCGGACTTCAGGCTTAAGGATGTGGCCCTTTGGGAGCACTGGTATGGCGAGGCGCATGCTGCGCCGGCGCTTTGCGAAACGGCGGTTTATGGACTGCCGGAAACGCATCGCGAGTCAATCCGGGGTGCGCAGCTCGTGGCGTGCCCGGGGTGTTATCCGACCGCGGTGCAGCTGGGCTTTTTGCCACTCCTCGAGGCGGGCGTTGTGGACACGAGTCGATTAATTGCCTCGTGCGGTTCTGGCGTCAGTGGCGCCGGACGTCAGGCGAAGCTCGGCAGTCTGCTCACAGAAGCGGGGGAGAGTCTTGCCGCCTACGGTGTGGCCGGCCATCGGCACCTGCCGGAAATGGAGCAAGGTTTGGCGGGCATGACCGCCGAACCGGTGGCGCTGACGTTTGTGCCGCACCTGGTGCCGATGAGCCGCGGTATTCACGCGACGTTGTTTGCGCCCCTGAAGAACACCTCCGCCGATCTGCAGGCACTGTTTAAGTCTCGCTACGCGAGCGAACCCGCCGTGCAGGTCTTGCCCGCGGGCACCCACCCGGCGACGCGTCACGTGCGGGGTGCCAATACCTGTCAGATTGCGGTCGCTCAACCCCAGGGGCGTGACACGGTGGTCGTGATGTCTGTCATCGATAATCTGGTGAAAGGCGCAGCGGGTCAGGCAGTTCAGGCGATGAATCTGATGCTGGATCAGCCGGAGATGGCCGGTCTGGAGGGCATCGCGCTCGCACCCTGATTGGTGGCGCGACACAACAATGAGCCGCCACGAGCACCGCACGGTCGTCAAACGCATTCATCCCCACGCGTGGCGCTGGCGTTTGCTCTTCATCACGTTGGTATTAAGCGCTTGTGTCGCGGGGGGCGTTTGGTGGGGGTTACAGCTCGCCGCGCCATCAGCGGTGGTCGATGATGGTCGCGCCGCACTCAGAGACCAAATCAATCAACTATTGCAGCAGGCTGAGGCGGACCGCCAGGCCATGGGCGAGCTTCGCCTGAATCTGGCAGATCAAGCAGCGGAAATTGATGAACTCCAGGACATGGTGGCCTTTTACAGAGGTGTGTTGGCCCCCGAGCAATCCGAGGCGGCGGTGGTCCTGCGTGCGCCGACACTCGAGTCACTGGGCGATAATCGGCAGTGGCGCCTGCGGTTGGTCGTGCACCGGGGTGAAGGGAACGACCGGCTGTACCGCGGCGAGCTGGCGCTGAGAATCGTGGGTTCAAACGGCGCTCAGCCGCAGATCCTCGAGGCGCCAATGCTTGACAGTGGCGAGGAAACTGGTGTATTCCCATTACGATTCCGATACTTACAGCAGGTTCAGGTGGTAATTTCTCTTCCTGAGGCGTTTGTGCCGGAGACGATTGAGTCGGTTGTGACGCTCATCGAGCCCGTGCGGGAGACCGTGCAGCGGAGCGATCTCTGGGGGGATTTGGCTGAGGCCGGTCCCGCGGCGCAACCTTGAAGCAATACGATAACAAGCGGAAATCCGCGTGAGGAGATTCACTATGCGAAGTCGAAGAGAAGCGCCGCTGACTGGCGCATCATCGGGTGGCACAACCCTGATTTCATCGGAGACCACCGTTAAAGGGGATATTACCTTTACCGGCCATCTCGACGTTGAGGGCACCGTTATGGGCTCTATTCAGGCGGGTTCAGCGGACGCGGTGCTGCGGATTGTCTCGGGAGGGCGCGTTTCGGGTGAGATCAAGGTCCCCAACGCTACAGTCAATGGCAAGGTTGAGGGTGATATCCACACTTCCGAGCGGCTGGAACTCGCTGAGCGGGCAGTGATTGACGGCGATGTCTATTACAACCTGATTGAGATGTCAGCGGGCGCTAAAGTGAACGGCGGCCTGCGCCACTCCAGCAATGTGGCTGACGACCTCGCGGCTAAGCGCGAAGCCAAGGTGGCTGAGGCGACCCCCGCAAACTGACTACCGACTGCCGGAAACTCGCCGTGGTCCTGCACTGTCCGCGGTTGATTTCCGGTAAACTCATCCCCATTACATTTATCGGACCTCATAACGGTTTGTGATAACTGCCATGACTGTGGTTGAAGCATTTGATCCTAACGAAATCCGCCTCACTGACAACGCGGTGAGGAAGGTGCGCGCGCTGGTGGAGGACGAGGGCAATCCCGGCCTCAAGCTGCGCGTGTATATCACCGGCGGTGGCTGCTCGGGGTTCCAGTACGGCTTCTCCTTTGACGAGGCTGTCAGCGATGACGACATGGTCGTCGAGCGCGACGGTGTGACGGCTCTGGTCGATGTAATGAGCTACCAGTATCTGGTGGGCAGTGAGGTCGATTATTCCGAGGGCCTCGAGGGTTCACGCTTTGTCGTGAATAACCCCAACGCGACGACGACTTGCGGCTGCGGCGCGTCCTTCTCTATTTAAGATTACAAACACTTCAGCGTGAACTCACCGGGTCGACCCGGTGCGAGGCAGGTTTCTCAGTGGCCTCGGATCCAGCGGCATCCACCCGACGTTCGCTGTATTTAATTGGGGCGCGTTGCGCTGACTCCGGTCTGCTAGCCCCGGCCCGGATAGATTCCCCCTAAGACCCGTGGCCCGCTGGCCCCCGTCACATCTGGCACATTGCCGGGCAGTCCAGCGAGGGTTCGTTCAGCGAGCCAGGCAAAGGCCCAAGCTTCAACCCAGCAGGGGTCGACGCCGACGGCCTCGGTAGTGGTGATCTCTGCAGGGCGCAGTCGATCGGTAAGCCTTTCCATCAGTAAGGTATTCAGCGCGCCCCCACCACAGACCCGGACCACATCGGGTGAGGCGGGTGTGATCGCTCCCGCAATGGTCTCTGCCGTGAGTTCAAGCAAGGTGCGCTGCACGTCTGCCGGCGGTTCATCGCCTGCGAGGTGCGCGTGCAACCAATCAAGATTAAATAATTCGGGGCCTGTGCTCTTGGGGAGGGCGCGGGCGAAATAGGGCTCCCTCAGCATGTTCTCCAACAACGGGCGGTTTGTCGCGCCCGTGGCGGCCCAACCGCCGCCGTCATCAAAAGACGCGCCCTGGTGCCTCGACACCCAGGCATCGAGAAGGGTATTGCCCGGGCCAGTATCCCACCCGCTGACAGCGCCATCCGCTGAGACCAGCGTCACATTGGCGATGCCACCGATATTAACGACTGCGGTTGCAACGCCGGGGGTCGCCAAGTGCGCGGCATGAAACGCGGGTACCAGTGGGGCACCCTGACCCC
>CAYQUE010000126.1:0-3634 GCA_964420615.1 uncultured Alteromonadaceae bacterium | reverse complement strand
CCGCGCCAGCCGAAGGCTCAGTTGCAATGAAGATCGATATCGATGGCAACTGGAGTCAGATAGACGGCGCCACCATCGAGGGCTCCGTAGTGACCTATACGATCACAGACAATGGACCACTCGATGAGGACCCTGACCCCGGCACCATGGCTGATCCAGTGACGGTAGCAGTGCCCTACTCTCCGCCGGCGTTACCGGTGCCCGCTCTACCTGCGCTGCTGCTGGGATTACTGTCACTGCTTATTGCCCTATTCGGCTATCGCCGACTGGCCTACTAGTCTGGGGGCATAACTGGGGGCATATCACCAAAAGTGAACTGAGTAAGACACATTGAAACAATGACTTAACAACCCAGTTCAACTCCCGCCGCCTCCACCATAAAACAGAAAAGGTCACCTGCAGGTGGCCTTTTTTGTTTATTTCAGCTGTGACATGTGAGGCCACATCTGAAGGACACAGGTAGTTTCGGCTACGCGAAAGTCTGCCGATTGCGAGTAGGTCAACAAATTCATCGTGAAATGCCAAGGTTATTTGAACTCCTGTCTTCACCGATACAAAGTTTGGGATTGGGGTTGTATAAGAATTCTTTTTGTCCGAATCTTCCCCATCTTCGCTTGGAGGCAGTGGGGCATATTCGCAGCACGTATGAAATCGTTCGCCTGCCTTTCGTCAAAGGTCTTTTGTTGTATTGGATCTCTGTTCCTTGCCTTGTCGCTATGCCATAGCGCGCAAGCTAACGAACTCATTGGTCACTGGAAGCTTGACGAATCGAGTGGCTCGATCGCCGCCGACAGCACGCCAAATGGTAACAGCGGAACCCATACGGGCGCTGGAATCACCCAATCCACTGATAAGAAAGCCTCCCTGTCGTGCTCCAACCAGGCGAGCCTTAGCCTTTCTGGTCAAGGGGGCTACATAAACATTCCTGACGACGTGTCTATCAATCCGCAGCAGAGTTTCACTATTGCCTTATGGCTAAACCCTAACTCGTTGACTACGGGTTATCGACACATTCTCTTTCGAAAAGCCGTTTTAACAGGCCTCGGTATATGGGCAAATGACGGGAAAATATTCTCCGAGGTAGATTTTGTGGATGCCGACTACGTACGTTGGTTGACTGATACAGATGTCCTCACTGTAAATACTTGGCTGCACGTTGCAATAACCTATGACTCGAACACCCTCCGTAGATACATAAATGGAGTGCAGGACAAGGAAACGTCCGTGCCTCAAAAAAGTCTCGTCTACTCTTCTGGCCAACCTCTAAAATTAGGTGCTGGTGACTACAACCCTTCTTTTGACGGCTACATAGACGACGTGCGGCTTTATGACTACGGGCTGTCTAGCTCTGATGTCTTGGATCTGGCCTTGGGCGGCTGCGATACTGACCTAGAGCCCGACGCATTCTCTTTCACCGACCAAACTGATGTTGCGGTCTCTACCCAAATAACCTCCAACACCATCACCGTGGCCGGTATTACCTCAGCAGCGGCAATCTCCGTCACGGGGGGTGAGTACGCCATTAATGGCGGTAGCTATACCAGCGATGCGGGCACCGTAGAAAACGGCAACACCGTCACCGTGCGCCACACCTCCAGCGGCAGTTTCTCAACCGCTACCAACACCACAGTGACTATCAGTGAGGTCAGTGACACATTTACGAGTACGACCGTTTCAGATCACCCAGCGTGTTTGGAGCCACTGAACGTTGGCACCATTGGAACGGCTGGTAATTGCGAGGGCTTGCTCATTGTCGATCGTGGCATGCTCAATGACGCAAAAAATGACGGCACTTATGCAATAACTGCCCCTAATGGGGTCGCATATACGTTCGGCGACAGCCAATACAATATCTATACCGGGCAGGTGACCAATCTATCCAGTTTGTTTCAGAACACCGCCTTTAACGAAGACATCGGGTATTGGGAGGTTGCTAATGTCACGACCTTCCAGAGCATGTTTCAGTTCAACGGAACCTTTCGCCAGGACCTCAGCAATTGGAAGGTCACCAACAAAACCACCTCTATACGCGGCATGTTTAACCACTCTGGTGCCGCAGATCAAAATTTGAGTGGCTGGGACGTCTCCCAAGTAACCGATTTCTTTGCGGCTTTCGCTAGCGATCACTCCAAGTGGTCGCCCGCTAACTATGATGCGACGCTAAATGCGTGGGCTCAGCGCGACTACCCCCCCATGCTTGATAGTAACGGTGATCCAGGAATGCGCTACGTGCCCAGTTATTCTTACTTCACGGGCGAGGGCACTGCTGCACGGGACGCGCTCATAGATAAGGGCTTTGTCTTTCAAAATGACGATGTAACCACTGATGTCACCCCACCGGAACTAGCTTCCACAACGCCAACTAACGGTGCGACGGGGGTTGGCATAGACACCGACATCACGCTCACCTTTACCGAATCTGTCTCCCGTCTGGGTGCCAATCGCCCAAACGGGAATATCGTTGAATTGGTTCGATCAAGTGATGATCAAATCATCGAGACCTTTTCGACGAATAGCAGTGTGGTCAGCACATCCTTTACGCTGGACCCTAGTAATGATCTGGACGAAGGAACCACTTATTACGTCAGGATTAGCCCTATCGCTTTTTACGATAGCTCCAACAACCCTTTCCCAGGCATCCTAAATAAGACTTCGTACAGCTTTCAGACAGTCGCCCCTCTGGCCTCTCAAACTATCAACTTCGACCAACCTTATGACGATGAAATTACCATGGGGAGTGCGACGTTAGCTGCCACTGCCTCCTCTGGCCTTGCTGTAGCGTTTGCCTCAAATACGGTAGATGTGTGCTCAGTCAGTGGCACTACAGCAACTTACTTAGCGATCGGCACTTGCACCATTGTCGCTTCTCAAGCCGGTAATGCGACCCATGCGGCGGCTCCCACTGTCACGCGATCATTCCAGATCACTAAAGCCACCCAAACAATCACATTTGCTCAACCGAGCGATGACGAGCTGACGTCAAGCGTTGTAATACTATCCGCTAGCGCCTCCTCCGGACTGCCCGTGTCATATTCGTCGAGCACGCCCGATATCTGCTCTGTGGCGGGTGCTCAAGTCAGCTATATCGCGATTGGTGCCTGCACTGTCACCGCATCCCAGCCAGGCGACAACACCTACGCAGCAGCTAACAACGTTACGCGATCATTCAATATCACAGATGCTGACAGCGACGAGGACGGCATTGGAGACAGCGAGGACGACTTCCCTTTCGCGGATACTGAAGAAACCAGTGGTGAGCTCACGCTTCAAACCACGCCATCTGCAGTAAACAGCAGTTGCACCATTGATTCACTGACCGTTGCCACCGCGCCCGCCGAATCGCCCGGGGTGGCGGTTAACGGCATCGGTAAGGGCATCTCTTTTGCGCTTTCAGGCTGTGATACCAGCAATCTGGAAACGCTCACGATAGCCATTGATCTGGGTACGGCACCTGCGGAAGGCTCTGTCGCAATGAAGATCGATAGCAATGGCGACTGGAGTCAGATAGACGGCGCCATCATCGAGGGCTCTGTGGTGACCTACACCATCACCGACAATGGGCCGCTTGATGAGGACCCGGACCCCGGCACCATGGCTGATCCAGTGACGGTAGCAGTGCCCTACTCTGCGCCGG
>CAYQUE010000125.1:0-3651 GCA_964420615.1 uncultured Alteromonadaceae bacterium | reverse complement strand
TACACCCAATCACTGCTAGCCGCGATCCCGGGGGTCAACGCCGCCTGACACAGCGCCGCAACGGAAGGCTCACAATGCGCCTGCCAACAGCGCTGTCTTGAGGGACGCGTGCTATAGCCGAGGCGATCAGTGTCGTACGCGAGTGGTGTGCGATTGACTCGCAAACACTCCCACCCCAATCCTGATACTGCGCGGTCGGAGTGGGCTACGCCGCCAACCACCAATAAACCAATAAACCGAATGCAAAGCCCTTCAACCAGGCCCACCAAAGGGCCTGATAAGGCGTGATGCCCAGTCGCGCGATCCACTGCTCGGTATAGCGTTTGTGCCAAGCCGCTAATCCCATCCTCAAAGCTGCGTCTACAGCGTGAAGCCAGAATCGAGGGTGACTAATTGGCCGGTCACATAGTCGGAACCCGTGATCAGCGACAAAATCGTGTCAGCGACATCTTCGGGAGTGACCACATGCCCGAGGGGAGTTTGCTCAGAGAACATTTTCTTCAGACCCTCGTACTGCTCGGCATCGCCGCCGCCCCAGGTGTTGAATGCCCAGTCGCCGTCAATGAGGCCGGGTAGCACCGCGTTAACGCGAATATTCTTCTTGCCCAGCGTCTTCGCCAGAGTGCGAGTCAGGCTATTCATACCGGCTTTCGAGGCGCAGTAAGCGATTGAGCTACCGTTGGCGGTCACACTGGCGATGCTCGAGGTCATCACAATCGCGCCGCCGCCGGCGGCTTCGATGTGGGGTGCCGCCTCGCGCGACATCATGAAGGCACCGATCAGATTCACCCGCACGGTTCGCAGCCAAATCTCTTCAGTGAGCGCGTCGAGTTGATCATGAGGAACAAAGGTCGTGGTGCCGGCGTTATTCACCAGAATATCGAGGTCGCCAAAGTGCTCAACTGTCGTATCAACCAGTCGCTTGCAGTCCGCCTGCTCGGAAACATCTGCCTGTATCGCAATTGCGCGACCGCCGGCCTCCTCCACCTGTTCGACCACCCGCTCAGCGGCTTCGGCAGAGCGGCTGTAGTTAACGACTACTCGGGCACCCAAGGCCCCCAGCTTTTGCGACAATGCCGCTCCCACTCCTGAACTCGCGCCCGTAATCAGCGCAACTCGATCGGTCACATCCATGGCACTACTCCTTTAGTGTCGCTCATCAAACTCCCCTTCCGGGAGCGTCATCTATCACCGTAACACAACCCCTCCGAGGCCGGGCTGGGGGCTGGCTAAGGCTGAGACTGAGCCAAGCTCAAAACGGGAGATGCCGGCTGCCGCCCGAAGGCGGCTATCACTCAGGCAAGCTTGAGCGGCAAGTCGCGAAGCCGCTGACCGGTGGCTTTAAACACCGCGTTGGCCACCGCCGGGGCAATGGGTGGCAACCCAGGCTCACCGACTCCTGTCGGCTGCGTACCACTGTCGATAATGATCACCTCGATCTCGGGTGATTCATCCATGCGCAATATCGGGTAATCGTGGAAGTTACTCTCGGTAATCGCGCCCTGGCTCAAGTTGAGCTCACCGTAGAGTGCAGCGGTCAATCCGTAGACGATGCCCCCCTCCATTTGAGCCCGCACGATGTCAGGATTCACTGCCTGCCCGCAATCGAGTACGCAGGTCACCTTGTGGACGCGGATTTTGCCCGCCTCGACCGAGACTTCGGCGATCTCGGCGACATCCGTTCGGAAGGAATGGTGCGCCGCAAAGCCCAGAAAATGCCCGGCGGGCGGGTTCATCTTGGCCATGTGCTCACCCGCAACCCGAATCACGTTATTGAGGCGGGGATTGTTGCGCGTGTTCTGTAAACGGAACGTGACCTCGTCGACACCCGCCGCGTGCGCCAGCTCGTCGATCATCGATTCTTTAGCGAAGGCCGTATAGGAGTGGCCCACCGAGCGCCAGAAAGTGAGCGGTAGCTCGTGGTCTACGGTCATGTGGGTTACACGTGTGTTGGGGTGATCGTAATCCTCGAACAAGCCCTCTGTGCTCGACTCGTCGGTGACAAAATTTTCGAAGTACCACTCGCTGATATTAGCTACCCCTTCAACCATGCCATCGCCCATCCAGGAATACAGCGCGGGCAACAGGCTCCGGAAGGTATCCGGTGAAATATCGCCCCCTGCGCGGGCCGCATCCCAGGCAATCAGCTTGCCGTCATGATCGACACCGGCCTTGATGCGCATCAGCGAAGCCGGCCGGAAAGGCCCTTGCTGAATATCGTTCTCTCGGGTCCAGACCAGCTGAATCGGCTTGCCAGTGGCTACCGCAATCTGGGTCGCCTCGACCAAATGGGTTGGAGTGCCGCGACGACCGAACCCGCCACCGAGATAGCACTGATGAAAGCGCACGTTCTCGGTCGGGATATCCGCCACCCGCGAGACCAAACCGGGCACCGCGGATGGGAATTGAATGCCCGTCCAGACATCGGCGTACTCTCCTTCAATGCGCACAACGGCATTAACGGGCTCCATTGGCGAATGAGACAAGAGCGGTGCCCAGTACTCGGCCTGCAGCGTTGTCACAGCGCCGCTGAGTGCGGACGCTACATCTCCGTCATTGGGGGCCTCGACCCCGTCACCCGCATCAAGCGCCGCCGCGTAATCGGCGCGCAAAGACGCCGTGCTGACGCGGTCCAGCGCAACAGATTCCCACTCCACCGCCACATTTTTCGCGGCCTGCTGGGCCTGCCAAAAAGTCTTTGCCACCACGGCCACACCGCTACCGACCTCGACAACGTCAGTCACGCCCGACATTGTTTTCGCCGCGCTGGCATCAAAACTGAGCGCCTTGGCACGTGCAACTGGCGGCCGTACAACAACGGCGTAGTGCATACCGGGCACATCGACATCGAGTCCAAACTCTGCCGTGCCAGTTGACTTGGCGATGGCGTCGACCCGGCGGGTTTCCTTGCCGATGTACTGAAACTCGGTAACGGGTTTTAACGGCGCGTCGGCTGTAATCGTGAGAGTTTGCGCGGTGTTTACGAACTGCGCGTAGGGGTAGCGCGCATCTCCGTGGATCACAAAGCCATTGTCGGTCGTCAGTGCATTCGTCGGAACACCCAGGTCTTGCGCCGCGGCCTCGAGGATCAAAGCGCGGGTATTGGCGCCAACCTGCCGCAACTGCAAATAGTGAGCGTGGATAGAGGAACTCCCCCCAGTACCCTGCATGCCAAAATCGGGATTAACGTAATCTTCGTGCACGCTGGCCAGTCGAATCTCCATATCAAGGGGATTCACGTCGAGCTCTTCGCCCACCAAGGTAGACAAACCCGTGGTCACGCCCTGCCCCATTTCAGAGCGAGCGGTGTAAAAGCGAATGGTGTTATCCGGCAGCACCTGCAAAAAGGCGTTGGGTGTCCACGCGCCTTCGGTAGTGGCTACCGGTAACGGGGCGGGAGCGCTGGAGCAACCGCTCAGAGTAAAACCCACCACCAGACCGCCACCGGCGACTGCGCTCGATTGCAAAAATCGACGCCGAGAGACATTAACCGTGTTCATGCCTGACCTCCCGTCGTGACGGTGGCGTCGTAGGCCAATGCACTCTCACTCACTGATTGGATCGCTCGCTTGATGCGCGGATAGCAACCACAGCGACAAATGTTGCCCGACATGGCGGCGTCAATATCTGCCCCACTGGGATTGGGATTGC
>CAYQUE010000124.1:0-3653 GCA_964420615.1 uncultured Alteromonadaceae bacterium | reverse complement strand
GGCCGAGTACTGCAGGCCGTCGATGACTGTCCAGTCTGGGTTCACAAGCGCTCCTGCGTCACGCCTGAAGGTAGGTCGTTTTGACCGTGGTGTAGAACTCTCGCGCGTACTGGCCTTGCTCGCGCGGGCCAAAACTAGAGTCCTTTCGCCCGCCGAAGGGCACGTGGTAATCGGTTCCCGCCGTTGGCAGGTTCACCATCACGCAGCCACTCACCGCGCGCTTTTTAAAATCAGACGCCGTCGCCAGCGATTGGGTCACGATGCCCGCAGTGAGGCCAAAATTCGTGTCGTTGAGGATCGACAGCGCGTGCTCGTAATCTTTGGCGCGTATTACGCAGGCGATCGGCGCAAAGAGCTCTTCACGATTGATCGCCATGTCGTTGTCGGTATGGATAAATAGCGCAGGCGACATGTAAAAGCCGGGTGTGGGCATGTCGAGCCGCTCGCCGCCGCAGAGCAAGGTTGCCCCTTCTTTCACCCCCCGCTCAATCCAAGCCAGGTTCTCGTTGAGCTGCACCTCGGAGGCGACCGGACCAATATCGACACCCTCTTCCAGGGCGTGCCCTACCGTGACCGAGGCCAGCTTGGCCTGCAATTTTTCGACAAAGGCGTCGTGCACACTTTCATCCACAATCAGACGAGATGAGGCGGTGCATTTTTGCCCCGTGCCACTGTAAGCCCCGACAAATGCTGCGTTCACCGCCACATCCAGATCGGCATCAGCCGCCACGATCAAGGCGTTTTTGGAGCCCATCTCCAGCTGGCACTTCACCAGGTTCGCTGCGGTCGCAGCCGCCACCTGTTTGCCAACGGGCAGCGAACCCGTGAATGACACCGCGTGGATTTGGTCGCTGTGAATGATCTGATCACCCACTGTACCGCCACCACCCATGAGAAGATTAAAGGCGCCATCGGGCAGGCCCTGCCGCGAGATAATCTCGGTCAGCGCCCAGGCGCTAGCGGGAACAAGGTTCGCCGGCTTGAAGATCACGGCGTTACCAAAGGCCAGCGCCGGCGCGATTTTCCACACCGCGGTCGCCATAGGAAAGTTCCAGGGGCTGATAATCGCGACAACGCCTACCGGCTCCCGGCGCGTCTCGATCTCAACGCCCGGGCGCACCGAATCTGCCCGGTCATCAATCTGGCGATGCACCTCAGCGGCAAAATAATGAAAGAACTGCCCGGAGCGATACACCTCGCCCACGCCTTCTGCCCGGGTTTTGCCCTCCTCGCGGGCCAGCAACTCACCGAGCTCAGCACTGCGATCAATTAACTCGTTACCAATGGCCATGAGCACCTGATAGCGCGTCTCCATCGGAGACACCCCCCATTCGCCAACCGCGCGGTTGGCGGCAGCCAGCGCGTCGTGCACATGGTTCGAAGTGGCCTGAGCGTATTCGCCAATCACGTCGCTCGTGTCAGACGGATTGATGTTAACGATGGTGTCAGAGGTAGTAACCCAGTTACCGTCGATATAGAGGGCTTTTTGCTCCGCCATAAAGGCGCTCCCGGATAAGAGTAGTCGCGGCCGATGCTACCGATACCGCCCCTGAATTGCGATCACTAAAACTACTTCAGAGGGGGTATGCATAACCACAGAGCCTGACCCGTCAGTGACCTGAGCCGAGCACAATGGCAGAAGGTCAGCTCCGCTGATGAACTTCCAGCCGCAGTCCCGCAGGCGACTGGAACACTAAGCTGGAAGACGATTGGAAGAGGTTGCCCTTCACTTTGGATACGGCGTATGGGATGCCCTGATTGGTCAGCTGCGCCGCAAAGGCCTCGATATCATCCCTCCACCAGTTGAGGTGCGTGATCCCCCGCGCCCCGGGTCGGGCTAGCGGGTAGCGATCTGCCCCATCGGTGCCCTGGTAGGTCACCAACTCCACTTCCCCCAGCGCCTGACCGGGCTCGGCCCAGATACTCACCTCCAGCGCGCAACCTGCCGGCAGGCCAATCATTTCCTCAATTTCAGGCCCTTCGAGTATATTGTTATGAGACAGGGAGAGCCCCAATATCGCATCAATAAAATGTTTCTCTACCGCGGGATCACGCACAATACATACCAGCGGACCCACACCATAAAATCCTGATTCGGGAATGGGCGTATCGCTGCCAATCACCTGAAGCAACACAATATTGATATCATCATGGCCAGCCAAATGGATCTCGCGAAAGTGCACGCCATCAGGCGAAACGGCCTCGCTGTAGCGCTCATTGCGGAACACCACCCCTTGCTCAACCAGCTGGGCCATCCGCGCAGGCAAATCGTCGACATAAATATCAAGATTTTTGGGACAGAGATCAAAAACCTGCGCATCAGCGCGCACGGATTCGGCCGCTACATCCCACTCCACCAGATGCATGCCGCCATTTTCAGCCCCCACAGCGCGCACCATGGCCTGCCGCGCTATCTGGCGATCCGATACGCCCCAGTGTTCGCGCAGACCCGGGTCATCCCCCTCTACACGGGACGCACACTCAAACCCGAGGCGACCCACCCAGAAATCGAGTGCCCCCTCCATGTCAGCGGTGCCGATGCTGACCCAATGCCATGCACTAGCCATCAGTCACGCCACCGGGTTCCGGATAGCGTTCATCTACCTCGGCCAGTAGGTCATCCACCAACATCCCCAAGTAGTAGTCGCTCGATTGCGCTTTAGCCTCATTCAGGTAAGCCCGCAGGTCCTCAGGCGAAATGGCCGCGCCGCAGGCCTCAAAGTCTCCACGTAGGCTGTGCCTGGGGAGGGCAACCAGTGCGGCAAGACGGCGGTAACGTGCGGCCCGCTGCCACAACTCATAGGTTTTACAGATATCGGGCTCGATGGTCCGGCCGATGGAGTACAAGTACCCGATGACAAACAGCGACTGAGGATAATCCGCTTCGAGCGCCTTCAACCGGTAGGGCATCGCCTCTTCGCCCAGACCCGAGTAGCCATACGCGCGGCCGAGTTGGTAGTTGAGCCTCGGGTTATCTGGGTCGGCGGTGACTGCTTGCAGGCAGGCCGCAATTGCCGCGGGCTTATCCATGCCACTGCTACTGACTGCGGGCGCGACATGGCCCGGGTCCCGACCGTGTGAGGCCAGACGGTCGCATTCGGTGACTTCCTGCGAAAAACGACTGAAGTCGTAATCTTCGAATTCCACTGCGTCTGCGAAGGGGCATGCCATCGCGACCATCCATCCCAGCAGGCATAGTTTTCTCATCTGACCATCCTCAGTGTTTGCTCGTCACGCTGCTGGTTAGCCTGCGGCAGCGGCGAGATTTGGTCAATGGAGCCGCGGTGCTCTCGAGATTGGCCCCGTGATAACCTGAAGCTTGGAAATCGGGCGGATCAGCCTGAGAGATCGCGAACAGCGGAAAACTGCTGAAAGGTATGGATGTATGAATGACGCCTTGGTTTTGGCGAGCGCCGAAGACGGCATTCTGTGGCTGACACTGAATCAGCCCGCGAGACGTAACCCCCTCTCAAGCGACATGATCGCCGCGCTGTCGGATGGCATCACCTCCGGTAATGAAGACACCAACACTCGGGTCATTGTCATCGAGGCGGCTGGCCCCGCGTTTAGCGCAGGCCATGACCTGCGGGAAATGCGGCGCCGCGACGACGAGGATGATACTGCCTGGCAAGCAAGAATCGATGCGCTTCTGC
>CAYQUE010000123.1:0-3676 GCA_964420615.1 uncultured Alteromonadaceae bacterium | reverse complement strand
CATGACAAAGCGGCCTTTGCTGCGGTTGTAGAGCGCGCTCGCACCGCCCTCGCTGCTTGACTCTCAGCCGCTTTCTGGCGGACTGGATGGGTCGAACCGAAAGGGAAGGGGTGCTAGCTCCTTCCCTTTTTTATGCCAGCGAGATTAGGGCAAAATCTGGGATTGATCGACAACCGGGATAGGGAACATGGAGTCTCTTGAGACACTAAAGACAGCCGCTATTGAGGCGGTGCAGGCCGCCGGCTCCCCTGTGGAACTGGAGCAGCTGCGGGTCGACTACCTTGGCAAGAAGGGGCAGCTCACCGGCCTCCTGAAAAGCCTTGGCAACCTGTCTCCGGAAGAGCGTCCCAAGGCGGGTGCGCTGATCAACGAGGTTAAGCAGGAGCTGACCAGCCTACTCAACGCGCGCAAGGAAGCGCTTGAAGGCAGTGCTATGGCGGAAAAGCTCGCAGCCGAACGGGTCGACGTCACGCTACCGGGGCGCGCTGTTGATCGTGGTGGCCTCCACCCCATTACGCGAACCATCCAGCGGGTTGAAGATTTCTTCGCGGGGATGGGATTCGATGTGGTCGAAGGCCCAGAAATTGAAGACGATTACCATAATTTTGAGGCTCTCAATATTCCCGAGCATCACCCGGCAAGGGCGATGCACGATACCTTTTATATTGACGATGCTCATGTTCTGAGAACCCATACATCGGGGGTTCAGGTGAGAACCATGGAGACCCGGGAGCCGCCTCTGCGCATCGTTTGCCCCGGACGCGTGTATCGCTGTGATTCAGATTTGACCCATTCACCGATGTTTCATCAGGTTGAAGGGCTCCTCATCGATGAGCATTCAAGTTTTGGTGATCTGAAAGGGCTGCTCGAGCAATTTCTGCATGCTTTCTTTGAGCGCAGTGACCTGGACGTACGCTTCCGCCCCTCCTACTTCCCCTTCACTGAGCCTTCTGCAGAAGTGGATATTCAGTGTGTGAAGTGCAGCGGTGCCGGTTGTCGGGTGTGCAGTCATACCGGTTGGCTCGAGGTTTTGGGCTGCGGCATGGTGAACCCGCGGGTGTTCGAAATGACAGGAATCGATACCGAGCGATTTACCGGTTTTGCTTTTGGCCTCGGCGTGGAGAGGCTGGCCATGCTTCGCTATGGCATTGGCGACCTGCGCCTCAATTTCGATAATGATTTGCGTTTTTTGCGCCAGTTTCAGTGAGGGTAGTGAGCGATGATCATCTCTGAACACTGGTTGCGCGAATGGGTCAATCCGAAACTGACCACGGAAGAGCTGGCGGCACAGCTCACCATGTCCGGTCTAGAGGTAGATGCCGTGATGCCCGTGGCGGGTGACTTTAGCGGTGTGGTTGTTGCTGAAATCGTCGGCGCCGAACAACATCCTGACGCCGATAAACTTCGCGTCTGCGAAGTCGACGCCGGCGATGGCATCGTCCAAATTGTTTGCGGGGCACCCAATGCCCGAGTGGGATTAAAGGCGCCCCTCGCGAAGGTCGGTGCGGTATTACCCGGTAACTTCAAGATCAAAAAAGCGAAGCTTCGGGGGGTCGAGAGCCAGGGCATGCTCTGTGCAGAAGCAGAACTCACGATCTCCGATGAAAACAGCGGCTTGATGGAGTTGGCCCCGGACGCGCCGGTTGGCACAGATCTGCGGGACTATCTCGCCTTGAACGACACGACACTCGAGCTCGGCTTGACCCCCAATCGGGCGGACTGCCTGGGTGTCATCGGTGTTGCGCGTGATCTGGCGGTGCTCAACGGCATCGCCTTGTGTGAGCCTGCAGAAGAGCCTGTCAGGTTAACGAGTGAGCGTACGTTCCCCGTCGAGATAGTAGCGACTGAACAATGTCCTCGCTATCTGGGTCGTGTGATCGAGAACGTGGATCTCACCAAAAGCTCGCCGCTGTACATTGTCGAACGATTGCGGCGTGCTGGCATTCGCTCAATCGATCCGGTGGTTGATGTCACCAATTACGTCATGCTCGAGTTGGGGCAGCCTCTACATGCTTTTGATCTGGATACCTTACATAGCGGCATCCGGGTTCGGGATGCGAACCCGGATGAAACAATGACCTTGCTCGACGGGTCTGAAATAGCGCTCTCTGCAGGCAGTTTGGTGATTGCCGACCACGAGCGCCCTCTGGCACTCGCGGGCATCATGGGTGGCGAGAACAGCGGTGTGAGTGACACGACGCGGCATATCTTTTTGGAGAGCGCCTTTTTTGCGCCCGAGAAAATTGCAGGTCGCGCCAGAAGCTATGGCCTGCATACCGATGCCTCACATCGCTATGAGCGTGGGGTCGACTGGCAGTTACAGCGGCGGGCCATGGAACGTGCCTCGCAGCTGTTACTCGAGGTGGTGGGCGGCCAATGCGGTCCAGTGATAGAAGTCGCGTCAGAGCAGGATTTGCCCGCCATTCCCGAGCTGAGGCTCCGGGCAGCCCGGATAAAGCGCGTGCTCGGCTTTGACATGGCGCCCGCCGAGGTCGAGCGCATTCTGACGGCGCTGGGTTTCTCGATGGAATCTGCGGGTGAGGGTGTTTGGTCTTGCCGGGCTCCCAGCTGGCGCTTTGATATGACCCAGGAGGTAGACCTGATTGAGGAGCTGGCGCGAGTCCATGGCTACAACAACTTGCCCGTCAGCCAAATACACGCGGACCTGGTCAGCAAGCTGCCTGACGAGCGACTCCTGAGCAAGCGCTACCTGCGCCAGCGCCTTATTGGACGAGGGTTTCAGGAGGCAATCACTTTTAGCTTCATTGCCCCCGAACTCCAGGCTCTTTTTGGCGCCGGAGCTGGGGATTCCGTGACGGTAAGAAATCCCATTTCAGCTGATCTCTCCGTGATGCGGGCGAGTCTTATACCCGGGCTAGCCGCCGCGCTAGCGCACAACGTCAAGCGCCAGAATAGCCGGGTAAGACTGTTTGAAACTGGGTCGCGATTTTCTCCGGGCGAACCCTACCAAGAGCAGGCGGTGTTGGGGCTCGCCGTCACCGGTGCGCGCGCTACAGAAAACTGGACCGAATCGGGTGAGCGTTTTGATTTCTTTGATCTCAAGGGTGAAATCGAGCAGTTGCTCTGTGGTGTTCATAAAACAGTAACCTTTAGGACTGCTCAGCGTCCCGGTTTGCACGATGGTCAGTCGGCGGAGATTCTGCTCGACGAGGCGGTTGTGGGGTTGATCGGACGGATTCATCCGAATGCGGCGAGACAGCTGGATGTTCCGCCGGATACCTTCCTTGGGGAATTGGTTTTGGATCACGTGCTTGCGGGACAGGTGCCGAACTACAGCGATATTTCGAAGTTTCCCGAAACCCGCCGGGATATAGCCGTTATCGTAAGTGCAGAGCAGAGTGCGGACGCGATCATGAGTGATGTCCGCGCGGTTGCTGGCGCCTGCCTTGTGGACCTGCGCTTGTTCGACGTCTATCAGGGTAAGGGGATAGAGCCGGATCAAAAAAGTCTCGCCCTTGGTTTGACTTTCCGCGATAACTCACGCACTCTTGATGACACTGAAATTACCCAGCTTATGGCGCAAGTCGTTGATTCCCTGAAGAAAAATTTCGGCGCTGCGTTAAGGAATTAAATAGCAATATGTCTGCCCTGACCAAATCTGAAATGGCTGACAAGCTCTTTGAAGAGCTCGGATTGAACAAGCGAGAAGCCAAAG
>CAYQUE010000122.1:0-3695 GCA_964420615.1 uncultured Alteromonadaceae bacterium | reverse complement strand
AACCATCGACCACCGGCAACACCCTTGGACTCAAAAAACAGCCTGGCGTAACCATCCTGCAAGGCACGTCGGCTGGTTGCCTGTTCGAGTAACTCGCTGTATTGCTCCTCAGATACGCCATCTATCTGCCGGTGCGCTTTCAGCGTCTCATTGTGCTGCTGAATATGAAGGAAGTCGCCCGAGCCAAAGGGATGAGGCCATCGAAAAAGGTGGGTCTCTTCAGGGCAATGCAGACTGGGTTGCTGCTTGAGTAAGTCTCTCAACAAGGTCGTGCCCGAGCGCACACACCCCACCAGAAAGAAGGGTGGGCCAGTGAAGCAGACTGCCTCGTCGAGCTCTGCGCCGGCAACTTTAGCCAGTTGATGAGTCTCCTGCGGCATGGACTCCGGCTTCTCTCTCGTGGAGCCCGCGACTTCCGCGCGGGCGGGTGCCCGACCGGCGCTCGATTCTGACCCAAAGGCGCCGTCATCCTGTGGGTGGTGTTTGTTGGCACCCTCGACGGGTTTTTTAATTCCGCCATCGCCCTCTAAAATCCGGCGAAGCCCGTCGGGGCTTTTCCAATCTTCACCACAGACAAAGCGCGGGATAGCCCACCGCTGGCTCTCTTGATCGAAATAGTCTCCCCCTGTCGCAATCGCAGCCTTAAATTGGCTTTCGTGAGATGGAAAAAACTCGTCGCGTAAATAAGGGGAGACGTGGCCGTAGGGGTAGGCAAACAGCCGACTCCGCTTGTCGCCAATTTTTTGCGTCAGATAGGCCTCCGCCTGCAAAATTTGCTGCTCGGCGCGCGCGTAACGGTCAACGCAGAAAAAATTGCCAGCCATCCCCTCTTCGATCTGAACTTCCTCCAGCGCTGGGTGAGCATGATTCCAGCTGTGATTCCCAATATCGAAATGGTAATCATCGATGGCCTCCTGCCACCAATGGTCGTGCCACTGGTTTCTGCCGGCAATACAAACCACATCCAACACCGCGCGGGCTTCGGGGGAGGCGATCACAAATGAGGTGGCAGGCACCTGCTCCCAGCCGGGCAAATGTGCTTCCGCAGCCTCAGTGAGAATGCGGGCGAAGCTTTTCAACAGCCCTTGGTCGGGGTGATAAAAATCAGCGAAGTCGTGGAGCACGCCATCGTCGAAGGTGATAGCGCAGACCCGGTGCCCGCTGAGTTCCTCCAGCGTACCTGCCAAATAGCGGTCTACGAGGGTAGCGAGGGGCAACACACGGTAGCCACACGCTTTGATCGTGACGAGATCCCGCTCCAGTGCAACGTGGTCGTTGTCCGCGTAGCTTTTACCCCGCGTATTCAGCGAGTGATAAGTCAGAATTGGAACGTGCTGCAAAACGTCACCGCCTGCTGCGTAACTTGTGGCCAGTGTATACGGAGCTTGATCCAGCGCCTAATTGACATAATTTTATCAGGCGTATTTTTTTCCCCATCCCATCAACGGCTTTTCGATCAGGTAGTAACTCATCGCCGCCAGACAGAGCGTGGCAGGTAGGGAAATCATCAGCGCCAGCAAGCTGGCTAGCGGCGAATCCCACGCCTGGGGAAATAATAAAACCAGAACCCGCATGACCTGAAAATGCCACAGGTAAATACCAAAGCTGACGTGGCCCAGCCAAATCAGGAGCGGCTGTCCCAACCACCGCCAACCAGTGGGTGGCCTTCTAAAAAAATAGACCAGCGCCGCTATCGGTATAGCCGTTAATGGTGGCCACACCACCAAAATCCAGTGCCCGGTCCAGTAAACCTCATTCAGGGTCAACTGCCATTGCATCAGTGCCAACAATACAACCAGTGATACAGCAATACCCCACCGCCCAATCCTCGCGGAGACCTCCAAAGGGAGAAAATTGAGACTGAATCCTAAAATAAACGTGAGAAACACTCCTGGCAACGAATCCAGTACGGGCAGAATCGTCAAATAATTATCCGTATTGGTGGTGACAAATAGCATGCCGCGCCAGCCGAGCGTCACGCCTACCGCAAGGGCGAGCATGACTTTCCACCCAATGTGGCGAACGGCCCAGCCGATGAATGGCAGCAAAACATAAAAACCGAGCTCTACCGGCAACGTCCACCAGACACCATTAATGGGTTGGGCCATCAACGGCGGTAGATTGATCCAGAGCAAAAACTGCAACCACAAAGTTTCCATGCCCTGTTTCGAAATCAGTCCCGTGATAAAGGTGCCCAACATGAGCAGTATGACAAGCTCAGCCCACACCGCGGGATAAATGCGCAGGAAACGTCGTACCCAGAATCGCTTGAGGAATGTACCCGTTAACTCAACATGCGCCACCTGACCACCGAGCAGATATCCAGAGAGCACAAAAAAGAGGGGCACCCCCATCCAACCGAAACCCAGATACGCCGTTGGATCCAGCACTGTGCCGGCAAACCGCTCGGGGCGAATCACCGATGCCGCGGCGGGGAAGAATTGATACCAATGGAAGAGCAAAACGGCCAGCGCTGCCAGACCCCGTAATGCGTGAAGATGGGCGTTAAAGTTCATTGATAGCGCGGCACACATAACGTTTCGGTTGCGGCCCGGATTGCCGCATTGATCTCGTCAGTAGCCTGCCATCTACCTCGCCGAACCGAAACACAGCCAAACGATAGGGCTGGCCTGTGGAGGAATGAATCAATGTCAGACGATAGCTGCGCACCTTGCAGTACGTTACGAATCCGGTAAGAGCCTTTTTAACACCCGCTGCGCCACTGCTGATTCATCCATCTCCGCGACTTCGGGATACGCCTCTCCTCTGAAGGGCGCTAACACCTCGCCCTTCAAGGCCGACTGTCTCTCTTTTTTTATCGCCCTGATCAATCGCTCTTGAACCACGTCCTGGGGAATCGCGTCCCGATTTCGCCGGTCATTAAAACGAATAAAGTGCACACCGAAACTGGTAAGGACCGGCTCGGAAATTTCGCCAGGTTCCTGCATAGAAAACGCCATCTTCTCAAAGTCGGGATGCGTTTGGCCCGGGTTAATAAACCCCAGCTTACCCTCATTTCTCTTTGCCGATGGATCGTCGGAGTATTCCTTTATTAGTGCAGTAAAGCTCTCTCCCGCCTCGATCTTTGCCTGTACCTCCATAGTTACCGACATGAGTTCGGAGAAAGATCGCTCATCTGAGGCGATAAGCAGGTGGTCTACATCAACCTGCTCGCGCGGGCCAAGTTTGTCCTGCTCCACCAGATAACGCTCATCGGCAAGTGCCTTCCAATCGGTGGCGGCAAGTGCACTGCCAGCGCGATCCGCTACGAACGCCGATAGCGCGACCCGATACCCACCATCGAGTCGTCGGTAAGCGACTTCGTCCTCTGCTACCAACCCTTCTTCAATCGCAATGCGCGCCGCACGACGGACGACGTAAAGATTCACCAGAGCATTTTTTATCGCTTCGGGTTTCTGAACGCCTGATTCATACGCCTGAGGTAGCAGGAATTCCTTCAGGTAAAAGTAGAGCTCGTCCTCGCTGATATTAATGTCATTGACCGACAGCAACACGTCTGCCCGCACCAACATGGGCACGCACAACGTCGCGACCAATAATGTTCGAAAAACGATCATCATGACGTTGCCCCTACCTTGGATAGATCTTCACGTAGTAGGCGCCGTAGTCCGCAAAGGCTCCATCCATGGGATGCCTGTCGCCGGGGGTGCAGTTTTGCGGGGAGAGCTCTGCGT
>CAYQUE010000121.1:0-3720 GCA_964420615.1 uncultured Alteromonadaceae bacterium | reverse complement strand
GCATCAGTGAAGAAGCCGTTGAGGGGTTTCTAGCCCACAGTTTTGCGTTACAGGGGGCGAGCCCCGACCGATACAGTTTTCTCAATCTCTGCCACGAGTTTGCCGCGTTCGGAAGTGTTGAAGCCGCATTCAGTGCGGCGGAGAGAAGGATTGCGGGCGGAGCTCAGGCCTTGTCAGTCGCGCTGGCTACCGATGTGCAGCAGTCGATGCAACTCGCGTGGCCGGTCAAGCGGATCGCGCAGCGGGAGAGAGGCGTCGTAGTCGAAGGTCCCATTGGTGTTATCTCGGCAAATAATGTGGTGATTGCGCTGCCTCTCAATGTGCTCGGTGATTTGGAGTTGGATTTCCCGATCCCTACTCGGGCCCGCCATGTGATTGAACAGAGGCACGCGGGAAGTGCTGCCAAGGGTTGGGCGGCAGCTGAGTTACCGGCCTCTATCGAATCAATCGGTTGGCCGTATGCTGTCGAGGTGTATTCCCGAACCGGCTCGCGTGGCGATGTTGTCTGCACCTTTGCCGTGGCGGAGCCTGATCACCCTCACGCACTGGTCCGTAGCTGGGCGGAGGTAGAGCGCCGTCACAGGGATACGGCTTTGTCAGGGAATTTTTTATCCCATGATTGGATTACTGATCCCTATGCCCGGGGCACCTGGCTGAGTAGTGCGCCGGGACAATCATCAGGTTTACATGAACTCGCCGACATGCCGCCACCCTGCCTCTTTGCCGGAGGGGATATATCGAGGGGGTGGTATGGCTGGATGGAGGGTGCCGTCACATCCGGTAGAGACGTAGCGCACCGACTTAACGTATTCCTGTCAGAGGGGCGCTGTCCAGTTGCCTCTGGGTAGCGAAGTCACAAATAGCCTTTGGTTCAATTCGATAGCGGTATCGCGTGGCCAAGGCGGTAGCTCGATGTTAGGGTGTAAAAGTGTCTTTGGCTTACAGGAAATGGCCCATGAACGCCGTTTATCGATTCTGTCGCGCCACAATAGCCTTGTTGGCAATGGGGATCTCTACAGTGACGCTGGCAGAGAGGTCGCTATGGAGCGAGGTGCCGGGACCGGCGACAGAGTCTGCCGAGGGAGCGATGCATCGCGCGGCTCAAGCGTTACCGGCGCGACATCTGCGAATTGATCGGGAAGGCTTGGACGAACTCATAAGCAGGGGACTGAGCTCTCCTCACGGCACCTTTACCCTTGATCTTCCCGCACCCGATGGTGGATACCACCCGTTCGAGTTTCGGTTAGCCGGAACAATGAGTCCCGGACTCGCTAGAAAGTTTCCCGATATCAAGGCGTTCTCTGGTCGCTCGCTGGGCAGAGGGAATGCCAGCGCGCAAATGGAGGTGACGCCCGCGGGCGTCAGTGTGCAGGTGCTGGCATCGGAAGGAAGATGGATGATCGACCCCCCCGATCAATCAGATATCAGCAGGGTGAAGAGTTACTTTGCACGTGACGCAAAGCGGAGTGCAGCCCCGTTTCAATGCGGCGTCACCGGCCACCCCACTAAGGCTGACCCCCGCAATAGCAACCTGCTCAAGTCCAGGCCGACGCAGGGTGCCCTCGTCGCCAAGCAGTCGCGGTCGCGAGGTTCAGAACTCCGAACATACCGCCTTGCCGTCGCTACTACAGGTGAGCACGGCGAATATCACGGCGGTACTGTGGACGGAACGCTCTCTGCCGTCGTTAAAGTAGTTAATCGGGTTAACGGTATCTTTAATTCAGAGCTAGCTGTTGGATTCGAATTGGTCGAAAACAATGAAAAGATTATTTTTACCGATCCTGATACTGACCCCTTTAAAGGCAACTTAGATACGGAAATTCTCATCGAGGAGTCTCAAACCGTCATCGACGAAGAGATCGGGCCAGAGAACTATGACATCGGACACACCTTCGGCGGGGATAGTGGAGGTTTGGCCAGTACCGGGCCATGTCAGGATGGTTACAAGGCCAGTGGGGTGACGGGAGGCACCGAGGGGGATGCTTTCGCGGTCGATTATGTTGCCCATGAGATCGGTCACCAGTTCAGTATGGACCATACCTTCAACACCAACGCCGATTATTGCCTTAAGAATCGTAGTGCGACAGCTGCGTTTGAGCCGGGTGCTGGCACCACGATCATGAGTTACAGCGGGATCTGCAGCCCCGACAATCTGGCGCAGCCCCATTTACAGAATAATAATTCAGATCCCATGTTCCACTCCTACAGTTTCGAGCAGGCTGCGAGTTATGTGGAAGGTGAGGGCGCCGCCTGTGGCGTTGTCGCTGACACGGGGAATACGCAGCCCACTGCCGACGCAGGTGGTCGTTATACGGTGCCCGCAAGCACGCCGCTCTACATTGAGGGTGCGGCATCGGATCCGGATGGCGATAGCATCACTTATTCCTGGGAACAGCGTGATTTGGGACCCGCCGCTGCGCTGACTGCTCCGGACGATGGTGCCATTCCCCTCTTTCGAACCTATGCACCCGTCACCAGCGCTCGACGTTATTTGCCTCAGCTGGACAAGGTTGTCTCGGGCGACTTTGATAATACGGAAAAGATGCCGCGCAAGCCGCGGCGAATGATCTTTGCCCTGACCGCTCGGGATGGAGCCGGAGGGAGAAATTCGGATACGACTCAGATTGAGGTTGTGGCTGAGCCCCTCGTCGGCAAGACATTTTCTGTCGCAGAGCCGGATCTGGGTGGATCTTTGGGCAAGGTGGGTACGGTGCGGTGGCATGTTGGAGAGACTGATCAGGCGCCTATTTCGGTCAGTCAGGTTGAGCTGTATTTGTCTACCGATGGTGGCAAGTCTTTCCCGGATGCGCCATTTACCAAAACCGCGAACGACGGTTATGCCCGGGTAGAGTTTCCCTCAGGCGTGCAGACAGACGCCGCCCGGATCATGATTAAGGGCAGCAACAATATCTTTTTTGACGTGTCAGACGCTGATTTTTCCCTGAACAGCAATGCAGCCGTGACGCCCGAGGTGCCCGCTCCAAAGAATGTATCGGGAGTCGCCTCGGGCGACACGGGAATCGATATTGCTTTTAGTCCGGGGGCGGGGAGCGGTGTGAATTATTATGAAGCCGTGTGTTTAGGCGAGCCGAGTCGCACTGATATCACAGGGTCAAAATCACCTTCGGCTGGTTTCGACTCCAGCCAATCGCTGGTCTCGTCAATTCAATTGAATGGCCAGGGCACGATTTCTCCCGAGGGGCTGAGCGTGGCTGTGAATATTACCCACGGTTATCGTGGCGACGTCATCCTAAAGCTCATCTCCCCCTCCGGTACGACAATGACTTTGAAAGATTATGACGGTAGCGATCAAGCTGCAGACGTCGTAGAAACCTATTCTGTTAATGGCGTGGCAGGAGAGTCAATCGCAGGCAAGTGGCAATTGGAGGTCAGTGATGACTGGGAAGATGATTTCAACGGAACGCTAAATAGTTGGAGCATATCGGGCACTGGTATCGTGCCTCCCCGATCCGTGGAGGGAGCCAAGGCGCCAGAGGCATCGTTTGATAAGGGTACGCCAGTGAGTTCCACTATCCTATTAAGCGCAGAAGGCGATGTGTCTCCGGACGAGTTCAAGGTTGCTGTAGATATTACCCACTCCTGGCGCAGTGATGTGGTGCTGGAGCTCGAGGCCCCCAGCGGCAAGCGCATTGCGCTGAGACGCGAAGAGGCCGACGACGCTAGCGACGACGTGAAGGGTACTTATCCGACAACACTCAG
>CAYQUE010000120.1:0-3733 GCA_964420615.1 uncultured Alteromonadaceae bacterium | reverse complement strand
GCAATTAATGCGGATGGCTCGCAGACGGACGCGCCGTCATCGTACCCGGGTCTAGAAGCACTCCCAAGAGGGCACATCGACGTTTATCGACAACAATAGCGGGCAACCCCGCACGATCGCCAATCAAGGTCTGGGCGGTACGTTGTCGCACTGGACCTTTTCAACAACGCTGCTCATTGTCGCGCCATCAGCATCTAACGGGCCCAGATAATATATATTGGCCCAGTCATCATAGTCATTCAGTGTGTTCAGAGAGGTGTCGTAATCGGGGTTGATATTGTAGGAGACAGTGCCTCCATCAATGGATCCATTGCGGTTCCAATCAGTAGCCTGGTTAGAGCATACGCCAAACGATTCGGTGAGCGCGTTCTCATTGAGTGAGCTATTGCTGCCAGACGAATAATCGATCAACCCATCGCCTGTTAGATAGGCACCGCCACCGCTACAGTCCTCTCCGCAGCCAGAGCAATCGAGATCGACGCCTGGGAACTGATAGTTGTAGTTCATCACCGAATTATAGTTAGGCTTATTGTTTAAGTTTTCGTTGCCGCCGTGGCGCAGACCCAAGTTGTGCCCCAACTCATGCACAATGGTAGAGGCAACATATAAGTCGTATTCGAACCACCAGTTGGAAGACACGATCAAGTCATCGCCATATAACTCGGCTAACCCCGAGCTCTCTGTCGCGCCGCCGCCATACTTATGAGACATGATCGTGTAGTGGAAATAACCGTTGCGGTTAGATGCAAAGTTCAGGGCTTTCTTGTCATAGAAATCGGTACCAAGGTAGCCCGCAAGATTGCCGTCATCATCAGCAATTTCGTTGCCCCCGGTAAACGCACCGCCCTGACCATAGTCCTGAATAATTTGTATCCCTGTTGAGCCGTCGGGATTATTCACCGGCGCCGCTGCAAACACCGCTTCTACCTCATCGATGACCGCAGTCGAGGGCCGGTGGTTATGCGGCGCGTTGTCTGGCCAAGGGTTGTTGCTCTGCCAATCTTGCGTGTCGTCACTTAGCCAGTCGTATTCAATCAGAATCGTTTTCTTAAGCGGGTTAGCGCCCATCTTGTTAAGCCTGAGGCCACCCAGTGTTCCAAGAACCTCATCTCCATCGCTGATGCCATCAGAATCGGTATCTGAATTGCTTGGGTCCGTACCCGTATTAGTTGCAGATACATACGTACCGGTATTTGTCTCATAACAGTTCAACAAGCGATCGCCATCAGTATCATTGGTGTCGTCGCAGGTCACAGGCGGCGGCTGATTTTGTGTTGCCTGGTACAGCAGCCAAATAGGCAAGCCCGATGTTGCTTCTTCCGGAACAATCCCCGCACTGTAAGACGAGTAACCACTCCAACCCAGCGAGTTCCTCATGCGTACCTGGCACTGGTAGCTTACGCCATTCGTCAGACCACTCACGGTGACCGGGGAGCTCCCACTACTGCCCGTATAGGTATTGGCGCCATCCGTACACGAAGCCTGATACTCCAATATCGGCAACCCGCCGTTATCTCCCGTCACATAGAGATAAATCTCTCCATCATCCACCTCGCTCTGGCTAATAGTCGGGGTGCCCGGTGTGGTCACGGGAATCTGTTCAAAACCGGCCACCACTGTGCAGTTGGCGGTGATCGCGCCGGTGGTATAAGTGTTGCCGGATAATGATCCAGCTGGGCAGGTGCCTGAAATCCCACTTATCTGATAGCCACTGTTCGGAGTTACCGCAAACTGGACCGTATCGCCCTCATTCACTGTTTGGGCCGAACTGGGGTCAATTGAGCCCCCTCCAGACGCTGACGGAGTAACCGTAAAGGTATTCTGATTGGGGCCCACAACAGCGAGGCATTCACCCGAAGCGGCGCCTGTCTGCGCTATTCGGCGGGACATCCTCTGCGGAACCCGCGCGGGCTCAATTCCATAAACGTGATCCGAACCAAAAGTTCTTGCTAAATTATTTTGGCCACCAGACAACAAGTGGCAATAACTCATGATGGTGCCATTCTGGCTGCCTGCGCTACCGCCCGTCAGCGCGCCGACGCCAGGTAGAGACTCACTACCCGCCCAGCAGCCGTTACCAGATTCACCGTTGTAACAACCATCAACCGGGTTGCTATTCCCCTCTAGCCCATTGTAGCAGTGGGTGTGTTCAGAACGGACGTTATGGCCCAGCTCATGCGCCAGCACCTCAGCATCCCAGCTAATCTGGGAAGGGTTAGTCGGTGCACTCCCATAAACTCCACTAACCGAATAGCCGTGGCTGGAGTCACATAACTGATCAAGCGAAGCGATCCCTCCCGCGAATGTACTAATTTGACCCAGGTGGGCCGCCACCGCTCGCTGGGTAGACTGATAGTTGGCTCGCCAATAAGCCTTCATTTCGTTCAGCCTATTCAGTGTGGAGGTGGTGTTGGGGTATGGATCTGATGAATAAGTAAACACGTCACCGACCAAAAGGCGGGTACTAAGCTCTAATTCATAGGTCGTGCTGACGTAAGATACGAGCTGGGCTAGGTAGGTATTCACATTCGCGGGCGATGATCCAAACTGCGCAAAAAGCGCGTCGTCCAGATCTATGGCTAAGGTGGCCGCATAAAGTTGATCGGCGGCTAAAGATTCAGCGAAATTAAAATTTATAGTAGTTGGGTAGTCCAACCCACCATTGCTGCTGTCGAATTTATAAGCGTAGACGTGGTAATCGCCAGCGGCAGGATTTGCGATATAACACTTGGAATATTCGCAGTAGGGAGCATTGAAGGACTCCCCAGCCGGCACAACATAGGTATTGGCGATGCCGGGACCACGATTCACAACACCAACATAGGCCTGCCCCGCTGGCACTGTGATAACCCAAGGGCCATACAAACCCGTGGTGGTCGGCACCGAAGCAGATCTTGCGCCGGCTCCCGAACTACCCGATAGGGATTGTGCGTCGGCAGTAACCACATTGCCGGCAACTTCTAAATCCGGGACTTCATCAACATCCGTAGCAGGCCAATCAATAGCGGCGCGATCACGCGCTGTATCGACAGAACGAATAACAAAAGCACCTCCCTCTGTCTGTCCCTGATATTCGAGCGTTGTCCGAGCCACGTGTAAGCTGGACTCTCCGTCTTCAGCAATTTCTAGTAAGGCATAAGATCCAGGCTCACCCGCCACCTGACCCCGGAAGAAGCGACTCTCTCCACCGTATGTGGAGGGATCCAGAACCTCCCCGTCAAGAAACATTCTACGTCCGGGTGCAAAGGGGTTATAAGCTTTGAGCTCCAAAGTGACCGCTTCTTCTGCGCTTAGCGCAACGGAAAGAGACAGTAACTCGGGCGAAGAATGATAAATTTGGCTAAGATCGACAGTTGCGTCGCCATTCGCCGAGACCAGATCAACTGTCACCGAAGATGCCTGCGTCGCAGCCGATGCCAATAGGGCCGCGAGTAGTATTCCGTTTAACACACGCATCACTCTTGGCTTGAAGAGGAGGCCCGGCCTAGATGAAATCATTTATCTTTCCCCCCAAATCTTCGGAAATCTTGCTATGCGTTACCGTATGCGAGTCTTCTCCTTTGGGCAAGCCGCAGCCAACGCCTTGAGACGGGCCTCTGCCTACACCGGAGAATCTCGAAAAACCGTTAGAGTTAAACAATGGAAACATTGAAGGTTGGCGGCGCCGTCCGCGACACGCTGCTGGGCTACCCGTTTGTTGAAACAGACTGGGTGGTGGTGGGTAGCACCCCTG
>CAYQUE010000119.1:0-3743 GCA_964420615.1 uncultured Alteromonadaceae bacterium | reverse complement strand
ACGGTCGTTACAGCGGGCCGCATATCGCGGGGCGCGCACAAATCGGGCGCATATCAATTGCTAATTCCGACTCGGAGGCGCATGCCTATATTGATGGCGCCATCGATGCGGCAGATCGCGCGGTGAATGAACAGTTGACCGGCTAACCGTTGGCATGTGGAGTGCGAGTCGCTGTAAAACTAAAAGGGAGAAACCCCATGGCACAAACAAGAGCTTTTTTAAGCGCCACTGGGTGGCTTAGCGTAATGGCGCTGTCATTGAGTGGCGCGATGGTTGCTGCGGAGTCCCCGCATCCAGCAAAGTTATCCGTCGCAGATCTGGCGGGGGCGGGGTTCCGCAACCCCCACACGATTGTCACAGAGGAGCCCGGCGGTACGGTGTGGGATATCACGTCGCTCAAATCCAGCGACGGTAAGTTTGCGTCCGGGATGTATCAAGCGGGTGCGCAGCGTTTCGAGATTACCGAGCCTTACGGCGTCGATGAATTCATGTTTTTCCTCGAAGGCGGTGTCACGCTCACCTCAAGCGACGGCACCATCACCCAGATATCAGCGGGCGAGGGTGTCACGATCCCCAAGGAGTGGACTGGGGTCTGGCAGAGTGACGGCTACCGCAAGATTTGGGTCATTTACTCAGAGGATGGCTCTGGTTTGTAGGTGAGGCTGCCTGTGGCAGCCCCGCTTGTCAGATATTTTCCTTCAGCATGGGTAGCTCCCTGAGCAGTTCGACCAGTTCTTTGTCAGTGACAAAGTTCTGCCGAATGCCGACCACCCGGATCACTGCGCGATCGCCCTCACCAGGCATTAGCACGCCGATCTGGATATCCCGATAGTGGAATCGTTGCTTAATCCATTGGCCGGGGACGCGCTCTACCAATTCCTCATAGTTCTCGGTATCCCAATCGCAGCAGATCGCCACGTCCAAGATGTTCTCGCCGGGAAACCGGCGCTCAATCAACGCACTCGCCTTTTGCTTTAGCGTGTCCGCATCGTCTCCGCCGTAGTTATCGGGCGGCATGCGCTGCTCCGCGACCACCAAGTCGTCCAGTGAGGCCAGGCCGTTTGTAATCGTCTGTGCTACGGCCTGTTTGATGGCGCTTAATTCCGATTTACGGGGGGCGTTGGGGATCATTTTCTCGGGGTAGACCCCTTCGATGAGGTCAATTTCGCGAGAGACCTGCGCGATGCCGCCGTCAAAATAGGCGGCCATGCGCCTGCTGGTGGCGTATTCGATCATTTGTGCAATGACCTGCTCATTATGCTGCAGGTTGAGCAACAATACGTTGAGCGCCGCCGGCGCGTCGGCGTTAAGTTTTGCGATTAACTGCGGCATGTACTGGAGGTTCGCGTACCACCGGTTTCTAAAGGTCATGCTGCGACTCAGCAGCGGCTGATACTGCTGATCCCAGGCCTGAATCTGCGACATGTAGCCGTCAGCATTCTCCAACGTCTGCTGGACCCCGCGTAGCTCGTTACTGCCTATCTGGTTTGTCAGGAGCCACATATCGTCGGTGCCAGGCTGGTTGCCGCGGGCCCCGGCAATTTTTTGGAGCACGGGTAGCGTCGATGCAATCTGCGTCGCCATATTTTCAGCAGTGGCGAGGTCTTGCTCAAAGTTGGGAAATTCGCTCAGGTCGTTTGCCGCGAGCGCGTCTTGGGTACTCTCTGCCTCGGCGCTCTCGCTGGATGCGATCGTTTGTCTCGCCTGATTGACCCGCTGCTGCAGCGCGACGACATCCGGGTGATCCGCCGGCGCGCGATCGATCACCGCTTGCACAGAGTCGAGTCGTTGCGACAGCCAACCATAAGCATTCATTTGGCCCGAGCCCGCACCGGTAGCAATACCCATTTGCGCCATAAAGGCAGCCTGCTCCTCAGGGCTCGCAGCCTCAAACTGCGCTTTGAGCTGTGGGTTGGCGTTCAGCATTGTCTGGAACTGCGCGAGCAGTGCTTGTTGCTGCGGTGACGGCCCGGCCTTTACCTGGGCCACAAGTTGGCTCAGCTCCTGCTCGATTTCCGCCATGTTCTGAGTTTGGCGTTTCACATCATCGCGAACGCCGTAGGGCAGTTGCTGTGCGAATGCCGCAACGGACGCCGCCAGGATAAAAGCCACACAAAAGGATCGGATCAGCATATCGGTGCACACCTTATTTTTTCACTGAGCTTACTCCGGCTCTGCTCAGAAGCCCATATTTTCGAGCCTTGGCGTCCGGGGTCGCTTGTCAAACGGGTGATTGACAAGTTACCAGCGGTCTTTGACAGTCCCTCTTCTTCTTTTTGATGGAGTTTCGCCATGTTCGCAAACAAACGCGTTTTTTTGGCATTCGCCTGCTCATGTCTTTTGGGAGTCGCTCTACCTGGTGCGGCGCACCAGCACGGCGACGCACTGAATCAAGAGCAGCTGCTGGCCGGTTTCGGCTGGGACTTCGACAGCGCCCAGATCACCTCGCAAAAGGTGACCGATGGCCTTTATGTGCTGTTTGGTCTCGGGGGCAACATCGCGGTCTCAATTGGCGACGACGGAGTGCTGCTGGTCGACGATCAATTCCCACAGCTGATGGAAAAAATACAGGCTGAGATTACCGCGCTGGGGGGTAGCGGGGTGGATTTTGTCGTGAATACCCACGGCCATTTTGATCACGCGGATGGCAATTTAGCGCTTGGCCCGCAGGGTGCGATGATCGTCTCGCATGACAACGCGCGATCTTTGATGGCAGAGGGGGCGGTGGTCAATATGATTATGGCTAAGTATCAGCAACCGCCTTATCCCGCGGACGCCCTGCCCGTGGTGACCTACGATGGCAGCATGCATATTCATTTTAATGGCGAGGCGATTCAACTTCGGCATTTCTCCAACGCGCACACCAATGGCGATACCGCGGCGTTTTTTCCAGAGAGTAACGCGGTTCATATGGGGGATGTTTTCAATAATACGGGGTATCCCTTTATTGATGTCGATGGCGGTGGGGACATTGATGGCATGATTGCTTTCTGCGAGGCAACACTGGCTGCCATCGACGAGCAGACCGTTGTGATCCCTGGCCACGGGCCTCTCGCTGACGCCGCCACGTTGGCCCGCTACATCGACATGCTCAAGACTGTCCGAGCGCGTGTGGCAGAAATGGTGAATGCGGGCAAATCATTGGAGGAGGTTGAGGCGGCGATGCCCACGGCCGATTTTGATGAAAAGTTTGGCCCCGAAAGCGCCTCTTTGGGTTTTGTGAATCGGGTTTATACCAGTTTGCAGCGGAGCCAATGAGTACTGAGACATTGATGCCGGCCCCCTATCAACTGCAGCGCAGGACGGTTGCGTGGCGACGAATCTGATTTCGAACCCTCATTGTAATAGGTTAGAGTTTTTCCATATTCATGAGTCAGCGCCCTGATTGGCCTGGCTAAACAAATAGGGAGCTTTTATGAACAACGCTTATATCGTCGACGCATGCCGCACCCCCAGAGGTATTGGCAAAGTGGGCAAAGGTGCGCTCGCGCACCTGCACCCCTCTTATCTGGGCTCGACCGTGCTGGCGGCGCTTGCACAGCGCAACAACCTCAATACCGCTGAAGTCGACGACATCATCTGGGGCACCTCCTCCCAAACGGGCAAGCAGGGTGGCGACTTGGGTCGCATGGCGGCACTCAATGCGGGCTACGACATACGCTCTTCGGGCGTCACCTTGGATCGCTTTTGCGGGTCGGGTATTTCTACCGTCAGTCTTGCGGCTGCGCAGGTGATGTCAGGGA
>CAYQUE010000118.1:0-3856 GCA_964420615.1 uncultured Alteromonadaceae bacterium | reverse complement strand
GGCATCAGTGTGGATACACAACGCATTCTGGAGGGCTGGGGCCATAGTCTTACCCCCACCCGACGCACCATCGGACGCTCCAACTCGCTCATGGTTGACGACGGCTGGATGCAGGGCTTTGCCGATATGCGCCGACCCGGCGGGCACGTCGCCACCGAGTAATCGCCGCGCCCCCCAAGAGCCATGGCAGGCGCATAAAAAAGCCCCGCTAATGCGGGGCTTTTCCCTACACAATCAGCTAGGCCAAGCGTCTGAATCCCAGTCCAGCCATTAGAACCGCCAGCAGACCTATGAGCGTGAGCGGTAGTGTGGAGACAGGTATCGAAGGCGCTGAAACAGTGCCTGCTAGGGGTTGGGTGTCATTATCCGTCGCCGTAACATCATCCGTGCCCGTGCCATCACCCGTTACCGTCGCCGTGTTCGTATACGTCCCCGCATCAATATCTGTCTGGGTGATCGTGTAGCTCGCAGTGAAGGTCGTGCTGTCGCTCGCCCCCACCGCCAGCAACGCAATCGGACCACCACTCACCGTCGCACCCGTGTCCGCCAGAGTAATGTCCGTCACCGCCACATTACCCCTGTTCGTCACGGTGAACGCATAACTGATCGTATCTCCTACACTCACTCCCGCCGTGCCATCGTCGTCATTCAGCGTGCCAGTCTTACCGAGACTAATCGAGGGGCTTGGCACAAAAGTCGGGGTGATTGTGATCGTTGCCGACGCTTCATCGTCCTCGGATTGATCACCATCGTCATTTCCAGGCGATGAATCAGTATCTTGCTCATTTGCCAAGGTCACTTGAGCCGTATTTTTAATCTCGGAGCCTACCGTGTTTGCAGACACGTCATAGGTGAGCACCTTGGCATTGCCCGCCGGGATGTTCAAACCAGACCAAACCAACTTGTCTGCTACCAGAACACCACTATCCGACGCCGTCCCGGGATCATAGGACACCTGCGGGGGCAGAACGTCTTCAACGGAAACGCCGGTAGCGTCGGAAGGCCCCCTATTATTGAGCGTCAGCACATAAGACACCGTATCCCCTACCACAACCGCATTGATATTTGGGGCCTTCGACAGCTCTAAATCAATCACCGCGATGGGGGAAGGCTCGACGCTTGCCTCATCGTCCTCAGACTGATCCCCATCATCGTTTCCGGGCAACGAATCGGGATCTGGCTGATCGGACGATGTTACTTGTGCTTCATTCTTATAACTGCCGGAAGCACGTATTCTCGCTTGATAACTTAATGCGACGGCTCCGCCATTAGCGATGCTGTTTACTGTCCATTGCAAACTGCCTGCATCGCTATCGTCGGTCGTATCTGCCCCCGCTATCGACGCTGCTACATACTCATATCCGGTGGGGAGTGTGTCAGTGACTTCGACGTTGGTCGCCGCATCCGGACCATCATTTGTGAGAGTCAGCGTAAAGGTTACTGTGTCACCGACATTTGGCGTCAGCGAAGGGGTGGTTTTCGCTAGCCGAAGGTCCGCCTCCAATGTCCGGGCAACCGCCGAATCAGAATCAAATGTATTAAAGAGAACTGCGCCGGCCCGGGTCGCCTCCACATAAGTTGTATTCACATAGGATTTTGCGCCGATGGGCGCGGGACTCAAGGCGACGTCAACATTGATCGCTGGATAAGCACTTGGATCGCCAGCCGCGAAAGTCCTGGTGCATAGCTTGTTCTCATTGGTTGGCAAGGCTGGTGCGCTCGAGCAGTCCCAGCCATCGCCCCCCATATTGGTAATTTCCATACCCGGGGGCGGGTCTTCAACAACAGTGATCAAGTCACCTGGCTGGAGCCCACCCGCTCCGGCCACAATAATGGCATAGCTGTAGGTTGACCCACTGATCGTGCCGCCGTCAGGTGTCTTGCTAATGCCCAGAAGCGTCGGTGCTGCGCTTGCGGAGGCCTTGTTATTTGTCACTTGCCCGTCTAATAACTCGACCCTGTGCACAGACGCATCGTAGGTGCCGTTGTTTGGCTCCGATCCAGAATCAATCACTCGTGCGTAATTTAGGTAGCGATCGATCAAATCCTGCTCGGTACTTTCACTGCCGCTGGGCGGGGCTATCGTGACAGTGAAGGTTGATGACGCAGCCTGCCCTGCCGTTAATGCCGGCAGGCTCCACAAAAGCACGCCTGAAGCTACTGACGCCCTAGCGCTCAGCGCCATAGTTACGTCACCGGCGTAAATAAAATTGCTCGGTGAGGAATAGCCGCTGGGTAAAACGTCGTCGACCAAAACTGCTACTGAAGGGTCAGGACCAAGATTGGTGATCGTGAGTTTAAATGTCGCCTGATCCCCGGTTACGCTGAGTAACTGCTTGCTGATATTGAGATCCCAGTTAGGCGGCGGCAGCGTGGTGCAGGACTGGTTGTTGCTTACGTCGTCATCAGTGGTCGTTATTACGGCGCAGTTCGTGTAGGGGTCATCACCCACGATGTTATTGATCGGCGCCACCTGAAAATTAAATCTCGCCGCCTCGCCCGGCGCGAGTTCAGTAGTTAAGTTAGGTGTCCATATGACGTATCTCTCACCACTGTCATAATCCGGTCCGTCTGATGTGTCGGCGGTCCCGCCATTTTGATCTGCAGAGAGATTATAAAACTCTACCTGAGCCTGTACCTGCGCCAAAGTTTGAGTCACCTTGGCTACGCCATTAGCATCCAATTCCTGAATGCCTATTTGGCCTCCCCCGCCTGATTTCGTTTGATAACCAATCGGCAGCTCGTCAACCACTTCGAACCCAATGCTGCCTGAGGGGTAAGTATTGGCCCCTTCGTTGGTAATTGTGATGAAGAACTCGTCCTGCGCTTGGGTATTAGTCGACTTAACAATACTCAAATCCCCAACTGAAATAATAGGATCATTATCTACCGTAAAAGTCAGGGTTGAGCTTTCATAGTCTGCGTTGTAGTGGTAGCTACTGCCCGAAAAATCGTAAATCAGCGCCTGAATAGTGTTTGCGTTGGTAAAGTCTTCCGATACGGTAATGCTATAGGTCTGCTTTATCACGCCACCGTATTTTCCAGTGCCCGCACACGATAGATTATTGTGATAGTTGTCGTCAGGGCTATCGGGATCGTTTTCCCAACCGCACCCATCTGCATACAAACGACTAGTCGCCTCGAAATCCGTCCCACTGTTTGCCGTATAGGTCGAAGCAACCGAGTTGATGGTGAAAAGATCTGGCGGCAAGGTCATGAACACCTCAAGCTGCTCGTATCCTTGGGTGGCAGTTTTTGCATCGAGCACCAGCTCAATAGTATCGCCGGGTTTTACGGCGACCGAGGCTCCGGGCGTAACCGCATTTCCATCGACCGCAAATCCCAAAACAGCATTGCGGTTTTGCGAGACCAAGTACTCCACATAGAGTTCGCGGCGCTCGTCGACGCCGAGGGTAGAGCCGCTATTTGCCGTCTCAGCGACTAAAGTGCCATTGGTCGCGCTATCGCCAGGCGAGGCGCTATCATCCCAGAGCTCAACATGAAAATCTCGGGTGTAATCGTAGGCAGCTGCAACCTGTTCTATCTGGATCCAAAAATAAACATCCGCGCATTCACCGTCTGCAGTCACTGGAACAGTGAGCTCATCGAGCCCTTCGGTATCGTTACTGGTAATGGGATCACCATTCCCGTCTGTATCATTCCAGTTAACCGTGGAATCCCACAGGTGGAGATAGTTTGGCGAGGGCGATTCATCCCAAACAAATTTCGCTTTGTAGTCAGTGAGGTCGGCACCCTCAGAATTACAGACCTCAACGCCAACGGGGTAGCGATCGGGGGGGAATACCTGAGGGGCGGGTTGTGCTGTGGCGGGCTTATTGCTGTCTAGGCCGATCAC
>CAYQUE010000117.1:1293-3937 GCA_964420615.1 uncultured Alteromonadaceae bacterium | reverse complement strand
CGTACTTTTGAGAGGCCTGGACATGACCCCGACCCTCACACTCGCTACAGCTGCACCGGAATCATAGGCAACCACTTTAACCCCTGTCAACCTGCGTTCCAGTGCAGAAAAGTACCTATTTCGGTACATCTCGTAGCTGAACACGTCGCGGTAGGCGGGGGAGAGATACTCATACGCACAGGCGTAGTCGTTTCGCTCCAAACACCGCCACCGCTCTGTAACTCGCTGAATCAGAACGTTTTTTTCTGAATCATTGAGCTCGCGTGGGGCCGAGCATGCTGCCAAGATCCCGAAAAACGCCACCAAAAATGACGTTTTCCAAAGAGTTAACGGCTGAGCGCCGCTTTTATTCCGCATAAAAGACACAATTTTTACCAACTTTATTCAGCGGAAATATCGATTAATTCGAAATTTCTGATCTGATCGCGCATTTCATCGCTGACCTGACGCAGTTCAGCATCGTTATACAGTGCCCGCGGGGTAATGATAATCAGCAACTCGGTTCGGTCACGGGTCTGTTCGCTGGTGCCGAAAAGTGGCCCAATGATTGGCGCCTTGTGCAGCCAAGGCACGCCATCTTCTTGATTTGCCGCGTTTTCCCGGATCAAGCCGCCCAGCACAATCGATTCCCCCGAGCGCACCGCCACCCGGCTGGCGATACTGCGCTCCAGAAACCGCCGGTTACCGGTAACATCGATTGGCCCCACATCCGTCACCGTCTGCTGTACATCCATGGTCACCAAACCGCCTGCGTTAACCGAAGGCCTGACCATGAGCTGAACGCCGGTATCCTTATAACTGATGTTCTGAATGCTGTTGCCGCCGTTGGTCACGGTCGAACCATTGTTAATGGGGACTTGGTCGCCCACCTGAATACTGGCCACGTTATTGTCGAGCACCATGACCGAAGGCGTGGAGATCACATTGACCAGGGATTCGGTAGAGAGCGCCTGTAACACCGCCTTGATGCCTCCGGCACCACCCGTCACGGTATAACTGAAGCCCTCGGCCAGCTGGGCAGCCGACCCACCCGCAGTCCCAAAATTGAATTCGCCATCGCTCAGCACCCCTACACCGTCGTAACTCGAGCCGCCAAGCTGCCCGTTGAAAGTCCACTCAAGCCCGTATTTCAATGAATCGTTAAGGGTAACTTCGACGATGCTTGCCTCAATCAAGACTTGAGTCGGCGGCGTGTCGAGCTTTTCGAGTGCGCTTTTGATGGTTTTGTACTGCATGCCCGTGGAGTAGATCATGAGTGAGTTATTTTCCTCATCCGCCACGACGCGAACCTCGGCGCCCGGGTTGTCGCTGCCATCCTCGCTGAAGTTGAGCTCGGACACCGAAGTGCCACCCCCCGTACCTCCGCCGTTCATGCCCATACCGGCATTCATGTTGGAGTTCATGCCCGACGACCGGCCACCACCCATACCGCCCACACCACTGCGATTACCGCCGATACCGTTATTGCCCATGCGGTTGTTGTTGCGTCCACCGCCCACCGACTCACGATTCAACCCCGGTGCGACGTTGCGATTGTCCAAGGCGCCTCGTTGGCCGCCTGAGCCACCGCCGCTGTAAATGCTATTCAAGAGCATTGCCAGCCGGCCCGCCGTGGTGTTCTGGACGGGGTACACATAGAGGCGGCGTTCGGCACCGTTTTCAGGCGCCCTATCCAATCGCTCGATCCAGGTTTCCATACGATCGAGATAGTGCGCGCGCGGCGTGATGACCATGACGCTATTGAGACGGACGAAGGGCATCACCCTCACCACATCAGTAAGCCCTGCCTCACCGTCACTTGCCGACGCCTCGGTCAGTAATTGATTGAGCGCTTCGACTAACTCCTCAACACCGCTGTACTGCAACGGGAAAAGGCCTACCGACATACCCTCAAGCATATCGACATCGAAGGTATTGATAATCTCTAACCACCCAGCCAACTGCGCCTGCGTACCCGCGAGCATGAGCAGGTTGCGTGCGTTATCCACGCGCACGAAAGCTTTGTCCTCGGCCATGGGTTTTAAAATTTCCGCCATGCCGCCGGCGCTGATGTATTGGAGCGGGATGATCATAGTCGAGAAGCCCGCCGCTTTTTCATCGGCACTGACGACCTTTGGTGACAGCTTGGTAGCCAGATCGGAACTGCTTACGATGAAACGACCGTCCTGGCCCCGAATCAGCATGACTTTGTTTGCCTTCAGCAAGGACTCCAGCACCGACAAGAGCTGATCGCGCTCGATAGGGGTACGTGTCCTCAAGGTCACTTCACCGGGGATCGGACCATCAATTAGATAGTCCACGCCGAGCACATCGGAGAGCACCGCGTGAGTGACCTCGCTGAGCGGGGCATTCTCAAAACTTAAAGTCACCGCGTCACCGACAAACCGGACCGGTTCCGGTGCCTCGGCAAGTTTTACCACCTGATCCGTACCCCTAAAGGTAATGGCTTCTGCGTCCGCCACCTCGTCCGCCTCGATTTCCTCCCCCGCCAATCCCGCGGCAGAAGTCGCTAGCGGCGCACTCGCATCGATAGCCTTGTCGCCTTTGGAGCCTGAGTTCGACGACATGCTCGCGCACCCGGCCACAGATACAGCTACCGCCAAGGGCAGGAGCAACCTCGCCGATCGTGACAGCAACCCTTCGC
>CAYQUE010000117.1:0-1193 GCA_964420615.1 uncultured Alteromonadaceae bacterium | reverse complement strand
ATTGGGCTGTCCTGTATTGGGCTATCCTTCATTCGGCTATCTCCCATTGACCTCATTTCTTCCTACCTCGCGACGAGCTGTTGCCGCCGAACGTTAATCCACCACCCAGTTCTTGTAACTTGGCCTGTTGCTCCTCGCGCGCCTGCTCGGCAACACCTTCAGCACCCTCACCCCCTGTGTCATCAGACATTGGCTTGGGGGCCGATGCGACCGTCACGGAAGGAGCTGTGAGCTCAAGCGGCAGCGTTTGACTACGCCCCCCGTTTTCAAACACCACCTCGCCATCTCTATAGGCCGCCAACGTCCACCCCTTCACAGAGTTGCCTGCGCCAACGCGGGTCATCTTGCCATCCACCGTCGCTATAACGCCAAGGGATTCCCCCTCACCGTAGACACCATGCAGGGTCACTCCCTCGAGCTTTTTCACTTGCGCAGGCTTGGGTGTGGTCACCACAAGTTCAACGGGGCGCTTATCAATGGCACGTCGGCCCTCCCAAAAGAGCGGTCTACTCACCAAACGGTCAGAACCCTCCTCATCGAGAGGGCGCTCAAGGCCCAACGCCCGAACCTTAAGCGTATCCTCCGCCGGCAGCAGCGGCTTAGGGCCCCCGCCGATTGCAGTTGATAGCCCCCCGAAAACCGCCCACAGCAAGAACAGTACACCCAACCCCACGGCAGCCAGCTCGAGCCGGCGAAGCGCTTTGAGCGGATTTTCGCTGACCCGATAGCGAGCGAGCACGGCATCAGCCTTGCTCATCGAATCGCTCTCAGGGAAAGCAGCTGCATGGTCACGGTCAATGTTTGCTCTTCCTCTTCGTTCTTTCGACTTTTGCGATTGGGGAAGGCATCAAAGGATTCAATAAAAATAGCCGGCCTAAACCGCGCCAAGTCCGACAGGCTTTGATCGAGCTGCTCAAGCTCACCCCGGGCAACCACCTTCACAGACACATAATCAAAGGTATCTCGCTTGCGCACCGGCAATACCTGACTGTTGGTAACTTCCATACCCGACTGTCCAAGTATACGTCTCGCCTCAGCCTGAAGGGACGCCGATACGGCCGCGGAATCGGTGCTTTCAGGATAGATGTGATCGTTCATCACATTGTTTACCCCAGAGAGTGCCTCACGCAGCGCCTCCTCTTTCTCAACCAGACCTTGCATGCGCGCGATACGAGGCTCAATCGTGTCTATCT
>CAYQUE010000116.1:2556-3974 GCA_964420615.1 uncultured Alteromonadaceae bacterium | reverse complement strand
CTCGGATCGCCAGAATGCTCGGATATGAAGCCTCGGCAGCCGAGTTGGAACTCGCGGCAAAGCAGTTTGCGGTCTCAGTGGATTCGTTGTCATATCCGAACGAAGATGATGCTAACGCTACCGGTGCGCGACTACAGCAGACCCTGAGGGGCTTCGCTGAGGATGCCGGTTTGATCGTGGTTGGTAGCCAGGTCGCGGTCATGAACTCAAAAGGCGATTCCGAACAAGACGAAGCTTTGGACCACTTTGACCAGCTAATAGTGGATCTCAGTCTTGACGGACCTCCGCTAGCACTGGATGCCTTTTTGATTTCGCTGTCACAGCACTCACCGGCACTGACAGCGGTGTCGATGGATATGCAACGCAAGCGGTTATCTCGGAGGGACAGCAAAGAGATGGCCGAATTTCTCTCCGTACGGCTTAGGGTTGTCGCGCTGCGGGTGGCGGGATGACAGGGGTCAGAGAGGTGCTGTCTTGGCCTGGGCTTCACCTGCAAAAGATTGGGTTCGCCGCTTTGGGCGGCGCGTTGCTTTTGCTAGTGAATATTTTTTGGCAACCCACCGTCTCGCCGCATATGCCCGCCGAGCTGAGAATGAGTGCGCAGAACGAAGAGTCCCTTGGAGGGTTGCTGGAGGAGGAGAGTCTCGATTTTATTTTCCGACCTCTATTCGTTACTTCAAGGCGACCGATGGAGCGTGTGGTTGTAGCGGAAGCTGAAGCGCCGGAGCCGCTGCCAAGCGCGACCTCATCCAGTGTTTTAGATGGATACCAGCTTCTGGGGGTTTTCTCTTCAGGGGAGGGTGGCGGCGTTATTTTGCTCAATGACGCAAAAGAGCGATCCAGACTTGCCGTTGGCGAGTCGTTGCAGGGGTGGGTGCTTGACAGGACGGATCTGCGCTCGGCTCATTTTCGCAGTGATGCTGGTGAGCAAGTGGAGTTGGAGTTGGCTGTGGCCAGCAGCTTGCCGTTACCTCCGGTGACGACCTGGTCAGCGACTGGGTCGGATCAGGTGAGGGGCGAGGAAGGTGCCAGTGGTCTGGGGGCCAGTCAGGCAAAGACCGAATCGCCGCCGGTTCATGATGGCCCGGTCACTTTTGAGTCAATTGCCGCGCGCCAAAAGCGGGAGATAGAGAGTCAGGCCAAGGCGTCAGATGCTAAGCCGTAATATGACCAAAGTCCGAATAAAATTATGGTGCTTCCCGTCAGTACACTGCGCTCGAGAGTTATTCTTTGGACTGGTTTGGGGTACGACATCCGCATGACGCATTCGCTACTGTCATTTAGTTTTCCGGGGTATTCGGGGAAGTGTCTTGCTTTTGCCATTGTGGTATGTGCGGGTTGTGCCACTGCACCCTCAGACATTGGCCAGGTGGACGCTCCGATCTTAAATACGCCTCAGGGCGATGTCGCATTGGCTG
>CAYQUE010000116.1:0-2456 GCA_964420615.1 uncultured Alteromonadaceae bacterium | reverse complement strand
TGCCCATTCTCGAATCATTGCTTAGGAACAACAACGTGCTGATGATTCGCGGCCCGAATGATCGGTTTTTTATCAGTGGCTCGCCCAATATTCGCTCGACGGTGCCTAGCTATGATTCAGCCCCAGGGACGGGGTTCAGCAATGTGATTATTCCGTTGCAGTACATCAGCGCGGTGGAGATGGCTGAAATACTAAAGCCCGTGGCCAAGGACGATGCCTTTGTGCGCATTGACCAAGGTCGCAATCTACTCATCCTCGCGGGCACCCAGCTCCAACTCGAGGGGTGGCTAGATATCATCGCTACCTTTGACATCGACCAGCTCGCAGGAAAATCGGTGGGTATCTTTCCGCTCTCTAACTCCACCGTGGAGGAGATATTTGCGGAATTGGAGCACATTCTGGCTGCTGCAGGGCCCGACGGGGGCGAGGGTGGCATCAGCAACATGGTGCGAATCTTACCGGTGGAGAGATTGAACAGCATCTTGGTAGTGTCCCCGCGCGCCCACTACATCGCGACTGTGCAAAGGTGGGTAGAGCAATTAGATAGCATCGAAGATGCGGCGTCGGAGCCGATTCTGCAGGTTTATCCGGTGCGCAACGGTAACGCTGGCCAAATGGCTAACTTGTTGAGCGTAATATACGGGGGTGGCACTGGCGGTGCTTCCGCCAAAGGCGGGGTTGCTCCCGGGATGACCCAGACCACCAGCGGCTCTGGCTCTGGCAGTGCCGCTAAAAGCCGCAAGGCGCCAAGCGGGGGCGGCTCATTTACCCTTGGCGATGATGTGCGGGTGGTATCGGACGATTTCAACAATTCGCTACTGGTCTACGCCACACCTTACGAGTATCAAAAGATAGAGCGCATCCTGCGAAAGCTCGACGTTGTTGCGACGCAGGTGCTCATAGAGGCGAGTATCGTGGAGGTCACCCTGCGCGACGATCTTGAGTATGGGCTCGAATGGGCTTTCGACAACAATCTGGGTGGTGGTGACTCTGGTCGAGGGCTACTGGACTTGGGGGGTGGCCTCACACCCCAAGCGGGTTTTTCTTACACCATCACTAACAGCGCTGGCGCCGTGAAAGCTGTGCTGAATGCTTTGGCGCAAGAGTCACTCATTAATGTTATCTCGACACCGTCTGTTATGGTCTTGGACAATCACACTGCCCATATCCACGTGGGTGACCAGCAGCCTGTTCAGAGCCAGACAACCGTGACCAACGGTGGCAATGTCCAAAACTCCATCACATACAAAGATACCGGTGTAAAACTGCAGGTGACGCCATCGGTAAATGATGGCGGGCTGGTGACCCTGGATATCGATCAGTCGGTCACTGATGTGGGCCCGGTTGATGCCGCCACGCGGCAACGCAGTTTTCTGGAGCGCACCGTGAGTTCCCGCGTGGCGATTCGATCGGGAGAATCGGTCGTATTGGGCGGGCTGATTCGCGACAACGAAACAGAGGGTAAGAGCGGTGTGCCGCTGCTGATGGATATCCCGCTGGTGGGTTCGCTCTTTAGTACCACGACACAGGCTTCTACCCGTACCGAGCTATTGATTTTCATTACTCCCCGAGTGATGGAGTCAGATCAGGATTTACGCGACGTCAACCGCGAGATGCGCTCCAGAATGCGAGGGCTTACCGATTTTGACGACCTTCCGGTAAACTTGGAAGCGGCCAACGGCGACTAAATTGCAGCATCGATTTAATACCTACCGATCTCCAGAGAGGTGCCTCGTGGGCAGATTAGTGTTCGTGCTTTTTATTTTTGTGGGTTTCAGCGCATGCAGTGTATTGGATGGACGCACGCCAGAGGAGCTGGTTGCCTACCGCGCACAGCAGCGTCTGGACACCCTTATGGCTGGGGATTACAAAGCCTCCTATGAGTTCACAACCCCGGGGTATCGAAGCACGGAGGGGCCGGGCCAGTACGGCACGCGCTGGGCGGGGGTGACGATGTGGCTATCAGCGCAGGTTACCAATGTGACCTGTGCGGGTGGCGAGCAGGCTGATCGGTGTAAAGTCGCCATTGAGGTGAGTTATAAAGCCGCCCGTTTCGAGCCAACGACCACGTTTCTCGCTGAGCATTGGTTATTGATCGACAATAATTGGTACCTGTACCAAAATTTGGCGGAATAAAATTCGCCTTTCAACCGTCGTCGAGTCGGGGTAAGCAGATTCCGTGAATAATAGCGTCCGGGCAGGGTAAAAAAGTACCATTCCTTTACTTGAACGGCGTTGATTCACTGTGATACTTTCTCCATGTTGAGAAGCCCGAGGAGCTTCGGTCCTGCGTATGCTGTGGCCACGCGACTCGTAAGACCGACGAGCTAGCTCAGCTAGGGTTACTTGGTTTTCGAAACAACATCAAACGTTTGACAACTTTTAGGAGTGATCAATGAAGAAGAAGGTATTGCCACTGGCCGTGGGTGCAGCCTCAGCGGTAGCTATGTCCGCTG
>CAYQUE010000115.1:0-3979 GCA_964420615.1 uncultured Alteromonadaceae bacterium | reverse complement strand
GCGACAACCGAAAATCCCTGCGCATTGCCGTCGACATTGGCGGCACCTTCACCGACATGGCGTCGTTTGATGAGGGTACGGGTGAGATTTCCTTTGGCAAAGCCCTGTCCACACACGGACACTTGCATGAGGGCATCCAAAATACCCTCGACGGAGCGGGCATCGACCTGGCTCGCGGCTACCTTTTTTTGCATGGTTCCACGATTGCCATCAACACCCTGTTAGAACGCAATGGTGCAAAGACCGCACTGTTGATCACCGAGGGATTCCGTGACATCTACGAAATCGGGCGTGTTAACCGACCCGACGCGTATAACCTGTTCTTTTCTAAACACCTGCCGCTGGTACCTCGCTCTTTGCGCTTTGAAGTGAGCGAGCGGCTAAGAGCCGATGGTTCAGTGCACAAAGAGTTGGACGAAGACCTCGTACGTGCGCGAGCTCGCGAGCTCAAGATCAACCAGATTGAAGCCGTTGCAGTGCTGTTGCTGCACTCCTACAGAAATCCGGATCACGAGCGACGAGTCAAAGCCATCCTCGAGGAGGAAATCCCCGACGCGTTTGTGTGTGCCTCGCACGAGCTTTCTCAGGAATACCGTGAGTTCGAGCGAGTCTCTACTGCGGTCGCAAACGCTTATGTGGGGCCACGCGTGTCGGCCTATTTGGGCGAGCTGGAATCCCACCTTGAAAAGGAAGGATTCAAAGGCGACTTCTATGCCGTTCAGTCTACTGGTGGCCTGTTTCCGCTGGAGCACGCCCGTCGCGACTGTATTCGGATGCTCGAATCCGGTCCCGCTGCGGGCGTAATAGGCGCGCAAGCCATATGTGCGCAATTGGGTCTGCCGGACGCGATTGCCTTTGATATGGGGGGCACGACTGCCAAAGCGGGTGTTATTAGCGCGGGGCGCCCACTGACCACAGGCAGCGCTCTGATCGGCGGCTACGAAAAAGCCCTGCCGATTCAGATCCCCATGATGGACATCTTCGAAGTGGGTACCGGCGGTGGTTCGATCGCTCGGGTCGAGCTCGGTAACTCGTTGCGCGTTGGCCCTCAGTCTGCCGGGAGTATGCCTGGCCCCGTCTGCTACGGTCGGGGAGGGGAAGACCCCACCGTCACAGATGCCAACTTGCTGTTGGGTCGCCTGGATGAGCACAACTTTCTAGGAGGCGAGATGCCGCTCTATTTAGAGCGTGCGCAACAAGCGATGGATGCCAAGATCTCCACCCCTCTGGGGCTGGACTCTGTGCGCGCGGCGGACGGTATTTTGCGCATCGCAGTCACGCAAATGTCGCATGCTGTAAAGGCGGTGACGACCGAGCGAGGCCTGGATGCCGGCAGCTTCACCATGGTGGTGTACGGCGGTGCTGGTCCTTTACACGCCTCTGCCATTGCGCGTGAACTGGGTATCCGCAAAGTCTTGATCCCTCACGCGCCTGGTTATTTCTCAGCGTATGGGATGCTTTTCTCAGACCTTCGATACGACTACGTGCGGTCGGTGTTTCGGCGCCTTGACGCAATGTCCTTTGAGGAGATCGAGGCTATCTACGAGGCCATGGAAGAAGAGGGGCGTGCTGCACTTAGCGCGTCACAAATCACCCCAGAAGAGATCGCGTTTGAGCGCGCTGCTGATATGCGTTATTTCGGCCAGGAGCACGCCGTCACGGTAGATTTGTCCAAATCTTTCTTCGACAACAAAGATCGATCCGGCATCAAAAATCACTTTGACGACGTCCACAAGATTCGTTACGGAACGTCTGCGCCCAAAGAGCCTGCAGACATCGTGAGCCTTCGCGTCACTGTGCTTGGCAAGATGCGCAAACCTCCTCGTAACGAAGTGCTGATGGGCGATGAGAAGCCCAGTGCAGAGGCATTGAGAGCCCACAAGCCTGTCTATTTCAGAAGCGCTGGCGACTACATCCCGACGCCTGTCTACAAGCGAGATCAGCTCAAGAGCGGTAACGTGATCACTGGCCCCGCTCTGATTGAAGAGCACGCCTCTACAACGGTCGTTCAACCCGACGACATCGTGCAGGTGGATCAGTTGGGGAATCTACAAATTTCCATCGGGGGTGAGCGGACATGAACGCGATTTTCCAAGAGAGTCCCAAAGAGGCGACGGTTGATCCCGTCATCGTCGAAATCATTCGTAACGGCTTGTTCGCCGTCACCGAAGAGATGAAGACCAACCTGATGCGGACTGCTTACAACCTAATCATTTATGAGGCCTTGGACTTCACGGTCGGATTGTTTACCCGGGAGGGTGACACCGTATCGATTGGTTTGGGCCTCCCGATGTTCATTCGCGGCATGTCAGAGACCGTAAAAGCCAAGATCCGTCATTTCGGTTACGAAAACATAAATCCAGGCGACATCTTGGTTACCAATGATGCGTACACAACCGGCAGCCACCTGAACCACTTCACATTCACGATGCCCTTGTTTCACGAGGGTGAACTGATTGGATTCACCTGCTGTATGGCGCACTGGCTCGATGTGGGCGGCAGTCTGGGACAGATCACCACCGATATTTACTCGGAAGGTATTCAGATCCCCATCGTCAAGTACCAGCGCGCGGGCGTCATCAATCAGGATTTGATCGATATCATAGCGATGAACGTGCGGATGCCTGAGCGCGCTTTGGGTGACTTGAGGGCTCAAATCACCGCCGTCACCACCGGCGAGCGTCGCTTTTTGGAATTGGTACAGCGCTACGGAAACCGGGCGATTCAGGCGTCGATTCAACAAATCATGGACGCATCGGAGGCCCTGGCTCGCCAGAACACCTTGTCTATTCCTGATGGCGTTTACGAAGCCGAGTCCTATATGGATGACGACGGTTTGGAGATCGGTAAACGCATTCCCATTCGCGTGAAAGTGACGGTCAAAGGCGACGAGATGGAAGTCGACCTATCTGATGTCAGTAAGCAGGTCAAGGGCTTCTACAACTCCGGTTTCACAACTGGCATCGCGTGTGCGCAGGTCGCCTACAAGTGCTTAACCACGCCGACTGATTACCCAGTGAATGACGGCAGCTTCCGGCCATTGAAAGTCATCATGCCGATGGGAACCGTGATCAGCGCAGAGCGCCCCTATCCAATGCGGGTATGGATGACCTTCCCGATGACCGTGATTGACACGATTTTTAAAGCGCTCGCGCCGGCGATCCCCGATCGGGCCATTGCGGGGCACCATGCTGACTTGGTTTTCCCGAACATCCACGGCATCTCACCAGAGGATGGTCGTCTATTCATCGTCGGTATCGGACCGCTGGGTGGCGGCTGGGGTGCCAAGCGCCGCGAAGACGGCGTTTCAGTCACCGTGTGTATCAACGATGGTGATACCCACAACAGCCCCACCGAACAACTTGAGGCCAAGTACCCAGTCTTGGTCGAGAGCTACAAGATCCGTGAGGACAGCGGCGGGGCAGGTGAATTTCGCGGTGGTCTAGGCGCAGAGATGGTGGTCCAAGCGCTCTCGCCATTCTCAGTCACCACTCGCATCGACCGCATGCACTGCAAGCCGTGGGGCCTTGAGGGCGGTGGAGAGGCCGCTGGAAACGGCATCGCCATTCGACACAAAGGAGATTGGCAAGAAGACCTGCCAAACGCTAAGATCTTCAACGTGCGCCTCGAGCGTGGTGACGCCTACAAGATGCTCTCTGGCGGGGGCGGTGGTTTTGGCAACCCGATGAAACGGGACGCCAACAAAGTTGCTGAAGATGTGCGCGAAGGCTACGTGAGCCGTGAATCAGCCCGAACCCTTTATGGTGTCGTGGTGGACGAACAGGGCCAAGTGAGCGAATCGGAAACCCAGGCGCTGCGCGGACATGCTTGATGAGACCTTGATGAGCCCTATTCACACGCAGGCGCAATACCTCACTGACCTATGGGCGCGTCTATCGACCCAGCACATTGCTTTGGGGTGCTCTTGCGGGATGAGTGGCATCAGCGTCACGTTAGAAGATTTTGAGCGAGACATCGC
>CAYQUE010000114.1:0-4060 GCA_964420615.1 uncultured Alteromonadaceae bacterium | reverse complement strand
AGATTTGACAAACACCATTTCTAACATCGACATTCGAGCGCGAAAAAAGGGCCACTCACGGTTCATCGCGCTGAGCGCCGCTCCATTACCGTCATCCAGCAATTGCTTTAAAGCCTGCCCAGCGCCAAGCCACGCCGGCAACATCAGTCGGTTCTGCATCCAGGCAAAAACCCACGGAATCGCCCGCAAGCTCTCGATCCCACCCTCAATTCGGCGCCTCGCTGGACGCGATCCCAACGGCAGATCGGCCAGCTCCTGCTCTGGGGTGGCCTGTCTGAAATAGGAGACAAAGTCAGCTTCGTCTCTCACCCATTGTCGGTATACACGACACGAGGCATCAGCGAGCTGGTCCATCACCGCTCGCCATTGGGGAGTCGGGTCAGGCGGCGGTATTAAATTCGCGAGAAGAATTGCACTGGCGTATTGTCCGAGCGTATTGACTGCCAAGGACCTCATGCCGAGCTTAGTACGAATCATCTCACCCTGCTCGGTCACTCTCAGCCCTTGCGACAAGGATCCCGGCGGCTGCGAGAGTAGCGCCTGATGCGCCGGTGCTCCGCCTCTGCCGATGGTGCCTCCGCGACCATGAAACAACGTGAGCGCCACACCGCGAGCGCGACACGTCTCCAACAAAGATTCTTGCGCGCGATACTGAGCCCAACCCGCCGCCAACATTCCCGCGTCCTTGGCACTATCGGAGTAACCGATCATGACCATGAGCCGGCCCGCGATTCGGGCGCGATAGTCGGGATTGCTCAACAACGCATCAATTACTTCGGATGCCCGCTCCAGATCCGCGAGCGTTTCGAAAAGCGGTACGACCGGCATATCGACGCGCCCGCCCGTCGACTTTAGTAATAGCTGCACCACCAGAACGTCTGAGGGTGCTGAAGCCATTGAAATGACATAAACGCCCAACGCCTCGGGCGGGGTCTTCGCAATTACCGAAAAAGTATCCAGCACCTCCTGATCGGCGTCGCAAAATTGGGCACCCGTGGGAATCAGCGGCCGGGAGTTTTGTAACTCCTCGGATAACCAGCGAGCGCGCTCTGACTCGCTCCACTCTGCGTAATTACCCAGCCCCAGTGCCTGCGTGATGGCGCTCATCGCCGATCGATGTCTGCCGCTTTCCTGTCGAATGTCCAACCGAAGCAAGTGAGGGCCAAAGCAGTGCGCCCGTCTTAATGTGTCTTGGAGCGATCCATAAGCAATCTCTGACAAACCGCACTCGAACAAACTGTCGAAACACAGTTGCAGCGGCTCCGTTAGCGCGTGGGGACGCAGCGGTTCGGGTGCGAGAGCCTCTCCTCGCAACGCAGTCGCTATCGCATTTTGTTGCGCCCTGAGTGTCGCCAATAAAGGCTTCAATAGCGCCCGGTAGGGCTCCCTCGCGCCATCCGTCACCGTTAGCAAAGCCGCTGATGCCGTTGTTACCGAGAGCTCCTCCTGCAAGTCCAGCAAATCCGCAATAAAGAGCTCACAGGCCTGCCATTGCGCTAACAGCAACACCTCTTCGGTAACTTTGGCAGTAACATTAGGATTGCCATCCCGGTCACCCCCAATCCAACTGGAAATCCGGATTGGACACCATGCGCTACCGGGCAAGATCAGCGACAGCTCGCTGCACACTTGATCAACCCGTCGCAGGAATGCCGGCACCGCGTCCCATAATGAGTTTTCGATTACTGCGAATCCCCAACGCGCTTCGTCGATCGGTGTCGGGCGATTAACCCTGAAGTCATCGGTGTGCCAAATCTGCGAAACCAGTTCTGTCATACGGCGCTGGATTGCTGCGCGAGACTGGCCATGCGAAAGGCACTGCTCAAGCGAGGCAAGGCATTCGCGCAGTGCGCGATGCTTGTGAATCAGCGTTCTGCGTGTGATCTCAGTCGGGTGCGCAGTCAATACCAGGTCGATACTGAGGTTTGCGATGGCTCCCTGCACTTGATCACGAGTCGCATGCTTCTCCAACTGTCCGAACGTCTGTTGCAGCGTGGCCGATGCCGAAAAATGCTGCTCAGTATCAGCGGACATAGTGTGTTGCTGGTCAGCAATATTCGCGAGATTGAGAAATTGGCTAAACGCGCGCGCAATAACGAGAAACTCGTCCTCCCTTAGCGATGCGAGCAGCTCATCCAGCGGTTCCCAACTGCCGCTCTCCTGCGCCTCCTTGGAGCTCAGACGAATCTCCTCGATTCGCTGAAAGATCGCATCTCCTGAATGGGCGCGAATAACTGCTCCCAAAATGTCGCCTAATAGGCGGACGTGCGAGCGCAATGGGGCAGTATTTACCGCCTCGGCCATCATAATGTTTCCAATTATTTGTCGAGTAACGTGTTCAGTCTTCGGACGGTAGCCGGGTTGACTTCAAGCTGTCCTTGATTCGTGCCAAATGAGGCAGGATGCTCTCTCCTCGGCGAAGCGTCATACCGGTTGCCAACACATCGAGCACCGCCAGTTGTACAAGCCGTGATGTCATTGGCAAATATTCTTCCGTATTTTCGGCCACATTGAGCCCGATGCTGAGATGACTGGCTCGAGCGAGAGGGGAGTCCGCAGCGGTCAACGAGACTACCGTTGCCTCGGTTGTGCGCGCCATCTCCGCTGTCTCTACAAGCATTTCTGTGCGTCCGGTGTGAGAGATGAAAAAGAAAACGTCTCCTACGCTGCCTCCCGCGGCCAACATGCGATGTACGAGCGGATCAGTACACGTAGTCACCGGAACCTTGAAACGGAAAAACTTATGCTCGGCATCCTGCGCAACCGCCGCCGAAGTCCCAAAACCCAGGAAATAAATGTGTCGAGCTTGCGCGAGATAATCGACTGCGCGCTCAATCGCCGCCAATGGCAGCTGGTCTCGGGCCATAATTAAGGCCGTAATGGTGTTATCAAACAGCTTGCGCGGGTACGTGTTGATATCGTCATTGAGCTCCACCGCTCGACTGATATAGCGCACCCCAGACACCAACGATCGCGCCAACCGCAATTTGAAGTCGGGAAAACCGGTAGCGCCGAATCGCTTGCAAAAACGATTCACACTCGGCTCACTAACGCCGGCGGTCGCCGCTAATACCGCAATACTGGAGGATGTCGCCGCTTCGGGGTCCTCCAGAATGGCATTCGCCACCTTTGCTTCTGACTTGTTAAGTGTCGGTAGCGCCAAGCTAAGCTGAGTCAATAAATTGTGTTCTTGGTTCATCGTGAGCCCTAGCTACTGCACCCCGGCACCCCTCCTTTCAGCGAGAGGCGCGCGCCCTATTGGGCTGAATACGGGCTAGTGTATCGGCTTTTTATGTAATAAAACAAAAATATTTGTCCAATATACCCATAAAAACTGTTTTTTTACGTAATAAAACTACATAATGTGACGGTCGAGCAGTGATGTAGAGACACCGCGCAGAAGCAAAGCTTCGTAAAAAAGGGGAAATCGCATGATCAACGTCGCAATTAATGGCTACGGCCGAATCGGCCGGAACATCCTGAGAGCCTATTACGAGAGACCCGAGCTGCATGAGCAGCTTCGCATAGTGGCGATCAACGATTTGGGCGCCCCCGAAATGAACGCCCATCTGACGCAGTTTGACACCACCCATGGTCGTTTCGCGCACGATGTTGCCGTCGAAGGAAACCAGTTAATTGTCGGTAATGATCGCATTCAAATGTTGGCCGAACGCGATCCCAGCCAACTGCCCTGGGAAGCGTTATCTATCGATATCGTTTTCGAGTGCACCGGATTTTTCACTGACCGGGAAGCCGCTCGGCAACACATCGCTGCGGGCGCCAAGAAAGTACTGGTCTCAGCTCCTGGTAAGGGCATGGACGCTACCATCGTCTATGGCATTAACGACCATACGTTAAGCAACGCTGATACGCTGGTTTCCAACGCGTCCTGTACCACCAACTGCCTCGCGCCGTTGGTCCGACCCTTGTATGACGCGGTCGGCATCGAGCAGGGACTAATGACCACGATTCACGCCTACACCAACGATCAAAACCTCGCCGACGTGTGCCACAGTGATCCCTACCGAGCGCGTGCGGCTGCGCACAGTATGATCCCAAC
>CAYQUE010000113.1:0-4067 GCA_964420615.1 uncultured Alteromonadaceae bacterium | reverse complement strand
AATGTTTGCTGCAACGCGTTACCCAGGCATCGGTCACGGTGGCGGGGGAGGTCGTGGGCAAGATTGATCGCGGGCTTCTGGTGCTGGTGGGTGTTGAACCCGAGGACACCGAGCAGGCGGTCACCCGCATGGCGGAGCGCCTGCTGCGCTACCGGGTGTTTGCCGATGCCGAGGGCAAAATGAACCTGAACGTGACCCAAGCGGGGGGAGCCATCCTGCTGGTGTCACAGTTTACGCTGGCCGCCGACACTACCAGTGGCAACCGACCAGGCTTCTCGACCGCCGCACCACCCGAGCAGGCATCCAAGCTATGTGATGCGCTGGCTGAGACCCTGCGTAGGGGTGATATCCGGGTTGAGACGGGCCGCTTCGGCGCCGACATGCAGGTCGCGCTGGTGAACGATGGACCGGTGACGTTTCTGCTCGAGGTCTGAGTGCCAGGGCCGCTATCGTCGGCTGAGCTACAGTCCGATCAAATCTACAGATTCCCTGCAGGTCCAGGTTGACCCTATCTCGTGAACTGGAGTTGATCAGGTGTGCAGCACCACCGGCAGCGACGAATACCCTCGGACGAAGTTAGACAGTACCCGCTCGGGTTGGCCTACCACCTCCACGTGAGAGAAGCGCTTGAGAATTTCTTCCCACAATATGCGCAGCTGCATTTCGCCCAGACGGTTACCCATGCAGCGATGAATACCAAAACCAAAGGACAGGTGATAGCGCGGATTGCTGCGATCAATAATAAAGTCATTCGGCCGATCAATGGCCGTCTCGTCGTGATTACCTGACAAATACCACATAACCACTTTGTCACCTTTGCGAATGGTTTTGCCACCCAGCTCAATATCGCGAGTTGCGATGCGGCGCATATGCATCAGTGGCGTCTGCCAGCGAATCACCTCGGAGACCATGCTCGGAATCAGCCCTGGATGGCTTTTTAGTTTCGCGTATTGATCCGGATTTTCGTTGAGGGCCAGGACGCCGCCAGTAATAGAATTTCGCGTTGTGTCATTGCCACCTACAATTAGCAACAGGAGGTTGCCCAGATACTCCAAAGGATCATTGACCATGTCCTGAGTATTGGGGTTTGTCGCCAGCAGGCTGATGAGATCCATCGTGTCCGGGGGATTATTTTTACGCTGATGCCATAATTCAGTGAAGCAAGTGAGGCACTCCTGCAAGGCCGCCGTGCGCTCATCGACGTCTCCATCGGCGCCCGCCATCTCGGGTAATGACGTTGCCATATCGGACCAGTAGGGGAGTTTCTGACGCTCCTCAAACGGAAAGTCGAAAATCGTTGCCAGCATCTGAGTGGTCAGGTTAATGGAGACTTCGTCCACCCAGTTAAAAGTTTCTCCCACGGGTAGACCATCGAGAATATCGCCAACCCGTTGCCGAATGAGTCCCTCCAACTGAGCGAGGTTTCTCGGTGCGACGACGCCCTGTACCGCCGCGCGCTGCACATCATGAATCGGGGGGTCCATCGCGATGAATTGGGTTACCGGAAAGTCGTCGCCGTACCCGCCAATCGTGATGGCGGGCACCGAAGAGAATGCGTCGTGGTTACCATCAACGGCGGTGATATCTTCAAAGCGCGTTACAGACCAGAAGCCCCCGAATACGTCGTTTTCGCTCCAATGCACCGGGTCTTCTGCCCGCAGCCGCGCAAAGTATGGGCGCCAGATATCTTGCTGATAGAGCGAGGCATCGCTGACATCAATATTCTCAATGGGTATCTCGGCAATCGATTGATTCAGCGCGGTTTGATGGATGGGTGCGTTCATCAGGCAGCCCTTATTTTTATCGTGTAGACAAGCAGTGTAGACCGCCCCCTCGGATCCGCCAAGGGTGAGCGCTGGCCCTTGCCGGACCGTGGTTAGTGCTCGAGTAATCCCATTTTGCGGATCGGCGTATCGCCGATGGCGACGATCGTGGACTTTTCTTCCGTGAAGAATTGCGCCGCATGGCGCGGGCCGTCGCGGCCGATGCCCGATTGCTTAAAGCCGCCAAATGGGGCTCTCAGGTCACGCGCGACCGTGGTGTTAATCCATAGCGAGCCGGCGTCCAGACGCCGTTGTAACAGTTGCGCCCGTCCAATGCTCCCGGTCCAGCCGTAGCCTACCAGGCCAAAGCGGCTGTCATTGGCAATGGCAATCGCTTCGTCGTCTTCATCAAATATCTGTATGCTCGCCACGGGGCCGAATATTTCCTCCTGACACAGTGCCAATGCATTGCTCTCAACCTGTAACACGGTGGGCGCGATGAAATAGCCCCCGGCAATGTCCATCCCTTCGCCACCGCATAACAGGGCTGCACCCTCAGCCTGTGCGCGTGTGATTGCTGCGAGAATACGTTCACAATGCGCTCGATCCGACACCGGGCCGATCTCGGTATCGGCACCAAACGGATCGCCCACCTTCAATGCATTTGTGCGCTCGATAAATTGCCGAATAAAGCGTTCCGCCACGCTGCGTTGCACGAGGATCCGCGACCCCGCCACGCAGATCTGCCCGCTGTTACTGAACGCGTTAACCAGCGCGCCGTCGACAGCGCGATCCAGGTCGGCATCGTCAAAAATGATATTGGCGGATTTACTGCCCAGCTGGAGATTGACCCCTGTCAGGTTCTTCGCCGCGGCCGCCATCACCGTTTGTGCCGTTGATCCCCGGCCTGTGAAAGCAATGCGGTCAATGTTCGCCGAGGCTGCCAGCGCTGCACCGGTCACCTCACCGCGGCCGTTCACCACATTGACCGTGCCCGGGGGTAGTCCTGCCTCCTCGAGTAGCGAGGCGAGGCGCAAAATGGACAGTGGGGTCAGCTCCGAGGGTTTCAGGACACAGGTATTACCAAACGCGACGCTTGAAGCGATATGCATACTCGCTAACGCCAGCGGCGCATTCCGCGGCACAAACAGCGCAGCCACACCGGCTGGATGGCGTGTCACGGTAGTTTGGTAGCCCGGCAATTGGTCAAAAGACTCCCCGGCAATGACGCCGATGTAATCTGCAAAGCACTCAAAATTATCGGCGGCACGGGGAATTTGCCTGGACATGAGGTGCGCGTAAGGCAGACCAGCACAGACACACTCGAGCAGCGCAAGCTCAGCTGCCCGTTCGCGAATCAGCCCCGCCGCTCGCCGAAAAATCGCCTGTTTTTCCGGTACCGCCATGAGAGACCAGTGCCCCGAGTTAAAGGCGGCGCGGGCCGTTGTGATGGCATGCTCAACGCTGTTTGGATCATCTTGTTGGAGCTGGCACACCGCTTCGGCGGTACCCGGGAAGTGAACGGCTATCTGATCCGCAGCGGGGTCTATCCGCTGCGAATTCCCGTTCAAGTAGCTTGTTGCTACCTCGGGAATAGCCATTCCGCCGCCAGAGATGTGTTCTAAAACGGATGACATGGATTGTCCTCTCGCCACTGTAACCACTGATCCGCCGGTGTCACCCCGAACAGTACCGGCGCGCGGTACCTCAAAAAAGCAACGTCACGTTACGTCGCGCTTTACTGTCGGTGCCGACGCGATGTCGCCATCACAATGCCTGCAGATGCTCGGCATGAAACCTCAGATGGTCCCCGATGAAGGACGCAATAAAATAGTAGCTGTGATCGTAGCCTTCCTGCATGCGCACCTCGATGGGGTAGCCAGCCCGATCGGCCGCTTCGACAATCAGATGGGTTTTGAGCTGCTCATCAAGAAAATTATCCGCCGTACCTTGATCGATCAAAATGGGTTTTTGCTCGGTGGCGGCAGATAACAAGGCGCAGCTGTCATAGTCTGCCCAACGAGACTCATCGGTGCCCAGATAATGACTGAAAGCCTTGTTGCCCCAGGGGCACTGGGTCGGCGCGACGATCGGTGAGAAAGCGGAGATCGAACTGAACCGCTCGGGATTTTTGAGGCCGATGGTCAATGCGCCGTGCCCGCCCATCGAGTGGCCGGTGATGGCCGCCCGTGCAGTATCGAGTTCCGGAGACGCCGCCGCTACCACACGAGGTAGCTCTTCTAGCACATAGTCGTACATCTGATAGTGGGCAGCCCAGGGCGGTTCCGTGGCGTTCAGATAAAA
>CAYQUE010000112.1:0-4162 GCA_964420615.1 uncultured Alteromonadaceae bacterium | reverse complement strand
CGAGTCGGTCGTGGATCGCTGATTTGCGCACACCGCGACCGGTCTCGTATTGGCGATAGGGATAGTGGGTGGCGTAGAGCAAGCCGAGGCTCTCGCTGACGCGGGCTTGGAGATACTGCCGGTTACCCTGAAACGGCATGTTGCGCCGGACATCCACTTCCCATAAATCCACTGGCGGCCTGCCGTCACGAATCCACTCGGCGGTGACCTTACCGACACCGCCCGCCGATTGCAGACCAATCGAGTTGAGCCCCGCCGCAACAAAACAGTTTTTGAGCTCCGGCGCCTCACCGAGGTGATAGCGCACATCGGGGGTAAAGCTCTCTGGACCGCAGAAAAACTTTTGGATGCCCGCGCGCTCCAGCGCTGGCAAGCGCTTCATGGCGTCGTGAAGCACCGGCTCAAAGTGATCAAAATCACCGGCGATCTCATCAAAGCAAAAATCCTCGGAAATGCCCTCCATACCCCAGGGTTTGGCCGAGGGCTCGAAGGCGCCCACCAGTAATTTGCCCGCGTCATATTTGTAATAGGTGCAGGCGTCGTAATCGCGCAGCACGGGCAGCTCGGGAGTCAGACCGTCTACCCCCTCGAACAGGACGTAGTAGTGCTCGCAGGCATGGAGCGGCAGGTTCACACCTACCGAGGCCGCGAGATCGCGCGACCACATGCCGCCGCAGATCACCACGTACTTGCTTCGAATCTCACCCTCTGCGGTGCGCACACCCGTGACTTCGTCTCCATCGCGGAGGATCGACTCGACCTTGGTATCGGTGAAAATTCGCGCGCCGCGGCTCTTCGCCCCTTTTGCCAGCGCCTGAGTGATATCGACCGCGTTAGCGTAGCCGTCGGAGGGAATATGAATGCCGCCAAAGAGGTCGTCGGTTTGTATCAGCGGATACTTTTCGCCAATCTCTGCCACCGACAGCACATTAACCTCGAGCCCGAACACTTTGGCCATAGAGGCGCTGCGCTTGAGCTCTTCAAACCGTTCGGCCGTGGCAGCGATGGAGATCGAGCCGCACTGTCGGTAGCCGGTGGCTTGCCCTGTCTCTTCCTCGAGACCACGGTAAAGCTGGCTGGTATAACGCGCGAGCTGAGTCATGTTGATCGAAGTACGGAGCTGCCCCACCAAGCCCGCCGCGTGCCAGGTCGTGCCGCTGGTCAGCTCCTTGCGCTCAAGCAGCACCACATCTTGAATGCCCGCCTCGGCGAGGTGATACGCCACCGAGACGCCAATGACGCCGCCACCGACAACGACAACCTCACAGCGATCAGGTAACGATGGCATCAGCTGGCCAGCCGCTCGTTGGCCGGGTCGTAGATGGGTTCAGCCAAGACCGTGGCGCGACAGCGGGCATCGAGTAAACCGATGTCGATCACCGAGCCCGGTTCGGCCTGCTCGGGAGGCACGTAACCAAAGCCCAGGCTCTTCTCCACTGCATAGCCATACCCGCCTGAAGTCGTCACGCCGATACAGTTATCACCCAAAAAAATCGGTTCTCCGCCGCGGACATCGGCGTCCTGCGCATCCACCTCAAAGTAGACGAGGCGCAAAGGACCCGCCGCGTTATTTTCGGTGGCGGCTTTACCAATAAAGTCGTCCTTGGCGCTCGCGTAGAAGCGCGCCATGTCGGCCTCGAGCATCGTTACCTCATTGGTCAGTTCAGCACCCCAACCGCGGTAGCCTTTTTCCATGCGCAAGCTGTTCATGGCGTAGAGCCCGAAGTCAGCAATGCCATGCGCCTCGCCCGCGGCCCAAACCGCCGCATACAACGCCTGCAAATCCGACATGGCCGGATGGAGCTCCCAACCCAGTTCGCCCACATAGTTGATACGCAGGGCTAGTGTCGGGATACCCGCGATCTCAATCTGTTGCGCAGTACGCCAGGGAAAATCCGCAGTCTCCAGCGAGGCCTCGGTCAAACCGCTGAGCACTTCCCGCGCCTTGGGCCCGGCCAATACGATGACACCACGCTCCTCGGTGCTGTTGCGGATCTCGACCTGCTCACCCGCCTGCACCTGCTGTACCAAATGATCGAGATCTCTCAGCTCGGCACTGGCTGCAGAGAGGAGATAAAAGTGCTCACCAGAAATCCGTGTGACGGTCGCCTCGCCCAAAATGCGCCCGTTTTTGGAGAGGAAGTGCGCCAGTGCGATCCCGCCGTCGCGTCGCGGCATGCGGTTGGCCAAGACGCGATTCAAAAAGGCCTCGGCATCGGCGCCGGTCACGTCGTATTTAGCAAAGCCTGTGAGATCGATGAGTCCTACCCGTTCGCGCACGGCCTTGCACTCTTCGCGTACCACCTCGAATACATTGTTGCGTCGGTAGCTGTGCTCCTCCTCGCGCCCGTCGAGGGAGAACCATTTGGGTCGCTCCCAGCCAAAGGTCTGGGTGTGCACCGCGCCCTTGGCTTTCAGGGTGTCGTGAAGCGGCGTGAGTCGGCAATCCCGCGCCGCAGGAAACTCCTCACCGGGTAATGGCGTGGCATAGGTCAGTCCATAATCCTGAAAACCCTTGGCATGCATGTAGGCGCGATCCGCAAAGTCACCAAAGCGCCTTGGATCAAAGCCCGTCATGTTGATCTCGGCGTCGCCGTAGATCATCCACTGGGCGAGGTACTTGCCGCAGCCGGCGCCCTGAGCAATCCCAAATGAAGAACCACAGCACAGCCAGAAATTCTCGATACCGGCAACCGGCCCGAGCAGCGGCGGGCCGTCAGCCGAATGCGGGATAGCCCCATTCACGATGCGCTTGATCCCCGCCTCCAACATGGGCGGCATGCAGTTCATCGCTCGCTCGAGCCAGGGCATAAGGCGGTCGAGATCATCAGGGAACAATTCGCTGTCGGAAGACCAGGGCGGCAACCCATCGGGGCCCCAAGCCTCGGTAAGCCCCGTGGACTCATAAATACCAATCAGACCCGACTTTTGTTCCTGGCGGATATAGGCTGAGGCGTAGGGGTCGCGCATGACCGGAAATTCCTCGTCCCGGTCGATAAATTCCTGAATGGCGCCGGTGACAATGTAATGGTGCTCCATATTGCAGATTGGCAGATCCGCACCCACCATCTGTGCCACTTGGCGGGCAAAGCTGCCCGCCGCATTCACGACGATCTCGCAGGTGACCTTGCCCAATTCAGTGTCGACCTCCCACTCCCCCGAGGGTAAACGGTTGATATCCACGACGCGGTTGTGACGCACGATCTTCACGCCCATATCGGTCGCACCCCGGGCCATGGCGTTGGTCAGGCCGGAGGGATCGGCGTGACCATCATCCATCGTCCAGGCCCCGGCAATCACACCCTCGGTGTCATAAAATGGGTTCAATTCCTTGATTTTGATCGGGTCGATGATCTCCATGCGGAAGCCGACGTTATCGGCAATGCCCTTCATGGAGTGGAACCAGTCGAGATCCGCTTGCTGGCGAGCGATGCGAATACCGCCCGAGGCATGCCAACTCACGTACTGGCCGGTCTTCTCTTCCAGCGTGGGATACAGCCGATTCCCGTAGTCATGGATTTTGGCGAGGTTGTAGTTACCCACGAGGCTCGGACACTGTCCCGCTGCGTGCCAGGTCGAGCCCGAGGTCAGCTCGCCCTTCTCGATCAGCATGACATTGGTTTCGCCTTCCTCGGCGAGGTGATAGGCGAGCGCCACGCCCATGATGCCGCCCCCAACAATCACAATTCGGGCCTGAGAATCGATCGACATGTCACCCCCCTTTCTTATGCCTTGGAGCCTACATGCCATCGTAAAAAAGCGTCAATCCATTTACTCTAATCTGTCCCGATCGGCTAGGGCTGAGGTCATCAGGGAGGCGTTCTTCATCCAATCGCGAGGCACTCAAAAACGCTTAATTGATGTGAGCAGTCAGCCAGCTTACCGGCCATCCCGAAAACCGATAGGATGCGGACACGACATTAAATGAGAAATCATTTTGAGCCACCCTCTGAGTGCCTATCGGAATCCGCTTGCGTGCCCGGGCCGCGGCCGCGGCAATGACTGCCAGCTCCTGTGCATAACCGGCACACCTTCCCTACTCTGAGCCCACCCGCCATGCGTCGCGCTCCACTCCTCTCGTTAGTTATCGCCGCGTGCATTATCACGGGGAGCGCTTTTGCGACCGAAAACACCTTGCGGATGGGGTCTCACCTCAATCCCC
>CAYQUE010000111.1:0-4212 GCA_964420615.1 uncultured Alteromonadaceae bacterium | reverse complement strand
ATTCGCCGCCGCGCGCTGCAGGTGGTACTGAGTGGTGACGCCACGCTTCGCTACACCGGTTTTGATGACCATGTCCCGACGTGGGAGGGGACTGGGGAGATCGATGTGCAGCCTGCATCCGTCTGTGAAACTAAAGAGAGTGACGCGACCGATGAATCAGAGGAATCTGCAGACGTTGAGGGTTAGCCGCGGAGACGTATCATTGTTTACGAAAACAGTGACGGGACGGGCGCCAATCATGCCGATGTTTATGACTGGCGCTGCTCTCGTGTTGGCATTGGCGGCTTCAGTGAAGTCAGCCACTGCCGAATTAGCCGTAGAGCCCTATGAGCGTCGCCCTGTCGTTCAGAACCAGTTGCTGGAAGAGCGATTGACGGAGCTCCTCCCAAAGCTGATGCGAGAGTCCCGGATCGATATGTGGATCGTGATCGCGAGAGAGTACAACGACGACCCTGTATTTCTGTCCTTGACCCCTAAGCCGCGTTTTACCGCTCGTCGCACGACCATGCTCGTTTTCTTCGATCAAGGAGAAGGAGGCTTGGAGCGCTTGACAGTAAGCCGATACCCCCTCGGTGCCCTTTACGAAGCGGCATGGGAAGGCGGTGATCTCGACGCGCAGTGGCAAAGACTTGCGGCCATTGTCGCAGCGCGTAACCCCGAGAAAATCGCAGTCAATGTGAGTGACACGTGGCCAGTGGCCGACGGCTTAAGCCATAGCCTCTATGAGAAGCTCGAGTCCGAACTGGAGCCAGAGTTGAGAGGTCGCATTGTCTCCGCCGAGAACCTGGTGGTGCGCTGGATGGAAACCCGGACGCCCGCAGAGATTGAAGTGTGGCAACGGGGGGTGGCGTTAGCGCGTGAGACCATCGCGACTGCTTTCAGCAGTGATGTCATTACACCCGGCGTCACCACATTAGGGGATGTGGCCTGGTTTATCAGAACGCGATTTGAGGAACAGGGCTTGGAGCCGTGGTTTCACCCCGATGTGAATCGGCAGTGGCAGGGAGCAGATTATGGTGACACGCCCTTTTTGGGCAACGGTAATCCCGATGCGGTGATCCACAGAGGTGACGTTTTGCACACGGACGTCGGGCTGTGCTACCTCGGGCTTTGCACCGATACGCAGGAAATGGGGTACGTTTTGAGATTAGGCGAAGCGGCGCCGCCCTCAGGATTGGTCGAGGCCATGCGCATTGGCAACCAATGGCAGGATCTCCTTACAGCCCAGTTTGTAGTTGGCCGCACTGGCAATGAGATTCTCGCTCGAGCGCAAGCGATACTCTCTAGAGAGGGAATTACCAATGCCATCTACACGCATCCCTTGGGCATCTACGGGCACGCGCCCGGGCCGACTATTGGCATGTGGGACAACCAGGGGCCGACACCGGGTCGGGGTGACTGGCCTTTACATGCCATGACGGGCTATGCCATCGAGGGGAATGTGACGGTAGATGTGCCGGAATGGCTTGGGCAGCCGGTCCAGATGAAATTAGAGCAAAGCGCGATATTTGACGGCGAGCAGGTGCATTACCTCGCAGGCCGGCAAGAGTCGCTGCACATTATTGGTTTCTAGCGTAGAGCCCACGGTGTCTCCTTGCATTCTGTGATCAAGCTATGACCGCTCAAGCCTTATTCCTACGTCATTGCATGCGTCACTTCGGTATCCGGGCTGAGAGGAGGGTATACCCCTCTGCGAGGTGTCCGTTGACCTTGTTGCTGAGCCAGCGAAGGGATTTGAGATTGGCGCTATAAATCAAGGCTTGAGAGGCGCTCGGGCTAGCTAGAAAGCGAAAACCGATAGCACTCCCGTGGGAGGTCGCCCACAGCATATTAAATGGGTTTATCTTCTGGCCGAATTTGAGTGCCTGGCAGTGGAGTGGGCTCTTGCTTGACGTTAACTTTGGAAGGGGATTGGGCTGCTTATGAGACGCTTTGAGAACAAAGTGGTGATTGTCACGGGAGCAGGTGGTGGGATCGGTCGTGCTGCGGTCATGCGTTTTCTCAACGAAGGGGCGTCAGTTTGCGCGGTCGATAGGGATACGGCCGGACTCGCTGAGACGCTTCGTGGGGCCGAGGACCAAGGCTTATCCGCGCAGACAGTGGTAGCGGATGTCTCTAGTGCCGAGGACGCCGCGCGTTATGTTGCAGAAGCGGAAGCGCATTATGGCGGCGTCGATGTACTCTTTAACAACGCGGGTATCGAGGGAACCGTCGCGTCGATCGAGGAATACCCTGAGGCTGTCTTCGATAAGGTCGTTGCCGTTAACATCAAGGGCGTTTATCTCGGCATGCAATCGGTGATCGGCGCGATGCGACGTCGTGGCGGCGGTGCGATTGTGAATGCGGCATCGGGCGCGGGACTGCGCGGCACCCCTACCTTACTGGCCTACGGCGCAAGTAAGCATGCAGTGGTGGGGATGACTCGCACCGCGGGCTACGAGTTGGCGGCCCATAACATCCGGGTTAATGCGATTTGTCCGGGCGTAGTGGATACGCGGATGATGCGCTCCATTGAGAGCGAGTCGGTGCCTGATGATCCGCAGGCCTATGTCGATGCCATCAGCCAGCGTGTACCCATGGGTCGCTATGGAACGCCCGATGAAATTGCCGCCTTGGTCGCCTTTTTGGCCTCGGACGAGGCCTCCTACATCACTGGTAGCACCCACGTGATTGACGGAGGCTTGCAGTCTGTCTGAGCGCAGTGCTGTTCAATCGACGATGGTACGCCACTTGTCATCAGCGGTGATGCGCCTGCGCTTTTCAAAACTCGGCTGACGGCCCGCTAAAAAGTCCTCGAAAACCGCCGCGGTAAACTCGCCAGACCCGTTTACCACGGCGGACGCCTCCAGTTCGAAATCGATGCCGTTGCGGATATCAGTTTCCCAGACCTTGTTCATTGCCAGCTTGGTGTACCCCATGGCTACCGGTCCGTTCTTCTTGAGTCTCTCGCACAACGCGTCGACTTCCTCATCGACCTGTTCAACGGGTACCGCGCGCGTCACCAAGCCGAGGTCCGCCGCCTCCGCGCCGCTGATTTCGATGCCTTCGATGAGGAGCTCTTTGGCTTTTCTCCAACCCACCATGCGAGGCAGTCGCTGGGTGCCGCCCCAGCCGCAAATCATGCCCAAGGTGACTTCGGGTTGACTAAAGCGAGCGTCTTCGCCGGCGATGACGAAGTCACAAGCATGTAAGTTCTCGAAGCCACCGCCGACCGCGCCGGCCTTGGCGACGCCAATCACGGGTTTTTCGATGGTTTCGATGAGACGAAACACATTCAAACCTGTGAGCAGTGCTTCCTTGAACTCTACGGGCGTGAATTCCCAGTCGGTATTGGCTTCGCCGAGTACCACTCCCCCCATATGGAATCCGGGCCCACCCGCAGTGATCACGATAACTTGAATATCTTCATCATTATTGGCGTCCACAAGGGCGCGTTTCATGCCGGTCAGCACATCCAGCGTCATGCCGTACTGTGGCGGGTTATTTTTGGTAATGGTCGCCACGCCCGCTTGCTTTTCATAGATGACTGCGTCTGCGCTCATTTTTTCTCCTTACTGGGATTCCATCCGCATCTCTGCACGTCCCCGCGTAGCGGTCACGCCAATTAGCCCGTGAATATACCGTCCAATGGAGTTGGAAACATTGTTTGTGATGGCCGGAACCCCAGTCTTGGCGGAACGCAGGAGCGTGATGAAGGTCTTGGGGCTCACGAGCAACGTCGGGATTTTTGAGGGAAAAGGGCAGGGGTGGGTACAAAAAAGCCGCACAAAGTGCGGCTTTTCGGTATTTGGCTCCGCCTGCTGGGCTCGAACCAGCGACCCGCTGATTAACAGTCAGCTGCTCTACCAACTGAGCTAAGGCGGAAGGGTCTCTCAAAGAGGGGGCGAAGTGTACAGGGGGCGTTTTCGAGCAGTCAACCGCGGAAGCGGTAAATCTCGCCATGCCTGAAGATCCGTTATGCTTGGGGTTTAGACCGCAATGTGTGTCACGTGACCCGACCCTTCGAACTCCAATCTGCATATGCTCCAGCGGGAGACCAACCAGCCGCGATTGAACAGCTGATTGCCGGTGTGCACTCGGGGCTGGCCTCTCAGATTCTGCTGGGTGTCACGGGTTCCGGCAAAACATTCACCATGGCGAACGTGGTGCAGGCGTTACAGCGCCCCACCATCGTCATGGCACATAACAAAACGCTGGCAGCACAGCTCTATG
>CAYQUE010000110.1:0-4264 GCA_964420615.1 uncultured Alteromonadaceae bacterium | reverse complement strand
AAGAAGAAGGCTGCCAAGAAGAAGTAATCTCAATTGCCGCCATGTTTGGGAATGGCGAGCGATGATAAAGCCGGCGATTAGCCGGCTTTTTTATGTCGTTTGCATGGGTTTCGACCGAGACGGCGCTCGCCGGCGGAGTGCCCCGTTTGCTGATGAGGTAGGCTGCTAGCCAATCCCGACGCCGTTGAATCTGACACAAAGCGTGTCGCGAGGAGTCACTCATGGTGTCCGCCAACCTCCCGATTTTGTACCACTACCCCATGTCCCCTTACTCGGAAAAGGTTCGGTTGGCGTTGGGAATCTTGGGTCGGCATTGGCTGTCGGTTGAGGTTCCACCACAACCGCCGCGTCCAATGCTGCGTCAATGGATTGGCGGCTATCGCCGAATTCCAGTGCTACAGATGGGGGCGCATTTTTACTGCGACTCCAACCTCGCCGTCAGTGCCTTGCAGGGCGATCTCGCGGGTCAGCTCCACATGCCCGCGCATCTTAAGGCGCTGTGTCGTCATGCTGAGAACGATATATTTTTTTCTGTCATTGCCAGCGCGGCTCAGTTGAGGGTGCTTCGCTATTTACAGCGGCAAGTTGGCTTTTTGGGCGTAGCACGCTTTCTAAGCGATCGAGCAAAAATGAAAGCCGACGCGACCTTGACTCCACCGGGGCGCGAGCTATCTCTTCAACAAGTGGAGAATTTCGCGGCGCAGCTGTCTGTCTTACTTGAGGGCGCTCTATTTCTCGGGGGACCTACGGCGAGCACTCCTGACCTGTGTTGTTACCATCCGCTGTGGATGGGCGCGAGCATCGATAAGCGCTTTTACAGGAGGCTGCCGGCCTCGGTGCGTGATTGGATGGGCCGTATAGCGTCAATCGGTCATGGTACTCGCACTGAAGCTACGGCTGCAGAGGTGAGTGCGGTTATCGACGCGCAAGCGCCTCTGGATATCGGCTCACCGGAGATTGCTGCGCGATTCGAGTTGTATCAACCAGTCTATGTCGGTCCCGTCGACTACGCGCGCGAGCGAAGCCAAGGCGAATTGATCTCGCTGACGAGTGCCGAAATCGTGCTGCGGTATCCATCTCGAACGGGTCATGCCGTTTACCTACATTTCCCTACCCAGGGCTTTGCCATTGAGGCGGTCTAGGCGGTATTTGGCGCCAATACACTTAAAATCAATAATTCAGGGCCGCGTATTGAAATCAACACCGCTTTATTTGACTATCAAGTGCTAGCGACCGGCTTGAGCTGAGTCTCGGTAAGAGTAAAGATGTGAGAAAAAAGGATGTGACCCATGAAAATCGCTTGGAACACTGAGACGCCTAGAAAAATTCAGCAATTCGCCAATCCGGATTATCCTCGCGACAATCCTGATCTGGAGGACGTGCTCACTAGCGCAGACGTGGACCATGTCGCTCAGATTTTCCAGACGCCCCTCACGGGCTCCTATAACTGGGATTACTCAGTTCAGGACGACCGCATTAAGAAATTGTATGAGTTAGGAAAGCAGCTCAATTGGGATCCGCAGATGGACATCGACTGGGATCGGCCCTGGCCAGAGGAGGAGCGTCAGGCCGAGTTGATGAACCTGCACGACTATCCTCCTTATCTTGCGTTATCTGACAAGGAACGCGACGAGTTTTGGCTGCACATGAACGCCTGGAGCTTATCTCAATTTTTGCATGGCGAGCAGGGTGCGCTTCTGGTCGCGAGTCAGCTGTGTTCGTGCGCCCCCACCTTCAACGCAAAGCTGTATGCAGCCTCGCAAACATTCGACGAGGCGCGCCACGTCGAGGTTTTTAACCAGTACATACAAAAGCGTATTGGTTTGATGTATCCGATCAACACACACCTGAACAGTATCATTGACAAGATTCTGACCGATCCCCGCTGGGATCTTAAGTTTATTGGTATGCAGATCGTCATTGAAGGCTTGGCCTTGTCCGCCTTTAACACCACCCGAGAGACAACGCCGGATCCGGTATTAAAAGATATTGTTTATCTCGTTACGCGCGATGAAGCCCGGCATGTGACATTTGGTGTCAACTATCTTGAGGAGTATGTGCAAACGCTGTCCGAGGAAGAGCGCGAGGAACGCGCATTATTCGCTTTTGAGGCCTGCGCGATCAGCCGGGAAAGACTGGTGGCGACTGACGTATTCCGGCATTTTGGTTGGGATGTCGAGGAGAGTCGCCGCAAGGTGTTGGACGGCTTTGTCATGTCTACTTTCCGCAACTTGCTGTTTCAGCGCGTTGTGCCCAACCTCAGACGGATAGGCTTGCTCACTGACCGAATCAGGCCGCGATTCGAAGAGCTCGGCATTCTAGAATACGAAGCCATGAGCGATGACGGTGATATTGATTGGGCTAAGCTCGAGAGGCCGCTAGATACCTCAGAGGCACAAAGTCACGAACAAAGTATGCTGGCGGCGTTCCACGAGGCGTTTGAGGCGAATCAGGCGTTGGCGGGCTGAATAACGATTGAATAAATAGCTGCGATGCTAGGAGCGGCTACTCGCGTTTGTTACAGTGTCGCTCAGGCTCCAACACTGACTGAATCACAGGAACACGAAAGTCATGACGGTAGTTACGTATATTCAACACGACGGCTCGGAGCGAATGGTGGACGGAGACGTCGGCCTCTCCTTGATGGAGACGGCGCTGAAGCACGATATTCCAGGCATCGATGCCGATTGTGGCGGGGGCGCTATTTGCGGCACTTGCCATTGTTTTGTGGAGGTCTCGGGCGATCTGTCTGCGCCAGATCCCCAAGAGACCGCGATGTTGGGTCTGCGGCCAGATCGAGCGGAGAATTCCCGCCTCGCGTGCCAGATCGTGATCACCGAAGGCATGCCGGATATTACTGTGCGATTGCCTGAGTTTCAGATGTAGTCCTGCCGGTTTCATCGGCCGCACACTACTGACAGGGGTGCTTCTATGAACATGCCAGCAACCGGTGAAGCTCCGGACTACCGCGCCCTTCCTCTGGCAGAGATTGACGTCTCTGATCCGAGAATGTTCCAGTTTGATTACTGGCATGGGCTATTTGCGCGTTTGCGTGAAGATTCCCCCGTGCATTACCAGCCGGAAAGTCCCGCCGGGCCGTTCTGGTCCGTGTCGCGCTATGAGGACATTATCGCCATAGAGCGAGATACCGAAACGTTCTCTTCCGAGCCGTCGATCGCTATTCTCGATCCAGAGCCAGACATGATTCTCAAAATGTTCATTGCGATGGATCCGCCGGAACACGATGTCCAGCGTCGCGCAGTGCACCACGTGGTTGCGCCTCGAAACCTCAAGGAGTTTGAAACGTTGATCCGCGAGCGGACCAGCGAGGTGCTCGATTCCCTACCTGAAAATGAACCGTTCGATTGGGTAAAGCTTGTCAGTCGTGACTTGACGACCAAGATGTTAGCGACGTTATTCGACTACCCGTGGGAAGAGCGCAATAACCTCACCGCCTGGTCCGACATGTTTACCAACGACGAGAGAATTACCGCTGGAGAGGGCGTCCCTCGGGGCGTGATCATTGAGCATATGACGGCCTGTCTGCAGCGCTTTACTGAGCTCTGGCACGAACGTAAAGGCGACGGTAAAGAAGCTTTCGATCTTATCCGTATGCTCCAGGCGGACCCCAATACCGCCAACATGGTGGATGACCCGCTGACTTATATGGGCAACATCATGTTGCTGATCGTAGGCGGCAATGACACAACGCGAAATTCTATGTCGGGCGGCGTCGTCTTTTTAAATCAGTTTCCCGAACAGATGGCAAAGGTAAGAGCCAATCCCGCATTAATTCCTTCAATGGTGTCTGAGATTATCCGTTTTCAGACGCCACTTCCCCACATGCGGCGCACGGCGACGCGAGATGTCGAGTTTGGTGGGCAACACATTGCCAAGGGTGACAAGGTGCTGCTTTGGTATGTCTCGGGTAATTATGATGAGGCGGTGATTGAGCGCCCTAACGATTTCTGGATTGATCGGCCCAATGTGCGAGGGCATCTGTCTTTTGGGGCGGGTATTCATCGATGTATGGGCAATCGGTTGGCTGAAATGCAGCTACGAATTCTCTGGGAGGAAGCGCTGAAGCGGTTCAAGACGATTGAGCTTGCCGGGCCACCCGAGCGGACCTGCAACTTGTTCATCCGTGGCTTCACGCAATTGCCAGTCAGAGTCAGTCGCTTCTGAGCTTGGGGAGTTATCCCGAATTTCTGTTCGGTTGAGTGTTTCACGCATTGTCTGGTGTGAGCCAGCGGGCCGGGTTGCG
>CAYQUE010000109.1:0-4316 GCA_964420615.1 uncultured Alteromonadaceae bacterium | reverse complement strand
AGATTCTCCGGTGGATTGGCGTAATCCGCTCGCGGGCAATTTGTTTTGGCCGCTGCAGGTGGCGGGTTGGCTGGGTCTTTCGATCATTACCTATTTGAGTCTCAGTCTGCCCTACAATCAGTTCGAGCTATCGTACCTTACGCATAACGCTACCCAGTCCCTACTCGGCATGTTGCTCACCTTGCCCCTCCGCTATTGCTACCAGCGTATTTGGCACTGGCCGGTGTGGCGACGGGTAGTGGTAGCGGTCCTCGCCGCCCTGCTCTTGTCGGCGCTTTGGGCGGTGATGCGGCTCGTTATCTTCATGGCGTTGACCGGGGAGACTGGCTTGTGGCCGGATTTTGGGGGCTGGTTGTTTCCCTCCATCTTCGTCTTTGTGACGTGGGCCGCGCTGTACCACGGTATCAAGTACTACCAGCTGCTTCAGCGGCAGCGGCGAACGTTACTCGAGTATGAGTTGCGTCAGCGGCGTGAGGCGATGGATATGATTATCGCCAAGTCCGAGACCCGGGATGCCCAGCTCAAGCTTCTTCGTTATCAGCTCAACCCGCACTTTCTATTTAACACCTTGAATTCCGTTATGGCCTTGATTGCAGCAGAGCGTCATGATGATGCCAAGAGCATGTTGGCCAAGCTCAGCGCTTTCCTTCGTTTTTCGTTGGACAGCGATGGCAAGCACGTTGTCTCGCTCAGCGAAGAGTGTGACGCTTTGGAGCTATACCTTGATATCGAGCGCGTGCGCTTCGCGGATCGGTTAGAGGTGGAATTTTCTATCGATCCAGCCGTGAGCCAATTGGCGGTGCCGAGTTTCTTGCTTCAGCCCCTGGCAGAAAACTCCATTAAGCACGCTATCGGGCGTAGCGAAGAAGGTGGCAAAATTCGCGTCTGTGCACAGGCCATTGACCAAGGCATTCAAATTAGCGTCGAGGATACCGGAAACTCAGACGCCACGAGCCGCGGTAACTCGGCTGCGCTCGAGAAAGTGGATGGGGCCGGGGTGGGTTTGCGAAACACCCGTGAACGGCTCAAAAATCTTTACGGAGACAGCGGTGATGTGAGCTCATCGCGTTCCGAGCTTGGCGGACTAAAAATAAACATTACCATCCCCGCTGTGGAGGTGCTTCGGTATGGCTGAGATCATGACCGTAGGGATCGTCGATGACGAGCCGCTGAGTCTCGATTACCTCAAGGGGATTGTCGCAAAAGTCCCGGACACTGAGGTGGTCGGTCTCTATAAAAATGGCCGTGAAGCCCTAACAGGCCTGCTCACCACTCCGGCTGATGTGTTATTCCTGGATATACAAATGCCGGGGTTCAACGGTTTTGACGTGGTCAAGCGGCTTCAGGGTGACGCCATGCCGCTCATTATTTTCGCCACCGCCTTTGACGACTTTGCGCTGCAAGCTTTTGAGTTGCATGCGGTTGATTACATCCTAAAGCCCTTCGAAAACACGCGGGTAGAAGAGGCGCTGGAGAGAGCGCGTGAGCGCTGGCTATCGCAACGCTATCTCGATGACATGGAGGACCGCGCCGGTGAGTCAGGCAAGGCGCCAGCGTTGGCGGCAATGGAGGCGGCCCGGGCAAAAGGGGGCGCTGATGCCAAGTTCTCTTGGCTGAGCGCCGACCACATCGCAAAGCTGCCAATCAAGGACGGGCAGCAAACGATTTTGCTCGAGTATGAGATGATCGATTGGATAGATGCCGCGGGGGATTACATGTGTGTCCATGCCGGGGGCGAGACGCATATCCTCCGTTCCACCATGAAAGAACTGGAACAGCGATTGCCCGCGTACTTTGCGCGCATTCACAGATCGACAATCGTCAATATAAATCGCATAGAGCGCGTAGAGGGCCTGCCCAAGGGCGAGGCTTTGCTCCACACCTCGTCGGGGTCGGCGCTCAAAGTAAGTCGAAATTATCGGGTGGCAATCCAGCATTTGCTGGCCTGATCCGAGTCATAAAACGGAGGTTTAGGCCACGCTGAAAGTCGCCTAAAACCCACGGGGAAAGGGCGCGGGACGCCTGTCCTGCTCGTCCTGCTGACAGTCCAGATTGTCGACTTTTAGTTAATCCAGGCTCTGGCGTATGGGTTAATTGGGTTATCACTCTTACTCTTCTTAACGTGGCGGTTTTCCTCATGTCTTTAGCCATCGCGCGTGTGCGCTTTTTGCTTGTTTCCACAGTGTCAGCGGCGCTCATCGCCTGCGGGGGCGGCGGTGCAGAATCCCCAGTGGTGGATCCCTTCTACCCGGAGGCCAGTGCCGAGTGGACGCTGGTTTGGAGCGATGAATTCGATGGCGATGCGCTAGACGCCGGTAACTGGGATATTCAGACGGGAGACGGCAGTGAGTACGGCCTTGCCCGCTGGGGTAATGATGAGCTGCAGTGGTACACCGAAGACAACCTTGTCGTAGCCGATGGCATCTTGAGGGTAGAGGCTCGCGCTGAACAGGTTGTCGCTGGTTTTCCTTACACCTCGGGTCGAATTCGAACCCTCGGCAAGCTCGATTTCCAATACGGTCGGGTCGAGGCCCGCATCAAGTCAGCCTCGGGTAAGGGTTTGTGGTCGGCGTTCTGGATGCTGCCCAGTGATGATCGTTTTGGCGGTTGGGCATCCGGCGGCGAAATCGACATCATGGAGGTCGTGAACGCGGGCACGGAGGATGAGAACTATTACGCCTCTCTTCACCACGGATTTGCCTGGCCTCTGAACCAAACAACTACCGAGAGCATCGGCGTCGAGAATCCTGGCGACGATTTTCATATTTACGCGATTGAGTGGACCGAAGATTACGTCCGCTGGTTTGTCGATGATCGCAACTTCATGACGGTGGATGCCGAGCACTGGTACTCCTATTACTACGGTGGTACCGACGTGGGCTACGAGCGCGGCGCCGGTGCTGCCCCGTTCAATCGAGATTTTCATTTGCTGCTTAACCTGGCCGTAGGCGGCAACTTGCCGGGTAACGTCGGTCCCGGCGCTATCCCCTCGGCGATGGAGGTGGACTACATTCGCGTCTACGAGTGTGCCTATAACCAAGCGAGCGGTTCTGGCTGTAACAGCGAGGCAGACCGCACGGTAGAGTCGCCCGGCGCGCAAGCACCCTATGAAATCGCGTTCCCGCTCTATACCAACGGCGCCGATGCGCTGTCTTGGGTGGTTGGCGCCGATACGGTCACCCGCGAGCTAGTTGTCTCGTCGCCTTGGGATAACGACGGATCGCTGACCTTTGCCGAAATAGAAACCGAAACGGATCGAGGTGCGGTGATCGAGGTGGTTACCTCCAATGCCGGCAATATCGCTATTTCGGCGGCGGATGAGGAGCCGACAGCGCTATTTGGTTTTGGCAACAACCCCTTGTATTACCAAATTCATGCCGGTGAACTGAAGTTTGATATGTACATCGATTCGGCGGGCACCGACCTCGACAGCACCATTCAGGTGAAGATGGACAGCGGGTATCCGGCCCTTGGTTTTAAAGAGCTTCAGGTGAGTGACATGCCGCTGGATCAGTGGTTCACCATGAGCGTGCAGGTAAACGATCTGCTCGCGAATTCGGGACAGCGGCGCCTCGATACCAGCCGTGTTATGAATCTGTTTGTTTTCGAGCCCAGCTCAAGCGCCCATGTCATGATCGACAATGTGGAGCTGGCTTGCGGTCACCCCAGCCGCCGAGGCTGTGGTATTCGTCCACCTGGCGGATCCGTGGACGGCTCGTTGGTGCCGGTATTCACCACCGATGGTAACGTGGGCCCGCTATGGGATCGCGGCATTTGTGGCTATGACACGCTGGTCAACGGTGATTACTGCGGCGACGGTAATACGACTAACTTGATTACCTGGACCGTGACCGATTCGGGAGACCCCGAAATTGGCGCCGCACTCAACGTCAATTTTGCCAACAGCGGCGCTGACGGCGTGCTCTTCATCGGGTCCGCGGGCGGGGTCGACCTCAGCGATTTTGTTCGTGGCGGCAAGTTGCTTTTCGACCTGCGCATGCCGGAATCTACCGTGGCGTCAGGTATGGTCTACAAGGTCGACTGTTTCTATCCCTGCGGTACCGGTGATCAACAGATTGATCTCTCTGATTATGAAGCCAATACCTGGCAGACCTTTGAGGTGCCCGTGGCTCAGTTAGTGGGGTCGGGGCTCGACGTGACCTCGGTCAATGCCGGCATCGTGCTGTTCCCCACTTGGGGCAACCAGCAGGGTCTGTCCTTTGAGGTCGCCAATGTACGCTACGAAGGCGAGGGCGAGGGTGAGCCCGAGGTGCCCGCCGCGGCAGTATTCACTGACGGTGTTGTGGGCGAACGAT
>CAYQUE010000108.1:2609-4324 GCA_964420615.1 uncultured Alteromonadaceae bacterium | reverse complement strand
GGGCGTGCTGCCGCCTGAAACCACCAAGTACGCGCTACCGCGCTGCGCTATGGCTTCTGCAAGACGCGCTCCGACTTCGGTCGCCAGCGCCTGATCTAGATCTGACCGAAGATCAAAGTTACGGCAGTCACACATGCCAAGTCCGGTCGTCGCGGTCAATTAATAATTCGGAGCGACTGGGCCCCCAACTGCCCGACTGATAGGGACTGACGCTGACATCAGATTGCTTACAGGCTGAGATCAGCTGATCACACCAGCGCCAGCTTTCCTCAATCTCCTCGCGACCCACAAACAACGAAGGGTCTCCATTAATCGCGTCCAAAAATAGCCGTTCGTAAGCATCGGGAATCCGCTCGCTGTCGGCTTCGCCACGAAAATCAAAATTAAGCGTATGCGTTTGCAGAGATAGCTTTTCCCTCAGGCTCTGCTTTTTAGAGACCATGCTCATTTCTATGCCCTCGTTGGGCTGCAACCGAATGATGAGCCTATTGGGCTGAGAACCCTCGCCCTCTCCAAAAATATGATGCGGCAGCGCCTTGTACTGGATAATGATTTCGGTGACTTTTTCCGGCATCCGCTTGCCCGTCCGCAAATAGAACGGCACTCCGGACCAACGCCAGTTATCGACATAAGCTTTGATCGCTACAAACGTCTCTGTGTCACTGGCTGGCGTCTCACACCCCGGCTCCTCAAGATATCCGGGCACCGCTACACCATCGATTACCCCCTGGACATACTGCCCTCGGACCACGTGATCTTTAGCTGTGGCCGGATCGATTCGACGCAGCGCCCGAACAATCTTTACTTTTTCATCGCGAATACTGTCAGCTTCCAGAGAATTGGGTGGCTCCATCGCCACCAGGCACAGCAACTGCATCAAATGGTTTTGCACCATGTCGCGCAACTGGCCGACGCCGTCGTAATACGCCCAACGCCCCTCAATACCCACCTGCTCTGCGACAGTAATCTGTACGTGGTCGATACAACTCTGATCCCATTGCGAGTTAATGAAGCGATTGGCAAAGCGCAATACCAGCAGGTTTTGTACGGTTTCTTTACCCAGATAATGATCGATTCGGTAAATGTCCTGCTCGTCGAAATAACGTGCGAGGGTCTCGTTCACCTGCTGGGACGTCGCCAGACTCTCACCAATGGGCTTTTCCAACACAATTCTGTGGCGCCCCGCCAGGCAGCCTGCAGCGCTGAGATGTTCGCAGATAGGCGCAAAGAGTGACGGCGGTGTGGCCAAATAAAATATGCTGGTACGCGATGCATCCATCCACGACGATACGGCACCAAAGGTATCCGTTTCCGAAAAATCCGCGGCTAAATAATGAATACGCCCACAAAATCGTTGCCAAGCTTCTTCGCTCAGGTGTTCGTCGCCGATATAAGCGGCAAGCTTTTGGCGCAACTCAGTCAGGAACGAGGCCGTGCTCTGCTCTTGCCGAGCGACCGCCGCCACTCGCAGGCTCTCCGGCAGCAAACCGGCACCGTCGAGATGAAATAGCGCCGGAAAGAGCTTTCTCGCGGAAAGATCGCCAGTCGCGCCAAAAATCACCAGGTCTACAGCACTCATGAGGCGTTGCCTTCTGGATGGGATTGGCAGCGCAACACGGTATCCCTTGCGATGTCGCGGATACGGGTCCACTGCCCGGAATGCACCAGACCTTTTGGTGTCATCCATGATCCACCCACGGCCGCCACGTTACTCA
>CAYQUE010000108.1:1452-2509 GCA_964420615.1 uncultured Alteromonadaceae bacterium | reverse complement strand
CTTCATGGCGCGGATGGCCTCCAAGCCGACATCAGTCCTCAAGGTGATCTCCAATGCAGCGATGCCGGCTTCAAGCAGTGACTCTGCAAGCGGCAGCGCATGATCGATGTGATCAATCACTACAACGGGTATCACCGGACAGGACCAGCTCGCGACAAGTTGTTTAGCATCCATCGGCAATCGCCCCTTCACAAATCAGTGCCGCACCTAATAGACCGGGGTCAGGATGAGTCACAACAAACGACGCGATACCTCCATTAAAGTCGGCAAACCGCCCCTTCGCCAGAAAACGCGCGCGGAAGTCGCTTCTTCTCAGTAGATCAATGTACTGCGGCGCGATACCACCCGCGACGTAGACGCCACCGCGCGCTCCCAATGTCAGCGCGAGATTACCCGCGGCCGAACCTAGCACAGAAAAAAATGTATTCATGGTCTCAGTTGCCAGCGCGTCGTCGCCCTGCCGCGCCGCACTCCCCACCGCTTCGGGGGACAGCAACGTCGCGGCTAATCCGCGAATGTCTCCCAGCGCACGGTAAAGATTCATAATGCCGGCGCCGCACAGGAGCCGTTCAATCGATACTCTGCCGAATTGCGCTCGCAGCCGCGCGAGTACTTGAGCCTCGATATCGGTAATCGGTGCAAAATCCACGTGACCGCCCTCACCGGGAAGCACCATCGGCGCACCCCGCTCGTCAAAAACAACCGTCGCGACGCCCGTTCCGGTACCGGGTCCAATCGCCACCATCGGCTGCCCGATCTGCACGGTGCCAGCACCAATCTGTTCGAGATGCTGTGGCTCTAATGCTGGCAATGACCGTGCAATCGCGGCAAAGTCATTTACGATATTTATCTCGGCACAGTTAATCTGGGCGGCGACACCCGCTTTCGTAAACCGCCAAGAATTATTGGTAAAACTAATTTCACGTTGCTCCGGAATGGCCGCAACCGCGAGACACACTCGCTCAACACAAGCACCCTCTTGAGCATACTCATCCCAATCGTGCTTCAGTTGGTTCAGCACGCCCTCAAACGTGGGGAACTGCGTCACCGCGTAATT
>CAYQUE010000108.1:0-1352 GCA_964420615.1 uncultured Alteromonadaceae bacterium | reverse complement strand
CCGACGGTAGCAGGCGAGTGCGGGACGCACGCACACGGGCGCTGCGCTAACACGGCGTCATCGACGTCTAGCGACAACCGACCTGAGGCGACGTCAATGGCTATGAGGTCGCCGTCGGTAATGCGTCCAATATTTCCACCCTGCGCCGCCTCAGGCGTCACGTGAATTGCGGCCGGCACTTTACCCGATGCGCCACTGAGACGACCGTCGGTGACAAGCCCAATCGCATATCCACGATCCTGCAACACGCCGAGTATGGGCATCAGCTTATGGAGTTCCGGCATGCCGTTTGCGGAGGGACCCTGAAAACGCGCTACCACCACGCAATCCCGGTCTAGCTCACCCCTCTCGAAACGAGTTTTCAATTCATCCTGATCTGAAATCACCACCGCCGGCGCCTGTATGAACTGATGTTCGGGCGCAACCGCCGAAGACTTGATCAAACTTCTCCCCAAATTCCCTGTCAGCAAACGAATTCCCCCTTCGCGGGCAAAGGGCGCTTCATGGCCGGCGATAACCTCTGGATCTAGACTCGCCTCTGGGGCATCCCGCCAACACAGTCGCTGTCCATCCAAATACGGTTCGATACACGCCTCGCTGAACTCACCGCCAAAGCACACCTTCGCATCTGCGTGCATCAAACCACCGCGGATTAACTCTTTGAACAGTAGCCCCGTACCACCTGCGGCGTGGAAATGATTAATGTCCGCCTGACCATTCGGGTAAACTCTGGTCAGCGAGGGCGTCACACGCGACAACGCATCGAAGTCTGACCAATTGATAATGAAACCCGCCGCTCTGGCAACTGCAATCAGGTGGATGCACAGATTGGTCGAGCCACCTGACGCCACCAACGCGACCATTGCATTAACAAAGCTACGCTCATCAATAATATCCGCGAGGCAAATCGGATGCCGCGATGTGCGCGCAATACTCGCTACATGCTCGGCGGCCGCGCAGGTGAGCGCGTCGCGCAATGGAGTAGCAGGATTGACGAAGGAGCTCCCGGGCAATTGCAAACCCATTGCCTCGAGCATCACTTGGTTAGAGTTTGCGGTGCCGTAAAACGTACAGGTTCCCTGACTATGGTAGGAGGCCATCTCTGCTTCGAGGAGCGCTTCCCGGCCGACCTTGCCCTCAGCGTACAGCTGTCGAACCCGAACTTTTTCCTTGTTGGGCAACCCTGACGCCATCGGACCCGCGGGTACGAATAAAGTTGGCAGGTGCCCGAACTGCAGCGCGCCAATCAGCAGACCGGGTACGATTTTGTCACAGATGCCGAGCATCAATACTGCGTCAAACATTTGATGCGAGAGTGATACCGCCGTCGCCTGCGCGATGATATCGCGGCT
>CAYQUE010000107.1:3438-4387 GCA_964420615.1 uncultured Alteromonadaceae bacterium | reverse complement strand
CCTCGTGGAAGAAAGCCTACGTGCGGGTAGAGCAGGGTCAAGAAATTGACTTTGCATCGATAAGCTGAGGTGGTGAGTCATGGCAGTCGTTAAAAGTAAGCCTACATCGGCGGGTCGTCGTCACCAGGTCAAGGTGGTTACCGAAGGTCTGCATAAGGGTCGACCCTATGCGCCGCTTTTGGAAAAGAAAGCCAAGACGGGTGGCCGCAACAATCTCGGCCGCATCACCACCCGCCACATCGGTGGTGGCCACAAGCAGCATTACCGGAAAATTGATTTTAAGCGCACCAAGGATGGTATCGCCGCGAAGGTGGAGCGCATCGAATATGACCCCAATCGCACTGCGCACATTGCTTTGCTGCTCTACGCCGACGGTGAGCGACGCTACATTATTGCGCCCAAGGGCGTGCAGGCCGGTGACGTACTCCATTCGGGCTCAGCGGCGCCCATTAAGCCCGGGAATTGTCTGCCTGTTCGCAGCATCCCCGTGGGTTCGGTGATCCACGCGATTGAGCTCAAGCCCGGCAAGGGAGCGCAACTGGCGCGATCCGCAGGCGTCTCGGTTCAGTTGGTGGCTCGCGAAGGTCAGTACGCCACGATCCGGCTTCGCTCTGGAGAAATGCGCAAGGTGCCGATTGATTGCCGCGCCACCTTGGGCGAGGTATCCAACTCAGAACACAGCCTGCGAAAGCTGGGCAAAGCGGGCGCAGCGCGTTGGCGCGGTGTGCGACCGACGGTTCGCGGTGTGGCAATGAACCCGGTTGATCACCCTCATGGTGGTGGTGAGGGCAAGACCTCGGGCGGCCGGCATCCCGTTACCCCTTGGGGTGTGCCGACCAAGGGCTACAAGACCCGCAAGAACAAGCGCACTGACGGCATGATCGTTCGCCGTCGTGGCAAGAAGTAATCAGTCAGGAGAATCAATACAGTGCCCCGTTCATTGAAGAAA
>CAYQUE010000107.1:0-3309 GCA_964420615.1 uncultured Alteromonadaceae bacterium | reverse complement strand
AGGTGAATTTGCCGTTACCCGAACCTTCAAGGGCCACATTGTGGACAAGAAGGCGAAGCGATAAGGCCGGGTGGAGAGAGAGATGGAAGTAGCAGCCAAATTACGCGCAGCCCGGATATCGGCTCAGAAGGCGCGCCTGGTCGCGGATCAGGTGCGAGGCAAGCCGGTCGGTGAAGCGCTGAATGTATTGGAATTCAGCAACAAGAAAGCCGCTGCAATCGTGCGCAAAGTGCTCAATTCAGCGATCGCCAATGCAGAAAACAACGAAGGCGCAGACGTCGATGAGCTGCGCGTGTCGACCATTTTTGTCGACGAGGGTTTCACCATGAAGCGTTTGCGCGCTCGAGCTAAAGGCCGTGGTGATCGAATTTTCAAGCGCACCTGCCACATCACGGTCAAGGTTGCGGATAGCGAGAGCTGAGGAGACGACCGAATGGGTCAGAAGGTACATCCAACCGGCATCCGCCTAGGCGTCGTCAAGGATCACAATTCGATCTGGTACGCCGACAGCAAGACCTACGCAAAGAACCTGATCAATGATCTGGAAGTGCGTGATTACATCATGAAGAAGCTCGACGCGGCATCTGTGAGCCGGGTCAAGATCGAGCGCCCCGCTCAGACCGCGCGTATCACTATCTTTACTGCGCGTCCTGGCATCGTCATCGGGAAAAAAGGTGAGGATGTAGACGGCCTGCGAAAGGACTTGTCGGAAAAAATGGGTGTGCCGGTGCACATCAATATAGAAGAGATTCGCAAGCCCGATGTCGACGCGCGCTTGGTCGCACAGAATGTGGCGCAGCAGCTGGAGCGACGGGTGATGTTCCGTCGCGCCATGAAGCGCGTCGTGCAGAATGCCATGCGTCAAGGCGCCGAGGGAATCAAGGTGCAGGTCAGTGGACGTCTCGGTGGTGCAGAGATCGCTCGCACCGAATGGTATCGCGAAGGCCGGGTGCCGCTGCATACCCTGCGTGCCGACATCGACTACGCCACATATGAAGCACACACCACTTACGGGGTGATTGGCGTCAAGGTTTGGATTTTTAAAGGTGAGGTTATCGGTGAGGGCGAAGAGGCCTAAGCGGCTTCTTCCTGACAACCGACTACCTGATTGAGGAAGTAAGAGATGCTGCAACCGAAACGGACCAAGTTCCGCAAGACGCAGAAGGGCCGAAACCGCGGCTTGGCGGAGCGTGGAAGCAAGGTGAGTTTTGGCGAGTACGCCCTCAAGGCGACTGGCCGAGGCCGGATTACTGCTCGCCAGATCGAAGCTGCGCGTCGTGCCATGACTCGGCACATCAAGCGTGGCGGAAAAATCTGGATCCGTATTTTTCCGGATAAGCCCATTACCGGTAAGCCGCTGGAAGTTCGCCAGGGTAAAGGTAAGGGTAACGTCGAGTATTGGGTGGCACAGATCCAGCCGGGTCGTGTCTTGTATGAAGTGGAAGGCGTATCTGAGCAGTTGGCGCGCGAGGCTTTTGACCTCGCTGCTGCAAAGCTGCCCGTGCAAACCACATTTGTTAAGCGTTCGGTGATGTGATGAAAGCCAGTGATCTGCGAGATAAGTCGGTCGACGATCTGAACAAGCAATTGCTGTCTCTTCGAGAGGAGCAATTTAAGTTGCGCATGGCGAAGGCAACCGGCCAGTTGGGGCAGAGCCATCTGCTCAAGCAGACCAAGCGCGATATCGCACGTGTAAAAACCGTACTGCAACAGAAGGCGGAACAGTAATGGGAACGACGGAAACTCGGACTCGTACCCTGCAGGGGCGTGTTGTTAGCGACAAGATGGATAAGACCATCACGGTGAAAATTGAGCGCCGCGTCAAGCACCCGGTGTACGGCAAGTACATCACGCGATCTTCGAAAGTGCATGCGCACGATGAAGAAAACAAAGCAAGCATGGGTGACACCGTGTTGGTTGCTGAGTCGCGGCCGATCTCAAAGAGCAAGACTTGGAAATTGTTGGAAATCGTGGAGACCGCTACTCAAATTTGAGTCGGGGTCGCATAGGGCGAACGGCTTAGGGCCGTTGGTGGAGTAAAGAAAATGATTCAGACGCAGTCGTATCTGGAAGTCGCCGATAACAGCGGTGCTCGCCGGGTAATGTGCATCAAGGTGCTCGGTGGTTCCAAGCGTCGCTACGCCCGCGTGGGTGATTTGATCAAGGTCACCGTCAAGGAAGCGATTCCGCGTGGCAAGGTCAAGAAAGGTCAGGTGATGACTGCGGTGGTTGTTCGCACCAAGAAAGGCGTGCGCCGTCCGGACGGTTCCTTGATTAAGTTCGACGAAAACGCCGCGGTGCTGCTGAACAATCAGGATGCGCCGATCGGTACCCGCATCTTTGGGCCGGTGACGCGCGAACTCCGCGGTGAAAAGTTCATGAAAATTATTTCTCTTGCGCCAGAAGTTATCTGAGCAGGGAACGAGAGGGTCGGGTAATGGCGAAGCTCAAGCGTGATGACGAAGTGATCGTGATCGCCGGAAAGGATAAGGGTAAGCGCGGCACTGTGCGCCGTGTGATTGATAGCGACCGCGTCATCGTGGGCGGCGTCAATATGATCAAGAAGCACACCAAGCCGAATCCACAGGCGGGTGTTGCGGGTGGAATCGTCGAGCAGGAGGCGCCTATCCAGGCTTCCAATCTGGCGATCTTTAACAGCAAGTCTGGCAAGGGTGAGCGCGTCGGCTATCGCTTAGACGATGGCAAGAAAGTGCGCGTTTTTAAGCCGTCCGGCGATCTGGTTGACGCCTGATTAGTCGCACGCATAGAGGCATCTGAAAAATGGCAGCGCTAAAAGAAAAGTACCGTAGCGAGATTGTTCCCAAGCTTCAGGCTGAGCTTGGCTTGCAGAACGTGATGGCGGTTCCTCGCATCACCAAGATCACCCTGAATATGGGCGTCGGTGAGGCCGTGGGTGACAAGAAGGTCCTGGAGCACGCGGTTGCTGACATGGAGAAGATCGCAGGTCAAAAGCCAGTGGTCACCAAGTCACGTAAGTCGATCGCGGGATTCAAAATTCGTGACGGCTGGCCCATCGGCTGCAAAGTCACGCTGCGCGATGAGCGCATGTATGAGTTTCTCGATCGCCTGATCAATATTGCGATCCCCCGGGTTCGCGACTTTCGCGGCATCAGCCCCAAGCAATTCGATGGCCGGGGCAACTTCGCTATGGGCGTGACCGAACAAATTATCTTCCCGGAAATCGACTACGACCAGATCGACAAGCTGCGTGGGATGGATATCACGATATCTACGACCGCAGCTAATGACGAGCAAGGTCGCGCGCTGCTTGCGGCGTTTAATTTCCCT
>CAYQUE010000106.1:0-4426 GCA_964420615.1 uncultured Alteromonadaceae bacterium | reverse complement strand
GCCTGCGAGCCCGCCATGGACCCTACTGCAGCCACCCTCGCCTTCCCCGAAGGCAGACCCGGTCCCTATCAACTGCTGCAGGATGACCCCCCCTTTGATCCGGGCCGCCACCTCGCGCTGGAGATGCCCACCCAGATCCGGCACCTCGAGGAACTCGGCTATGGCGAGACTGACACACAGCAATGCGCCTCTACTTTTGCAGTCAGCGACGCCTTTCGAATCCTGTCTGCCGAGGGCGTCGCCGCCATGCGGCATGTTTGCGATCAGATCTATCACAATCGCAACGCCAGCGAGGGTACCGGGCCCAACCGCCTAGGGAGCTACGCCCGCGGCGCCGGTTACCGATCCCAGTTTGTTCGCGATTTTTGCGACAGCCCCGAGCTTACCCAGCATCTTTCCGCTATCGCGGGCGTGCCGTTGGGGCGGCATTCGGTGCCGGCGGTTGCCTGCGGCATTAACTACGCGCCCGAAGATATCAACCGCGCTGTCGACACCTGGCACGTCGACTCCGTCGCCTTTGACGTCGTCATGATGGTCACCGACCCCACCGTTCTCAAGGGCGGCGAATTCCAGTTCTTCCATGGCACCAAGCAAGAGGGACAGGCGCTCTTGGGGATCACTGGCGAGGAAGGCAAGGATGAGACATTGCCCGACGATCGGGTCGTTACCATTGCGTTTCCCGAAGCAGGCTTTGGCTTCATGCAGCAGGGCTCGATGATTTTCCATCGCGCATGCCGACTGCTAGAGCGCGCCGAGCGCATCACGGTAATCCCGTCCTTTGAGGTACTGCCTGCGCACCTACCCGACAGCACCAATACACTGAACATGGCGGATTGGGAGGACCCGGGGATATGCCCCGAGCTGGCGCGCTACGAAATCTGGCGCACAACCGCGCGACTGAAACACCTGCTCAACGAGATCGATCTGGAAGACGACGCGGCGGCGTTGGCCACCCGCATTAATGACGCGATCCAGCGTCTTGTCGACTTCAGTCACAAATTAGCGGGGAAATCGAAATGAGCGCGGGTGCCCCACTCGCAGGGAAATCCGTATTGGTGACCGGCGCCGCCGGATGCATCGGTGCCTGGGTGGTCAAAAGATTACGTGAGTTGGGCGCTACGCCAGTGGTATTTGACATCGCCGAGCACCGCGAACGGCTGCATCTGATCATGCCCGACGCGGACGCGGTGGTCTGGGAATTGGGTGATATCACCGACTTCTCTCGATTATGCGAAGTCGCCGATCACCATCAGATCGAAGCGATCATTCATCTCGCTGCGTTGCAGGTGCCATTTTGCAAGGCAGACCCTGTCGGCAGTACCCGCATTAATGTGATGGGCAGCATTCATATGCTGGAGCTGGCTCGACTGCGTGGGATTACCCAGCTCAGCTATGCCAGCTCCGTGGCGGCGCCCGCTATGGGTGACAACGCGTGGCTGGCCACTCTGTATGGCGCGCACAAGATCTGCGGCGAGCAAATGGCGGCCGTCTATTGGCAGGACTGGCAGGTGCCCAGCGTCGGTATCCGTCCTGCGATTATTTACGGACCCGGTCGGGATCAGGGCATGAGCGCCGCACCCACCATCGCCCTGCTGGCGGCGACGCTGGGGGAAACCTATACCATTCCTTTTACCGGCGACGTTGGCTTTGTCTATGTCGAAGATGCCGCCGAGCGGTTCATTGCGGCGGCGAGCCGCTCTTACGAGGGAGCACACGTATTCGACCTTAACGGTACCCCGGCGACCGTACATGAGATGCTCTCACTCCTCGCCACTCACTATCCCTCAGCATCCATTGATGCCGCCGGCGACTCCATGCCCTTCCCCGCTGATCCAAACAGCGGAGACTTGGAACGCTTGCTAGGTTTGCCAAATTGTCGCCCACTCGCTGACGGCATTGCCGCCACACTCGCCTGCCTGAGAGAAGCCGGCGCAAGAGGCATGGATCTGTCGGAGATCTACCGACAAACGCTGGAGAAAACGCCATGAAGCTGATGCGGTGGGGAGCGCCCCACGCCGAGCGCGCTGGGCTGGTGGACGGCGCTGGCAAACTGCGCGACCTGAGCGACCACGTTGCTGACTGGTCATGGGAAACCCTCACGCCGGAAACACTGGCTCAAATCCAGCAACTGGACACTGAGTCACTGCCAGCGCTGCCGACCGATACCCGATTGGGCGCACCGGTTTTTCGGCCAGGAAAGGTCGTCGGCTGTGCCCTCACCTATGGGAAGCACGCAGCCGAGGCCGGGCTTGAACCACCGGAGGAACCGATGTTCATGCTCACCGCGGCCAGTGCTATCAACGGTCCAGAGGACCCGGTCATGATGCCCAAGGGCGGGACACAACTGGATTGGGAAGCGGAGCTGGCCGTGGTGTTCTGCAAAGCCGGTGCCAATATCCCCGTCGATACCGCGATGGAGTATGTGGCCGGTTACTGCGTGGGTAACGATGTGTCAGAGAGAGTCTTCCAGCTTGAACGCGGCACACAGTGGACCAAGGGCAAAAGCGCCGACACGCTCAAGCCGCTGGGTCCGTGGCTGGTCACCCGCGATGAAATCCCCGACCCGAATCAGCTGGATATTTCACTGTCGGTAAATGGTGAGATCATGCAGGACAGCAACACAGGCGACATGATGTACAGCATCGCTGAACTGGTATCGATTATCTCCCGCTACGTCAGCTGGCAGCCCGGCGACATCCTGATGACCGGCACACCACCCGGCGTCGGTTACGGCATGAAGCCACCGAGATATTTAAACCCGGGAGATGTGATGGAGGCGCGCATTGAGAAACTGGGCGCACAACGTAACGTGATTGTGCCCTACAGCGGCCGCTACTGACGCGCACGATGGAACCTCCTCGCATTGTGATCGTCACCGGCGGCGCACAAAATATTGGCGCCGCCATCGTCGCGCGTTTCAAATCAGCGGGCGATACCGTCATTTGCGCTGACCTGAATCCCCCCGTCGCCACCGGCGTCGAGTTTCACCGAACCGACGTGACTGAGGAATCCAGCGTCGCCAATTTGATGGCACGGATCGCCGAGGAATTTGGACATCTCGAGGTATTGGTCAACAACGCTGGCGTCTCTATTGAAGCGCCTATCGCCGAGACTACCGAGTCGGACTGGGATCGGGTCATGGCGATCAATGTAAAGGGCGCATTCCTGACCACCAAGCATGCCCTCCCGCTGATGCGAAACAGTGCGGCTCAGGGCCCGGCGATCGTCAACATCAGCTCTATCGAGGGTTTGGGCGCCAATCCCCTCCACAGCGCCTACGCCGCCTCCAAGGCGGCCATCGCGGCGTTCAGTCACAACACCGCACTGGAGTACGGCCCCTACGGTATCCGGTGCAACTCGGTTGCGCCGGGCTGGATTAATACGCCGTTTAACGAGCAATTCCTGTCGCAATATCCGGATCGCGACGCGGTCGACGTTGCGATCGCGGCGTTGCATCCGATTGGCCGCTTGGGCACGCCGGAAGACGTTGCCAATACGGTTTTCTGGCTAGCCAGCTCCGAGGCCGCCTTCATCACTGGGCAAGAAGTCATTGTCGACGGCGGCCGCCTCGCCAAACTCCCCCTGCCGGATCTGGCGCAGGACGGCGCGTAACCATGAGCGTTTCGTCTTCACATAGCGGACAGGCCCGCGACTTTGGCAACAAGGTGGTGGTAATTACCGGTGCCGGCAGCGGCGTCGGCCTCGAATGTGCGATGGCGTTTGCGGCGCGCGGCGCCAAACTGTTGCTCGTCGGGCGCACTGCTGAAAAGCTCGGCACCGCGGTGAAACGCTTGGCAGCCGATCAGAAAGTCACCGCTGAAATTTGCTGCGGCGATATCACTGACCCCGGCTTCTCACAAATCGTAATGGATACGGCGCAATCACATTTCGACGCACCGGTCGAAGTCCTGGTCAACAATGCGGGAGTGATCGTCCGTCGGGACGCCGTCGACACCACTGCGAACGAGTGGCGACGGGTGATGCAGACCAACGTCGATGGGGCTTTCTATATGAGCCAGGCTTTTGCCAAACAACTGGTGTGGGATGGCGCGATCATCAATGTCTCATCGACCTGCGGCGTCGTGGGCGCCGCGGGTTTGGCAGCCTATTGCGCCAGCAAAGGCGCGCTTAATCAGCTCACGCGCACCATGGCACTGGAACTGGCGGACAAACAAATCAATGTGAACGCGGTCGCGCCCGGAGCGATCAATTCACCGATGCTGTTTTCTGAGCATGCAAGTCAAGCCGCGGCCGATTCAGTCATCGAGCGCAATAAAACCAGTATTCCGATTGGCAACGTGGCCGAGCCCGAGGAAGTGGCTCGGGCCATTGTTTTTCTGGCTTCGGAACGTCACATCACCGGCGCCATCCTGAACATTGATGGCGGCTACACGGCGACCTGAGCAATGAAGATCCGACACATCAC
>CAYQUE010000105.1:1755-4430 GCA_964420615.1 uncultured Alteromonadaceae bacterium | reverse complement strand
GGAAGACGCAGAAACCCCCAGCGCCTGAAGCGAGCCCTTTGCGGGTTAGGGTAGCGAGTTCTGAGGGCCCCACGGGCCCTTTTCCATATAACACTGAGCTGTCCAACCTCGGGCAGCGTTGTAACGAGGTGAGAGCATGTCTGCTGCATTAATCAAAGAATTGCGTGAGCGCACTGGACTCGGGTTGTTGGAGTGCAAAAAAGCGTTGGCGGAAGCCGACGGCGATATCGACGCGGCCATTGAAGCCCTGCGTAAATCCAGCGGCATGAAAGCCGCAAAAAAGGCCGGTAGAACGGCAGCCGATGGCGTCGTTGCCATCGAAGCTGCGGCCGACGGTAGCTTTGCGGCCATGGTTGAGGTCAATAGCGAAACCGACTTTGTCGCGCGTGACGAGAACTTCTTGGGTTTTGTGAAGCGCGTCACCAGCAAGGCGTTCGAGCAGCGTATTGCCGACATTGAGGTGCTGGCTGGAGACGAAATTGAGGAGGCGCGTCAGGCGCTGGTGCAGAAAATTGGTGAAAACATCAGCGTGCGGCGTGTCGTCACGCATGAAGCCAGCGACGGTATCGTGGGTGGCTACGTTCATGGCAATAACCGTATTGCGGTGCTGGTAGCGCTGAAGGGAGGTTCGGATGAGTTGGCGCGCGATGTGGCGATGCACATTGCTGCCGTCAACCCGCAGGTTGTCTCCCCCGATGACATGCCGGCGGACGTGATTGCCAAGGAACGCGAAATCTACGCGGCCCAGGCGCAGGATTCGGGCAAGCCGGCCGAGATTGTCGAAAAGATGATTGACGGCCGCATCCGCAAGTTCCTTGCCGAGAACAGCCTAACCGAACAGGCATTTGTGAAAGATCCGGATATGACGGTGGGCAAGCTGGTATCGGGCGCGGGTGCCACCATCGTAGGGTTCACGCGGTTTGAGGTCGGCGAAGGTATCGAGGTCGAGAAAGTCGATTTTGCCGCGGAGGTCGCCGCACAGCTCGGTAATTGAGACCCGGGGGGCTCTCCCAGGGGGAGCCCATCGCCACGGATGGCGATGATGATAAGAATCACCGAGGTTTCTCGCTGAAAAGGGGCCTCGGAGTCCGGTAGCATGAGTCCAGAGCGAGTGCCGTGGTAGGCGGCTTCGGGAGAAAAAGAGAATGGCTGCGGACAAGGTATACAAGCGGATATTGCTCAAGCTGAGCGGTGAGGCGCTCACGGGTCAAGAAGCGTTTGGCATTGACCCCAAAGTTCTGGATCAATTGGCCCTCGAGATTGGTCAGCTGGTGGGTATCGGTGTTCAGGTCGGGCTGGTCGTCGGAGGGGGGAATCTCTTTCGCGGCGCCGCGCTCAATGCGGCCGGGTTGGATCGCGTCACCGGTGATCACATGGGCATGCTGGCCACGGTCATGAACGCGCTTGCACTGCGCGACGCGCTCGAGCGCTCCAACATCGCTACCCAGGCAATGTCGTCTATCCCCATGAGCGGGGTCGTTGAGCACTATGACCGACGCAAAGCCATCAGAGCTTTGTCGAATGGTGACGTCGTGATCTTCGCGGCTGGCACGGGTAACCCGTTCTTTACCACCGATTCCTCGGCCTGCTTGAGAGGCATTGAGGTCAAGGCAGACATCGTACTCAAAGCGACCAAAGTCGATGGCGTGTACAGCGCAGATCCGGTGACGGACCCGGGTGCGGTCAAGTACGACGTCCTGACCTATGATGAGGTGCTGGATAAAAAGTTGGGTGTAATGGACCTCACGGCGATTTGCCTTGTCAGAGATCATGATATGCCGGTAAGAGTGTTTAATATGGCGCAGCGTGGCGCTTTGCTGAGTATTGTGCGCGGTGGCGACGAGGGAACGCTGATTCAGGCCTAGAGGCCCTGAACAGGAAGGCGAGAGATGATTGACGATATCAAACAGGAAACCGATGAGCGCATGGCGAAATCGCTGGAGGCGCTGTCGCATAACTTCAATAAGATCAGGACGGGTCGCGCTCACCCGAGTTTGCTCGACAGCATTCGCCTCGAGTACTACGGCGCAGAAACTCCCCTCAATCAACTGGCTAACGTCAATATCCAAGATGCGCGCACGTTGAGCGTGATTGCTTTCGATAAATCGATCACGCCGGATATCGAGCGCGCAATTCTTAAGTCTGATCTGGGGTTGAATCCCGCGACCGCCGGAGAAGTGATCCGGATTCCCATGCCGGTACTTACAGAAGAGACGCGCAAGGGCTACATCAAGCAGGCGCGGGCAGAGGCGGAATCTGCGAGGGTGTCGGTGCGTAATGCGCGCCGCGACGGGCTGGGGATGCTCAAAGAGCTCCTGAAAGAAAAAGAGATCTCTGAGGATGAGGAGCGTCGAGGCCAAGAAATCATGCAGAAACTCACAGACGCTTACGTCGCAAAAATCGAATCGGCACTCGGCGATAAAGAAGCCGACCTGATGGCGATCTGACCAGCGGGATGTTGACTTGCATGGCGAACCCCTGTCGTAACACGGAACCCGAGATCGAGTGAAAGCATCCGAGATCCAACTGCGCACCGTGCCCAGGCATCTAGCCATCATCATGGATGGCAATAACCGTTGGGCGCGTCGCGAGGGTTATCCGGGTGTCGCGGGCCATCGGGCGGGTGCCGAAGTGGTGCGCGATATTGTCACGGCCTGCGAAGCCCGCGGTATCCG
>CAYQUE010000105.1:0-1655 GCA_964420615.1 uncultured Alteromonadaceae bacterium | reverse complement strand
CTGGCACTGGATTACGGCGGTCGTTGGGACGTGACACAGGTCGCCCGTGCTTTGGCGCGCGAGGTGTCGGCGGGCCAGCTGCTCCCCGATGATATTGATGAGTCACTGATCTCGTCGCGGCTAGCCACAGGTGATATGCCCGACCCCGATCTTTGCATCCGCACTGCTGGCGAGACGCGGGTTTCCAACTTTCTCTTGTGGCAATTTGCCTACGCGGAGTTCTGGTTCACCGAGGTTCTGTGGCCAGACTTCGACGAGTCGGTGCTGGATCTAGCATTGGCCGATTATGCGGTCAGGGAGCGGCGTTTTGGCGTGCGTCCCCTGCTGCATACCTACTGAGGTCCTCCGGACGTTGATGTCATGCTCCGGGCCCGTGTGATCACAGCATTGATTTTGGCCGGAGCGTTTATTGCCACGCTGCTGCTGGCATCGTTCCCGCTGCAAGCGTTGATCTTTTGCCTGGTGGCTACTGGCGGGGCCTGGGAGTGGTCGAACCTGGTCGGCCTGCGCGCCCCGGTGCTGCGCCTGTTGTTCACGCTGATGCTCCCGGCATTCTGCTATGGCTTTTGGCTGCACGCCGATTTCCTCGAAGGTGACCCCATTGCCGTGGTCCGCCCTTATCTAGCCGTGAGTGCGCTGCTTTGGTCGGCGATGTTGGTCGGCTTGAAGTATTACCGGGGTGGGCGATGGTTGTGGCGGCATGCGATCGTGCGCGCGCTGATGGGGTGGGCCGTGCTGAGCGCGACCTGGCTGGCGGTGGTGGTGTGTCTGGTGCTTGACAATGGTCCTCTGGTGCTCTTTTTGCTGATTTTGTCAGTCGCCGCGGCAGACATTGGTGCTTATTTTGCCGGGCGCCAATTTGGCCATCATGCGCTGGCGGTTGCGATCAGTCCCGCCAAAACTTGGGAGGGTTTTTGGGGTGGCATGCTGTCGGTTGCCGGTCTCGGCGTACTGGTCTGGTACAACCTGCCCGTGACCTACTCCCATCTCGACTTGGGCTCGCTTATGGCACTGGGGCTTGCGACCGCAGGCGCCTCTGTGGTCGGTGACCTGACAGTCAGCTTGCTCAAACGAGAGGCCGGACTGAAAGATTCAGGGTCTTTGCTGCCCGGGCACGGCGGCCTGCTCGACCGACTGGATAGTATCTGCGGCGCGGCGCCGGTATTCGCGCTGGGCCTCTTGTTGGTGGGGTACTGAGTCTTGCGCGAGGTTGCGGTGCTGGGTGCAACCGGATCGATCGGTCAGTCAACCCTCGACGTGATCGGCCGTCATCCGGATCGCTATCGTGCCAGCGTGCTGGCGGCGCATCGCAGTGTGGATGACATGGAGGCCCTCTGTCGTCGCTTCAGGCCGGCGCACGCGGTCATGGGTGATGCCGACGCGGCGCAGGCGCTGGCGATACGCCTTAAGGACGTAGAAGAAACTCGCGTGGTGAGCGGCGCAGAAACTCTCGACGCATTGGTGTCAGACCCGGTTATCGATACGGTCGTCGCAGGTATCGTCGGATTCGCCGGTCTGCGGGCAACGCTCAGTGCTGCGCTGGCGGGTAAAACGATTTTGTTGGCCAACAAGGAAGCGTTGGTCAGCGCGGGTGGATTATTCATGCAGGCGGTGCGGCAGGGCGGCGCGAGACTCTTGCCGGTCGACAGCGAACA
>CAYQUE010000104.1:0-4463 GCA_964420615.1 uncultured Alteromonadaceae bacterium | reverse complement strand
CCGCACTGCCAATGCCGATGTCCTGCGTGCCCAGTGCCGCCATAACCTCGCCGCTCCGGCTGACTGAAACGTCGAGCAGGTGCGCAACGAAATCAAAGTTGCATAACCCGGCTACCACCATGAAGCCATCGTTTTCGAGCCGCTGCCGCGCATCGCTCAAGGATATGCCATTCGTTTCTGTGCTGGCGGTGTTCATGTCCGAGTCATCGCAGCGCTACGGTAAACCGCGTTGCACTACCCCTATTTGCGTTGTATTGATCTGTAACATCAGTGCATCCGCACCGCTTGTCGTTTGAGCTCGGCCTGCACTCGCCCGATATCCAATTCATCGAATCCGCGATTGTGTTTGACCGCGATGGCGGCAGCCACGCCGGCACCCTGGCCCGTGACGGTGCAACACATCATATTGCGCGTTGCCGCGTGGCTAACCCGATCGCCACCGGTGATTCGCCCGGCGCAGATGAGATTTTTGACGCCCTTGGGCAGAAGGGTCCGGTAGGGGACCTGAAAGTACCGGCCAGTCGTTGGCAGGATCAGAATTCCGTAGCCGTCGATGAATTCGGGAAAGATGCCAATGCTATCTTCGAAGCGGCCCTGATCGCGCACGTCAGCCTCGGTCATGTTGTAGGCGGCGTCGATCTTTCGTGTGTCACGGATTCCCAGCGTCATGCCGAAGTTTCGCAGCTTGGCGTTCTCACAACCGGGGGTGTATCGCTTGAGCGCATCGATCGCCAGCATGGCCTGCTTGCGTCCCTCCATCTCACCGCGGGTAAGGTCTTCAGGATCCGTGCCGTCGTAACCGAGCAGGTGAACCAGGTTCAGATAGGTGAGGTCACCCGTGTCATATAACGCGCCCCAAGTACCAGCAATGGTATCGAGGTGCTCAGGGATCAGCCCCGCCTCGCGGGCTTTTTCGAAGGGTTTGCGCAAAAAGGGCGAAAACATCTCGTCCTCTTTACCCGTGGTCTCCACCGTCCACTGGCCGTAGGCCCAGTCGCGATAGGTTTGCGGATCAGCCTTAACGTGCTCGATAAATCGCGTTTTGTTGACCCCCGACATCGAAAACATGACCGAGGCGCCGATCATGTCTTCTTTAGCTTGTTTGCGGGTGACCGCGCCCGCGCGGTGCGCCACGTCGGCATCGCCCGTGGCGTCAATGATCCGCTTTGCGAGGATGGCTTCGCGGCCGGCCTTGCTCTCTACGATCACGCCTTTAATGGTGTCGCCCTCCATGATGGGAGCAACAAACAGACGGTGCAGCATGGGCGTGATGCCGGCTTCCTCTACCAAGGTGTCGGCTACCCATTTGAAGGCCTCGCCGTCGATGGCGTGGCTGTCGGACTGGGGCTCTTTAACGGCGGCGCCCATGGCGCGCGCGCGTTCCTCGAATTCAATCCCCACGCCTTCGGTGTCGACGGTTTGCTCGTGTCGGTACCAAGCAAATCCCTCGACCCCGACGGCCGTAATGTTGCCGCCAAAACACCCAAAGCGCTCGAGCAGCACTACCGAGACACCTGCTCTCGCGGCACCCAGCGCCGCCGCCAGTCCGCCAGGTCCGGAACCCACGACCAAAACATCGGTTTCGTGGATTACAGCGATTCGCCGCGCGGGTTCTTCAATGAACATGAACTTTGGTGTCCTTACGTTGAGGCGCTGCAATCAGCACCGATGGGTTGCGCTGTCAGAGTCCGTTGGGTGGCAGCCACCAGGGGTTGCTGATTGCCCGATTACCTTGCAGATCCTCTACCACCAGACTGAACCAGGTTCCGTCCTTGGGTTGCACGGAGAATGACAGATCTTGCAGGGCCCTGACCCCTCCGAGCTCGAGAGTGTCCACTGTCTCACCCTGTTCGATCAAGCTGACGTGGGCGAGACCCGCCACAGCGACGAGGTCGAAGGTGAGCGCAATGGCTTCACCCTTTTCGAAGTTCAGCTCGGAGCCAAAAGGGAAGACCGGGAAGATCATGGGACCTGCGGAAGCATACGAATGCCCCAGACGCACCGCTTCAATGAAAGCGGTCACGCTTGGCGGCGACTCGATCTGGGCAAAGGTTCTCACGGCGCCTGAGATTTCCTGCCAGACGTCATGCGCGTCCGAACCCGCCGAGAAATACTTTCGCTGCCCTGCATTCCACATCGCCCACACCGCCGGGATAGTCTGTTCGTTCGGGTAGGTGGAGCTGATCTCTACCACATCGAAGCCCTCGCTGAAGCCACCCGGGACGCCCCCAGCCTCATGACTGCGAAAATACCCATAGTCGATAAACGGGTGATTAATCTGGACGACATCCGCCCCCATTCGTCGCGCCTCAGCAAAGAGCGCCTCTGCCGATGATCGATTGACGGGTACGGAGACCACGGCGTCCGTATCGACCGGGTAGGCATTGAAATGTGCCCACGAAGGCGACAGTTCTGTTCCTGCGATAAAGGGCAGGGCGCGCTCGGCCGAGAGCGCGGCCATAGCATGATTGTTCACGGTCGCGTCGTGGTCGCTGAGGAAGCTGAAGTCGAGTCCGGCGGCGAGTTGCGAGCGCAGTACAAATTCGGGCGGGGTATACCCATCCAGCACATCGGAGTGATGATGCAGGTCGGCGGTAAACCAGCCACGATGATTGGGATCAAGGAGCTCGTCGATGAGCACCGTGAGATCCTCGCTGTGGCCACCTGCTAACGACAGCACGACCTGTTGCGGCGCCGATGTGAAGCCGCCTCCGCTGGAGATTTCCAGCGTGTAATTACCGGGCGCCAAGGACAGGGTAAGGTTGCCCTGATCATGAAGTTCGGTGAACCAGACGCTTTGCCCAAAAAAGCCGATTGCCGGCTTCGGCCCCTCAACAATCATGACCCGCGCATCCAGAGGTTGTCGCGAGTCGGCCTCTATTATCCGCAGGGTCAGCTCGGCCGGGGGGGCTAGATCTACGAAAGCGAGTTCTCGTTGCTCTCCTGCCGAGACCACGATGTCTTGCGCCGCTGAGTCAGCATGGTGCGGTGCAGAGGCCACCAGTCTGTAGTGCCCCGCAGGCAACTGAAATGCGAATATGCCGTCGCGTGCTCGGGCCCACGCGAACGGCTCAGGGCCGGAGTCGGTGATCGCCTCGACCATAATGACCCCGTCGGCGGGTTTGCTGCGATCGCTGGCTTCAATGCAGCCCGAGAGGCGGGCAGGACGCTCTGCGGCCTCTGCGGCCAGCGTCGCCATCACGGGTGCCAGATCACCATCGGCATGGATTTGCAGCAGGGCGCTGAAATGGCGCGATTCTCCGGGTTGTAGAGTGTGATGGCGCAGCCGGTCCCGTGCGAAGTTGAGAAAATGATCATCAAAGTCGGCATAAAGCGCCAGTAGCCAGTGCTCGTCGTAGAAAGCGGACCACATTGATTCGCCGGCCGCGCGCACACTGGCCTCTACGCCTTCAAAACCACTCAGCCCATATAGATGACCGCCGTCAGGCCAGAGGGCGTAACCGGACGAGAGATCTTGGATGGCGGTATTGGTTGGGTTGTGTAGTGTGGTCTCGATCGCTATCCGATCAAGGTCGGCATAGACCGTAAATTCGGTCACAAATTGAGCACCCTGCCACGCGCGTCGGGTAACGACTCGCACCTCGTCTGTCGATACCCGCGTGACTTCGGGCGCACTCACCAAGGTTGAACCCGCCTGCCAGCCGTTGGGAAGAAAATCGACCAGTGAGACAAAGTCTGATTGTAGCTCCCCTGCTTTGCGCAGGCCGATATCCACCAAGCCACCCGGTGCCACCCCCCACGGTGGTTCACTCCCTGCAGCAAAAGACAGCGTGAAGAATGAATTGCTGACAGAAATATCCTGAGCATGCGTGGCGTCTCCGCCGGGAATCGGGGTGGGTCCGATCACTATCTTGACCCCGGGTTGCTGGGTGCAGCCTGACAAGACCCAGAGCGTCACAGACAGAGCTATCACGGGCCCTGATAAGCGAACCGAGACACTGCGCATAAGAGATTTTTCCGCACCTTGGCAAGGGAGGCCATGGTAGCACCTGTCTGTACGTCGCGGTGCGTGAACGTGGCGCGCTTTGGCTTCAGTAGAATTAAGGTAAACTTACATATTTTTCAATAGGTTAAGAAATTTTATCGACTGCGCAGAAGCAGTGTGCATTCACATTCTCACCACGAGCTTATTGCGATTGATTCGGTCACAGGATCGGGGTATAAGAACCTTGCTTCATCCCGAAATTCGCGGCTTGTGCGCCTCAGGCCTCACACCAGCGTTTTGGGATGATGCGAAAGTGTCAGCTTCTATGCCACACGCTTTGTTATTTTTTAAAGCACCCGCCGACCAGTTCTGTCTGCTCCGGTGGGAATAATCAGAAATACAACAGGGATCCATTTCATGACTAGACGGATAAAACCAAGCGACTCGGCTTCGATTCGTGGGCGCAAGCCACTCGTATCGGCAGTGTCTGCCGCCTGCGGTCTCGTGGGGGCTATGG
>CAYQUE010000103.1:0-4499 GCA_964420615.1 uncultured Alteromonadaceae bacterium | reverse complement strand
TGCCCAAGCGCGCTCAGTTTCACCACATGAAAGACGGCACCCAGGAAGACTGGAACATTATCGGTGAGGAATTCTTTGAATTTCGTGGCGATGTCTGCCGACGACTCAAAGACCATTTGATGCTGTTGGACGGTGACTGCGGGGGGTTCCCGGTGGATCGTCTGACGCACTGCCTGCAAACCGCGACCCTCGCTCATCAGGATGGTAAAGATGAAGAATACGTGGTGTGCGCGCTGCTACACGATATTGGCGACACGCTGGGGCCCGCGAATCATGCGGATGTCGCGGCAGTGCTGCTTGAGCCTTATGTCAGTGAGGCAAATCACTGGATGGTGAAGCATCACGGCATTTTTCAGGGCTATTACTTTTTTCACTACCTGGGTTTGGATCGCAATATGCGCGACCAGTTTCAGGGCCACCCACACTATGCCCAAACGCTGGAATTCATCGAGAAATACGATGCGCCGGCATTTGACCCCGAGGCCGAGTTCTATGACCTCGCCTTTTTTGAGCCCATGATGCAACGTGTGTTCAAGGAGCCCAGGCAGTCGCTGTATCTGAAAGACGCCGAGTAAGGTTTTTGAGCACGGACGTGGGCAGAATGCGTTGAAGTTGCTCTTTATCTGCACCCATAACCGCTGCCGGAGTATTTTGTGTGAGGCGATTGCTCGCGAGCGCGGCGCCGGCGTGTTGTTGACGGCAAGCGCGGGCAGCGCCCCGGCAGAATCGGTGCACCCGTTGACGCTGCAGTATCTCCAAGCGCGCGGTTATTCGACGCAGGGGCTGAGTAGCAAGTCCTGGCACGATGTCGAAGGGTTTGCACCTGATCGCGTCGTTACCGTATGTGACAGCGCGGCCGGAGAGGCCTGTCCGATATGGCTGGGCGGCACCGAAAAAACCCACTGGGGTTTGCCTGACCCGTCGCGCGTCGATGGCGACGAGCACGCGGTTCACGCCGCCTTCATGTCAGTCATCGATCGCATTGAGCAGCAAGTCGATCTATGGCGGGCTGCGGCACAGGCTTAATGCTCCGGTCATCCCAGAGCAATCGTAGCCGGCGCATGCACAAGGAGAATAACGAGTGACAGTCGCTTACCAACTTGAGGTACCGGGCACGGCATTTAGCCGCACCACCGTTGAGCGGCGCCCGCTAGGGCCGCGCGATGTGCGACTTGATTTGCAGTACTGTGGGATCTGCCACTCCGATCTAGTGGCTGCGAGTAACAAGCTCGGGGGCGGGATGTATCCCATGGTGCCAGGTCACGAGATGGTGGGCATCGTCACCGATCTAGGGTCCGATGTTGATGGTGTAGCGGTGGGTGACGTCGTGGGGGTTGGCTGTATTGCAGACAGCTGCCGCGCCTGTCAGTCCTGCTCCGTCGGTGACGAACACTACTGTGACAGCGGCTTTACGCTGAGTTTTAACAGTAAAGATCGGCAAGGCCGAGTGAACTACGGGGGCTACGCTTCCGACTATGTGGTCGACTACGACTACTTGGTGCCGATGCCGGCAGGCGCCGATCTGGCCCGCATGGCGCCCCTCTTGTGCGGTGGCATCACGGTATATACGCCACTCAAGCGATTCGGTGTTGGGCCCGGCACGACGTTGTGTGTGCTGGGAGTCGGTGGTCTTGGGCATCTCGCGATCCAGTTTGCGAGCGCCTTGGGCGCGCGGGTTATCGCCGCCTCGCGATCCGCCGCCAAGCGCGCCGACGCGACCCGATTGGGCGCGGAGCTGGCACTGGACCCCGACTCCGAAGCGCTTCAGGAATGGATGGGCCAGTGTGATCTGATTCTGGATACGATCTCAAACCCGCATGACTTGAACCGCTGGTTCCCGCTACTGAGGCGTGGCGGCAAGTTGTGCTTGCTGGGTGTGCCAACTGAAGAACTCACTATTTTCCCCGCGCTGATTGTCTTTGGCGACCGTAGCCTCGAGGGGTCGTTGATAGGCGGCATCTCAGATACCCGTGACATGGTGCAGTTTGCACATGCGCACGGGCTGGGTGCCGAGATCGAGTTGATTCAGCCCGATGACATCGAGAGCGCCTGGCATCGCCTTCACGAGGGTGATGTGCAGTATCGGTTTGTCATTGATCTTCGATCACTGAGCAGCGATTGATGGCGGGTGCGCCGACCCATACCCAGTTCACGCCGGCGTATCGCTGGTATGCCCTTTGCGTGTTGACCTTGGGCTATATCTTCAATTTTGTGGATCGGCAGGTGATGACGATTCTGCTCGAGCCGATCAAGTCCGAGTTCGGCGCGACTGATACGCAGATGGGCTTGCTGACGGGGCTCGCCTTCGCCCTGTTTTACGCCACGCTGGGGGTGCCCATGGCGCGGCTCGCGGACCGCTGGTCGCGCCGCAATGTGCTGGCGATTTCGATGGCAGTCTGGAGCGGCATGACCGCCTTATGCGGCACCGCGGCGAGCTTTGGCCAGCTTGCGTTTTATCGCATTGCGGTGGGCGTTGGTGAGGCGGGGGGCACGCCGCCGTCGCAGTCCCTGCTGGCCGATTACTTCCCCCCGCAGCAGCGTTCTCTCGCCCAAGGCGTGTTGGCCTCCGGCACCAATATTGGGGTACTGGTGGGGTTGTTCGGGGGTGCGCTACTGGCGGAAGCCTATGGCTGGCGCAATGTGTTCTGGATATTCGGACTGCCCGGGATTTTGCTGGCGATACTGATTCGCACTACGATTCGTGAGCCGCTGCGCGAGCAAGCGGCGGTCGCGGGCGACGGCTCTTTGTGGGTAGCGATTCAGCGGATCGCCGCGCTACCGGCATTCCCAGCGATCGCGTTGGGCGTCGGCATGACCGCGGTTTCGGGGTACGGTCTGGGGGTCTGGTCACCCAGCTTTATGATCCGTGTGCACGGGCTCTCATTGTTGGATGCCGGCTTATATCTTGGCCTGATTGGTGTGTTTGGCGGCATTCTGGGTACCTTGCTGAGCGCGGTCCTGGTGGATCGATTCGCGCAGCATGATCCGCGCTGGCAGCTGCGCCTGCCCATGATCGGTGTGTTGATCTCTATCCCGACCCAAGCGCTGTTTTTGTTGTGGCCTGCCGAGCAAGTCTGGATGTTGGGGGACAAAGTATTCCCCGTGGCGCTGGTCTTCATGTTCTTCAGCGCGATCTTCGCGAGCTTCTGGATCGCGCCCAGTTATGCCGCGGTGCAGAATTTGGTGCCGGCGCACTGGCGCACGCAGGCAGCCGCATTACTGCTGTTTATTCTGAATTTATTGGGTATGGGGCTGGGGCCGCTGATAGTCGGGTGGTTAAGCGATGTCTACGCGGGGCTTGGTGTGGAATCCATCCGTTATGCGTTACTGAGCAGCCTGCTATTTTGCGCGCTGGGTGCGGTGGCCTTTGCGCGAGCGAGCGCCCCCTATGCCCACGCGGTGAACAGCGACCGCGCGCTGACCTGATTCTCCCCACCACTTTCGCTATTGTTCGTGATCGGCGGCGCATCGTTCGCCGTATTCATGTTCCGTATCCAAAACAGCCAGCCGGGGTGAAGCCGTGTCTTCTAGCGCCGAGAGTCTCAGACAGTCTGAACCCGACCAGGTCGACGCTATGGCGGGCCCTTCGCTTTCTGCCAATGCCCCTGTAGCGACGATTGCGCATGCGGAAGATGCTTTGATGCTAAGGCATCGCACCGCCACGGTTTTTACGGATACTGATAACCCGGTGCCCGCCGCCACCGGTGCCTCGATCAGACCGTGGCCTGACTTCGGGGCATTACCCGCTTGGTTGCGCCAAGAGCTCCGCTCAGACCATGCCGGAGAATATGGTGCGGTCATGATTTATCGCGGGGTGCTTGCGGTGTCTAACGATGCCAGCGTGCGGCAGTTTGCCGAGCGTCACTTGCTGACAGAAGGCCAACACCTGTCACTGATGGAAGAAATAGTGCCCCGACTAGATCGGACCAAACTCCTGCCCCTGTGGCGCATCATGGGCTGGTTGACCGGCGCGCTGCCGGCGTTGTTTGGCCGTCAGGCAGTGTTCGCCACCATCGAAGCGGTGGAAACGTTTGTAGATCACCATTACGAACAACAGATCCAGCGATTAGAACCCAGTGGCGAATATGCGGTACTCAGAGAGACCCTCGTTAACTGCCAGGCCGATGAGGTGAGTCACCGGGATGAAGCCGCACGCCTTGCGCTCCCGCATCGGGGGTTGTTGTTACGGCTCTGGTGCGCGGTGGTGGGGTCCGGGTCTGCGCTGGCGGTGGTGGCCGCAAAGCGGATCTAGCACGCTTCCAGCGCCCACTGATGCCGACTTGGCCCCTTTTAAGCTGAATCCACGTCCGTCTAGTTCAGTGCCTGTAGCCGGGGATCATTAGGGTAAATCCAGTCGTCACCCAGCACCTGTTGTACCGCGAGGTCCACGGGCACCTTGTCGAGGCCGATCATCCGGTCCGCGTGTTGATTCCAGTGATAAATCCGCGCTTCCTGATAACTTAGCGGCACCCCCTTAAAGCCCGGTGATTCCATCGATT
>CAYQUE010000102.1:0-4513 GCA_964420615.1 uncultured Alteromonadaceae bacterium | reverse complement strand
TTTGATCAACACGTTGAAGGACTCGGGCATACCCGGCTCCATCTGGTGATCCCCATCGACGATGTTCTTGTACATCTTGGTTCGTCCAGCCACGTCGTCCGACTTGACGGTGAGCATCTCCTGCAGGGTGTAGGCGGCGCCATAAGCTTCCAACGCCCAGACCTCCATTTCCCCGAATCGCTGACCACCGAACTGCGCCTTGCCACCCAGCGGCTGCTGGGTCACCAGACTGTAAGAGCCAGTAGAGCGCGCGTGCATCTTGTCGTCCACGAGGTGGTTCAACTTGAGCATGTACATATAGCCCACCGTCACCGGGCGATCAAATTGATCACCGGTACGGCCATCAAACAGCGTCAGCTGACCGCTGTCAGGCAATTCCGCCATGCGCAGCAGCTCTTTAATGGATTCCTCTCGAGCACCATCAAATACCGGCGTTGCCATCGGTACCCCTGCTCGAAGATTCTCCGCCAGCGCCAGCAGCTCATCATCACTGAGAGAAGCGATGTCCGCACTGCGTCGCGCATCGGTCGTGTGGCTGTAGACCTGCTTCAGGAAACTGCGCAACTGGGTCAGCTTTACTTGCTGCTCCAGCATCTCATCGATCTTGCGGCCCAAACCATGCGCCGCCATACCGAGGTGAGTCTCCAGAATCTGCCCCACGTTCATCCGCGAGGGCACGCCGAGCGGGTTCAATACGATATCAATCGGATCACCGTGCTCGTCGTAAGGCATATCCTCTACGGGCATGATCACCGAAATCACACCTTTGTTACCGTGACGACCTGCCATCTTGTCGCCCGGCTGGATACGGCGCTTGACGGCCAGGTAAACCTTGACGATTTTCAGCACGCCCGGTGCAAGATCGTCACCGCTTTGCAGCTTTTCTTTCTTAATCTCGTAGCGCTCTTCGAGCTGGGTGTTCTGCTCTTCGAGTAGGCGCTGCGCCGAAGCCAGCTGACTATTGAGATCAGCGTCAGATAGCTTCAGCTTGAACCACTGCTCTCGATCGAGATCAGCCAAGACGGTCTTGGTCAGCTTGGTGCCCTTGGTCAGACCGCCACCGGATACGGTGGTTTTGCCTTCGAGCAAGCCGGCGAGACGCGCAAACGTCGCCTCCTCGTAGATGCGGTACTCCTCTTTCAAATCCTTTCGGTAGTCCGCCAACTGCGCTGCTTCGATTTGTTTGGCGCGGGGGTCCTTCTCCAAGCCATCACGCGTGAAGACCTGCACGTCGATCACCGTACCCTTGTAGCTAGAAGGCACGCGCAACGAGGTGTCTTTTACATCGGACGCTTTCTCGCCAAAAATTGCGCGGAGGAGCTTCTCTTCCGGGGTCAGCTGCGTTTCGCCTTTCGGCGTCACCTTACCGACCAGGATATCGCCGGCGTCGACTTCAGCGCCGATATAAACGATGCCTGATTCATCCAGCTTGCCCAGTGCTCCCTCACCGACATTGGGAATGTCTGCGGTGATTTCTTCAGAGCCCAACTTGGTATCACGAGCAATACAGGTGAGTTCCTGAATGTGGATCGTGGTGAAGCGATCTTCCTTTACCACGCGCTCAGAGACGAGGATCGAGTCTTCGAAGTTGTAACCGTTCCAGGGCATGAATGCGATCCGCATGTTCTGCCCCAGTGCCAATTCGCCCAGATCCACCGAAGGCCCATCGGCCAGAATATCGCCTCGGGCTACCAAATCACCGGGCTTCACAATCGGCCGCTGATTGATACAGGTGTTCTGGTTGGAACGCTTGTACTTAGTCAGGTTGTAGATATCGACCGGCGAATCATCAATGCCGACCTCCTTGGCATTGACCCGCACCACGATTCGGCTGGCATCGACTGAGTCGATCACGCCACCACGGGCCGCAACCTCACACACGCCAGAGTCAGAAGCCACATAGCGCTCCATACCGGTACCCACCAGGGGCTTCTCGGTCTTGAGCGTTGGCACAGCCTGACGCTGCATGTTTGATCCCATCAGCGCGCGGTTCGCGTCGTCGTGCTCAAGGAACGGAATCAGCGCCGCAGCAATCGATACCACCTGCTTTGGAGATACATCCATATACTGCACGTCGGCGGCGGGCTTCACCGTGAATTCGTTCATATGACGCACGTTGATCAGGTCGTCGACAAACCGGTTCTTGTTGTCGAGCGTTGCTGACGCCTGCGCGATCACGTACTCGGCCTCATTGATCGCCGACAAATATTCGATGTCATCGGTCACGACACCCTTTACCACCTTGCGGTACGGCGACTCCAAGAAGCCGTACTCGTTGGTGCGAGCGTAAGTAGCAAGGGAGTTAATCAAGCCGATGTTCGGGCCTTCCGGCGTCTCAATCGGGCACACACGCCCGTAGTGCGTCGGATGAACGTCGCGCACCTCAAAACCGGCGCGCTCTCGGGTAAGGCCGCCCGGGCCCAACGCTGATACACGGCGCTTGTGAGTCACCTCTGACAGCGGGTTGTTCTGATCCATAAACTGGGACAGCTGGCTCGAACCAAAGAACTCTTTCACCGCGGCCGATACCGGCTTTGCGTTAATCAAGTCCTGCGGCATGAGACCTTCGCTCTCTGCCATGGAGAGCCGCTCTTTGACGGCGCGCTCGACCCTCACCAAACCCACGCGGAATTGGTTCTCAGCCATTTCACCCACAGAGCGGACACGACGGTTACCGAGGTGATCGATGTCATCAACAACACCCTTACCGTTGCGGATATCAACCAACGCACGGATGACGTCGACAATGTCTTCTTTGTCGAGCGTTGCCGACCCGGTCTTGTCCTCGCGGCCAAGACGGCGGTTGAACTTCATGCGGCCCACTGCTGACAAATCGTAACGCTCAGCAGAGAAGAACAGATTCTGGAATAAGTTCTCCGCAGATTCCTTGGTGGGCGGCTCGCCCGGTCGCATCATGCGATAAATCTCGACCAGCGCCTCGAGCACGCTGCGGGTGCTATCAGCCGCCAGCGTATCTGAGATGAACGGCCCACAATCGTATTCGTTGGTGTAGAGCGTCTCGATCGTATCGATGTTCTTTTCGCGCAGCGTTGCCAGGAGTGCGGCAGTGATTTCAGTGTTGCACTCGGCCACCACCTCACCGGTATTGGTATCAACAATGCTCTTCGCCAGCCGTCGGCCTTCGAGGAACTCCTCGGGCACCGACAACAACTCGATACCGGCATCGTCGAGCTGACGAATATGCCGCGCTGTAATACGGCGGCCGCGCTCAACGATCAATTTTTTGCCTGCCATGATGTCAAAGGCAGCCATATCGCCCTGCAGGCGCTTGGGCACCAACGTCATCATGGCAGAGCCTTCCTCGCCTAACTGGAAGGTCGTGTTCTCATAAAAAATATCGAGGATTTCTTCAGAATCGAAACCCAGCGCCCTCAACAGCACCGTCGCCGGCAGCTTGCGGCGGCGGTCGATCCGGACATAAACGAGATCCTTGGGGTCAAATTCGAAGTCGAGCCACGAACCACGATAAGGGATCACGCGAGCGCTATAGAGGAGCTTGCCGGAGGAGTGAGTTTTACCCCGGTCATGATCGAAAAAGACACCAGGAGAGCGGTGCAACTGAGAAACGATCACCCGCTCGGTACCGTTGATGACAAACGTACCGTTCTGGGTCATCAGGGGGATCTCCCCCATGTAGACGTCTTGCTCTTTGATGTCCTTGATGGACTTGGACGACGACTCTTTATCGTAAATGATCAGGCGCACCTTGACGCGCAACGCACAGGCATAGGTAGTGCCGCGCAGTACGCACTCGTCCACGTCAAAGACGGGCTCACCGAGCTTGTAGTCCACGTACTCCAGCGCCGCGTTACCGCTGTAGCTAACAATCGGAAACACCGATTTGAAAGCCGCATGCAGACCGCTTTCCGCACGGTCTTCCAGCGCGACGCCATCCTGGGTGAACTTGCTATAGGAATCCAGCTGAATCGCGAGGAGATAGGGTATATCCATCACCTTGGGTAAGGATCCAAAATCCTTGCGAATACGCTTCTTTTCCGTGTACGAGTAAGTCATCAGTACTCCTCTACGGTTTGCTTTGCCTCACAACAACGCAAATCCTGAAAATTCAAATGCCGGCCTTTGAACCGGGAAAAGGCCGGAGCGCAATGCGCCCCAGCCCTGTTACGGTGCTTGCTAAAACGTAGCGCTCAATTACTTGAGCTCTACTGCGCCGCCTGCTTCTTCGATCTGCTTCTTGATGTCTTCCGCTTCGTCCTTCGAAGCGCCTTCCTTCACGGGAGCGGGCGCGCCGTCTACGACTGCCTTTGCTTCCTTAAGGCCGAGACCGGTCACTGCGCGAACAACCTTGATCACGTTGACCTTCTTCTCGCCACCTGAGGTGAGGATAACGTCGAACTCCGTCTTCTCCTCAGCGGCCGCACCACCGGCATCGCCGCCGCCAGCAGCAGGCGCCGCAACTGCGACAGCTGCAGCAGCTGAAACACCAAACTTCTCTTCCATCGCTTCAACCAGTGCAACGATGTCCATTACG
>CAYQUE010000101.1:0-4558 GCA_964420615.1 uncultured Alteromonadaceae bacterium | reverse complement strand
TAGGGCACCTTGGGGCTGTGGCGACTCGGACGGCGTGCGCCCCCCCCGGGTGCTCCATCTGGCCGTCAACCTGCGAAAGCAACCTGCTTCAGCTCGGCAACTTCATCACGCAGCGCTGCGGCTTCCTCAAACTCGAGATTTTTTGCGTGATCGAGCATTTTTTGTTCCATCTCGGCAATCTTGCGCCCGAGCGCCGCGGGAGTCAGGTGACTGACCTCAGCAGACAACGATGCCCGGTCGCCCGCTGCAGGGCGAGACTTCCCACCCTTGGCTTTGGTTGGCATACGGCGAGCGCCCTCCAGAATATCCTGTACCGACTTGTGGATACCTTTGGGGGTAATACCGTGCTCTTCATTAAAAGCGAGTTGCTTGGCGCGCCGACGCTCGGTTTCTGCGATTGCGCGCGTCATCGAGCCTGTCTCCTTGTCGGCGTAGAGGATCGCGCGCCCATTGATGTGCCGTGCGGCGCGGCCCATGGTCTGAATCAGAGAGCGGTCGCTTCTGAGGAAACCCTCTTTGTCGGCATCCAGAATCGCCACCAGAGATACCTCTGGCATATCGAGGCCCTCGCGTAACAGATTGATCCCTACCAACACATCGAAGTGCCCCAATCGGAGATCGCGAATAATCTCAACGCGTTCGACGGTATCGATATCGGAGTGGAGATAACGCACACGCACTTTGTGGTCATCAAGGAACTCGGTCAGATCTTCCGCCATACGTTTGGTTAGCGTAGTCACCAATACGCGATCACCCGCCTCTACCGTCGCATGAATTTCGGCAAGTAGGTCGTCTACCTGTGTGCTGGCCGGACGCACCTCTACCACCGGGTCCACCAACCCAGTGGGGCGCACCACCTGCTCTACAGTTTGTCCGGCGTGCTCATTTTCGTAGGTTCCGGGCGTTGCTGACACGTAAATAGCCTGGGGGCACAGCATCTCCCATTCTTCGAACTTGAGTGGTCGGTTGTCCAAGGCGGAGGGCAGGCGGAAGCCATACTCCACCAAGGTCTCTTTGCGGCTGCGATCACCACGATACATGCCCCCGATTTGCGGGATGGTCACGTGCGACTCGTCCACCAATACCAGCGCATTATCGGGGATATATTCAAACAGTGTGGGTGGTGCCTCACCGGGCGCACGCCCAGACAGATATCGGGAGTAGTTCTCTATTCCCTGGCAGTATCCCAACTCACGGATCATCTCGATGTCGTAGCGAGTTCTCTGCTGCAAGCGCTGAGCTTCCAGCAATTTCTCAAGATCTTTGAGCTGCTTTACCCGCTCCTCAAGCTCTGCCTCGATCAGATCGACTGCGCCCAACATGGTATCTCTTGAGGCTACGTAGTGAGTCTTGGGGAATATCGTCACCCGCGGCAGACGCTCCTCAATCGCGCCCGTCAGAGGATCAAACGTACAAATATTCTCGATCTCTTCATCAAAGAGCTCCACCCGGATCGCCATCTCGTCCGATTCCGCGGGGAATATGTCAATCACATCACCTCGCACCCGATAAGTGCCCCGCTTGAAATCGATATCGTTTCGCGTGTACTGCAGCTCGGCTAACTGGCGAAGCACCCCACGCTGGTCAATGATTTCTCCTCGGGAAAGGTGCATGACCATTTTGAAGTAGGACTCGGGGTCACCGAGGCCATAGATCGACGACACGGTGGAGACCACCAGGCAGTCCTGCCGCTCCAGCAGCGCCTTGGTTGCAGAGAGTCGCATCTGCTCGATGTGGTCATTAACCTGCGCGTCTTTCTCAATATAGGTATCGGATGACGGCACGTACGCCTCGGGTTGGTAGTAATCGTAGTAAGACACGAAGTACTCCACCGCATTGTTCGGGAAGAACTCCCTGAACTCACCATAGAGCTGTGCTGCCAGCGTTTTGTTATGTGCCATGACGATGGTGGGGCGCTGCAGTGCCTGCACCACGTTCGCCATAGTGAATGTTTTGCCGGAACCTGTAACACCCAGCAGAATCTGAGAGGCCAGCCCCGACTGCACACCAGCAATCAGCTGTTCAATCGCGGCTGGCTGGTCTCCCGCTGGAGCATAGGCAGATTGGAGTTCGAAGGGTCGGGTCACGTGACACACATTGCGGTCGAAACCCCAAGCATAACGGATCTTCAGGCTTGGCGAGATTTACCGCTTCCGCGGTTGACTGCCCGAAAACGCCCCCTGTACACTTCGCCCCCTCTTTGAGAGACCCTTCCGCCTTAGCTCAGTTGGTAGAGCAGCTGACTGTTAATCAGCGGGTCGCTGGTTCGAGCCCAGCAGGCGGAGCCAAATACCGAAAAGCCGCACTTTGTGCGGCTTTTTTGTACCCACCCCTGCCCTTTTCCCTCAAAAATCCCGACGTTGCTCGTGAGCCCCAAGACCTTCATCACGCTCCTGCGTTCCGCCAAGACTGGGGTTCCGGCCATCACAAACAATGTTTCCAACTCCATTGGACGGTATATTCACGGGCTAATTGGCGTGACCGCTACGTGGGAACGTTCAGAGATGCGGATGGAATCCCAGTAAGGAGAAAAAATGAGCGCGGACGCAGTCATCTATGAAAAGCAAGCGGGCGTGGCGACCATTACCAAAAATAACGCGCCACAGTATGGCATGACGCTGGATGTGCTGACCGGCATGAAAAACGCACTGGTGGACGCCAATAATGATGAAGATATTCAGGTCATCGTGATCACTGCGGGTGGACCCGGATTCCATATGGGGGGGGTAGTACTCGGCGAAGCCAATACCGATTGGGAATTCACACCTGTCGAATTTAAAGAAGCGCTTCTCACGGGATTAAATGTGTTTCGTCTCATCGAAACCATCGAAAAACCCGTGATTGGCGTCGCCAAGGCCGGCGCGGTCGGCGGTGGCTTCGAGAACTTACATGCTTGTGACTTCGTCATCGCCGGCGAAGACGCTCGCTTTAGTCAACCCGAAGTCACCTTGGGCATGATTTGCGGCTGGGGCGGCACCCAGCGACTGCCTCGCATGGTGGGTTGGAGAAAAGCCAAAGAGCTCCTCATCGAAGGCATCGAAATCAGCGGCGCGGAGGCGGCGGACCTCGGCTTGGTGACGCGCGCGGTACCCGTTGAACAGGTCGATGAGGAAGTCGACGCGTTGTGCGAGAGACTCAAGAAGAACGGACCGGTAGCCATGGGGTACACCAAGCTGGCAATGAACAAGGTCTGGGAAACTGATATCCGCAACGGCATCGATTTCGAACTGGAGGCGTCCGCCGTGGTAAACGGGTCTGGCGAGTTTACCGCGGCGGTTTTCGAGGACTTTTTAGCGGGCCGTCAGCCGAGTTTTGAAAAGCGCAGGCGCATCACCGCTGATGACAAGTGGCGTACCATCGTCGATTGAACAGCACTGCGCTCAGACAGACTGCAAGCCTCCGTCAATCACGTGGGTGCTACCAGTGATGTAGGAGGCCTCGTCCGAGGCCAAAAAGGCGACCAAGGCGGCAATTTCATCGGGCGTTCCATAGCGACCCATGGGTACACGCTGGCTGATGGCATCGACATAGGCCTGCGGATCATCAGGCACCGACTCGCTCTCAATGGAGCGCATCATCCGCGTATCCACTACGCCCGGACAAATCGCATTAACCCGGATGTTATGGGCCGCCAACTCGTAGCCCGCGGTGCGAGTCATCCCCACCACTGCATGCTTACTTGCGCCGTAGGCCAGTAAGGTAGGGGTGCCGCGCAGTCCCGCGCCCGATGCCGCATTCACAATCGCACCGCCGCCACGACGTCGCATCGCGCCGATCACCGATTGCATGCCGAGATAAACGCCCTTGATGTTAACGGCAACGACCTTATCGAAGACAGCCTCAGGGTATTCCTCGATCGACGCGACGGTTCCCTCGATACCCGCGTTGTTAAAGAGTACATCGACGCCGCCATAATGCGCTTCCGCTTCTGCAACATAACGCGCGGCGTCCTCGGCACTAGAGACATCCGCTACCACTGTCTGCGCGGATAAGCCTTGGTCCTCGGCCCCACGAAGCGTCTCAGCGAGTCCGGCCGTATCCCTATCGACCGCGCAAACTGACGCCCCTTCGTTGAGAAAACGCATGACCGCAGCACGACCGATCCCACCACCTGCTCCCGTGACAATCACCACTTTGTTCTCAAAGCGTCTCATCAGTACCCAACTCCCCTTACACGGTTAATATGAGCCAACAGCCCAATCCACTATCAGGCACTCAAATTTGGCCTGACGATAAACCCATTTATTATGCTGCAGGCGACCTGCCGCGGGAGCGCTATCCGTTTTCGCTTTCTAGCTAGCACGGAGGCTTTTCAAGCCTTAATTTTATACCGCCAATCTCAAATCCCTTCGCTCGCTCAGCGACAATGTCTACGGTCACCTCGTAGAAGGGTATACCCTCCCCTCAGCCCAGATACTGAAGTGCCGCATTCACTGACCTAAAAATAAGGCTTGAGCGGTCATCCCTTCATCACAGAATGCAAGGAGACACCTTGGGCTCTATGCTAGAAACCAATAATGTGCAGCGACTCTTGCCGGCCTGCGAGGTAATGCACCTG
>CAYQUE010000100.1:0-4661 GCA_964420615.1 uncultured Alteromonadaceae bacterium | reverse complement strand
TGCTTTGCCCCCGACCCCGCCATTCCCACTCGCATGCAGGTGTATGAGTTATGGGAGAACAGCGACAGTCTGGCTGCGCACTTCCAGCATCCCTATTACGATCGCATGGCCAGCCTGCTGCAGGGCGTCGGGATTGTCAGTTCGACAAACCAAGCGTATCTCGTCGAGCGAGGAGAGCCGGTTTATACCGATGAAGGCGAGAAAAAAACCGGATTTTTTGTCGATTGAGGTAGAGCCAATGGCGGCAGCTCAGCAACCGTGACAACCGCCCGTCGGTCCATGCAGTTTCCGATGTTGGTTGCGACCCTGGGTATCTTTTTGTTCTCTCTGATGGATGCCGTGATGAAGGGGCAAGCGACCGCCATGGGCGCCTATAACGCCATGTTCTGGCGAATGGTGATGGGAGCGGTTTTAGTGGCGGTGCTGTACCTGCCGACGCGCCCCGCGCCCGCTTCGGGTCGCACATTGAGAATTCACGTTGTGCGCGCGGGCCTGACCGCTGTGATGGCCTACCTGTTCTTCTTTGGTTTGACGCGCGTGCCGCTGGCGCAAGCGATCGGCCTGTCTTTTATTGCGCCCATCATCACTCTGTTTCTCGCCGCCCCGCTACTGGGTGAGCAGATTGGTGCCAATGCGCGACTGGCAGCGGCACTGGGGTTTGGTGGCGTAATGGTCGTGGTGGGTGGCGAGTTGATGGCGGTTGACGCTGGCAGCGATCTGCTGGGCATGGCGGCGATTCTACTTTCAGCCGTCTTGTATGCCGGCAATCTGATACTCCAGCGCATGCAGTCGCTGATTGCCGCGCCGCTGGAGATCGCTTTTTACCAGAATACGATTGTATTTTTGATGCTGCTGTTGGGTGTGCCGTTTGCCGTATCACTACCCGAGAATATCAGTCAGTGGGGTGGGGCGGCATTGGCAGCCGGGCTTGCGGTTGGTTCCCTTATGCTCATGTCAGTGGCTTATCGTCAGGCCGAGGCGCAGCGGCTAGTCGCTATTGAGTACACCGCCTTTATTTGGGCCGCCCTGTTGGGCTGGTGGTTTTTTGGCGAAGCCGTGACGGCGCGGACTTTACTGGGTACCGGGCTTATTGTGCTCGGATGTCTGGTCAGCGCGCGAGGTGGTAATCGCTAGGCCCAAGTGGAAGGGCGCGGCGCGAGTCTTCAGAGCGCCTGTTGTTTGGCCGACATAAAATCAGTGTGGGGCAAGTAAAGCAGTTCAGCGACCTTGCGGATGAGGTGTTCCTCGTAGCGATCCAGGTGGTTATCAGCCATTGCCACACGCCACATCATCTTCAACAACGTGCGTTTTTGCTCTACCGAGGCGGCCTCATTCAGCGTGCGGGTGAACCCAAAAAGGCAGGTCGCTGCATCCGCTTGCGCTATCGCGTGCGCCGTAATCTCGGTCACTTCCTCAGGACTGAGCGCAAAGGCCTCCGCGAGTAATTGGCCGATCGCATCTTGCTCTGCTGGTTCTACAGCAAAATCAGATCGTGCGACCTCGTACATCAGGGCCGCACAGGTCAATTCCAGCGCGCGATCGGTATGCGCTACCTGAGGCGATGCGGCATCAGATAGCAGCGATTTGAGTTTTTCGAGTAACACTCGCCGCTTAGTCTATCTCGCTTATCGGAACGTCACCTGATCTTGCGCTTGTCGGATCAAAGTGGCGGTGGCAATGGCGACAACGAGCATTACGATCTCACCGACGATCTCATCGGTGGTCCAGGCTCCCCCATGGAGTGTGGCTGACAACACGCGACCCGGTGCAACCAGGCCGACAAGGCAGCCGCCTGTTAAAACCAGCGTGCTGTTTTGTCGTATGGCGCCCCATGCCAGCAGAAAGCCAGCGCCAATAAAGAAGGCCCCGGAATCGCCGATTTGGGTGCTTCTGCCGGTACCATCGAGCAAGCTCGCGCCGAGCATATTTGCAGCCTCTGCGGGATGCACCCACCAGCCCAGACCTAATAGCAATAGTGCGATGCCAAAAAACGTGGTGAGTGTGCGAAGTAAGGTGAGCATCAGGTTGTCCTCCCAATCCGGTTTTTAGATCTAGTCACTGCGTGATTAGCGCCAAAAACTCCATGATTCGCCGCACAGGATATCAAATCCAGTTAGCCAGCTTTTAACTTCCGCGCCTCGATTCTGGCTCCGAAAAAATGTTCGCCGGTGACTGCGGCGCTGGGGCGTTACAACTTAACGCCCCAGCTTGTCCCTCAGACTATAAAACAGCATCCCTGCTACTAAGCCTGGCCAGCGTAATAGAGTGCCGCCGGGGAAGCGCTGTGTGGGTACACAAGCCATCAGGTCAAATCCTGCGGTATCGCCGTCAATAGCCTCCGCCAGCAAGTGACCCGCCATCGTGGCAGTGGGTACGCCGTGCCCGGAAAATCCCTGGGCATACCAGAGATGCTCGCCGATGCGGCCAAAGTCCGGCATGCGATTGAGCGTAATGCCTACCGCACCACCCCAGCCATAGTCGATCTGGACGTCTTCGAGCTCGGGGTAGATCTTCAGCATGTGGGGCCTGACAAACGCTTTGATATCGGCGGGAAAGCGACTCGAATAATTTTCTCCGCCACCAAATAAAAGCCGCCCATCCTCCGAGAGCTTCCAGTAATTGATGACAAACAGAGTGTCTGACATCGAGAGGTTGTCCCGATTAATGCGTGGCAACAAGTGCGAGGGCAGCGGCTCGGTTGCGATCACAAAATTATTGATCGGCATGATATTGCCCGCCATCGCGGGTACGAGCTTGCCAAGGTAGGCGTTGCACCCAAGCACCACATGGCGCGCATTGACCCGGCCGCATGGGGTCGTCACGACACCGGATCGGCCGTCTGTCGCGGGTTGGCCCCGCGAACCCTCAAATATTTGCACGCCCGCGTCGGCGGCCGCGCGTGCGAGACCGACGGCATACTTTAACGGGTGTAAGTGGCGACACCCGCTATCCAACAAGCCGCCATAAAAGCCCTGCGCGCTGGTGAGTTCGGCCACGGCATCGGCGGGTAAAAACTGCAGTTGCTCATAGCCATAGGCAGACTGTAAATGCGCCTGCTCCTCCTCTAGCTCTGCGGCGTGGCTCGGCTTCGCCGCCAAATGGAGATTGCCACTGCCCAGTTCGCACTCGATTCGGTGCTCCTCGATGAGCGCACAGACACGATCGACGGCATCGAGTCCCAGTTGCCATAGCCCACGGGCCGCCTCAATGCCCACCCACTGTTCAATGCTGGCTTGATCGGCGCGTTGCCCAGTACCTACGTGCCCGCCATTGCGGCCCGACGCCCCCCAGCCAACGCGTTCAGCCTCCAGCAGGACCACGGAGTACCCCTTTTTACGCAGGTGCAGCGCTGTCGACAGGCCGGTATATCCACCCCCAATCACGCAGACATCAGCGTCGATCGTGCCCTGTAAAACCGGGAAAGCCGCCAAAAGTGGCGTTGTTGCGGCGTACCAGCTTTGCGGGTATTTCCCGATCGATGAACCTGTCATAGGTGCGCTCATGGCTGGCATTATGCCGCTTGCCGGTGTGCGGATGCCATCCGATACTGTGCCGGTGTTAAGTAGCCCGCGGGGCCTTATGAGTGACAGCAGTCATAAAACAGCATCAAATCAGGCGGGCGCCTATAAAAGAAACGACGCCAGCGACGCATCGAGGGTGCCCTCTGCCGACATGGCCGCCATTGAGGCGTGGTTAAAAGAGCATAAAATTTCTGAAGTAGAGTGCTTGGTGCCGGACATGACCGGCAACGCGCGCGGCAAATTCATTCCCGCGCATCAGTTTACCGCCAACCGTGAAATCAAACTGCCTGAATCCATCATGGTGCAGACGGTCACGGGAGAATACACCGACGACCACTGGGATTTCGTAGAGCCTACGGACACCGATATGCTGCTGCGCCCTGACGCCGCCACACTGCGTATGGTGCCGTGGGCGCGCGAACCGACCGGGCAGGTCATTGCCGACTGTTTCAAGCCCAATGGTGAGCCACACCCGCTGTCGACTCGCAACGTCCTGCGTTATGTGCTGAGTTTGTATGAGGCGGCAGGCCTCAAGCCCATTGTCGCACCCGAGGTTGAGTTCTATCTGGTTAATAAAAACACGGATCCTGATTACGAGCTGATGCCGCCGAAAGGACGCTCAGGCCGGCGCGAGGTCGCGCGACTGTCTTACAGCATCGACGCCGTGGCGGAGTTCGAGGATTTTGTGGAGGACATGTATGACTTTGCAGACCAGCAAAAGCTCGATGTCGATACCCTGATTCACGAGAACGGTGCCGCGCAGCTCGAGATCAACTTTAACCACGGTGACCCGCTGGCGATGGCCGATCAGGTGTTCGTTTTCAAACGGACCGTCCGCGAGACCGCACAGCGCTACAACATGTACGCCACGTTCATGGCCAAGCCCATGCAGCGCGAGCCCGGTTCTGCTCTGCACCTGCACCAAAGCGTGATCGATCTCGAGACGGGCAAGAATATTTTTGCTGCGGCTGATGGCCAACCGAGCCAGGCGATGATGGAATACATGGGTGGTCTGCAGCGCTATACGCCTGAGCTCATTAGCTTTTATGCGCCCAACGTAAATTCCTATCGGCGCTTGGCGCCAGATATTTCTGCGCCGATTAACCTCAGCTGGGGCTTTGATAATCGCACCACGGCTTT
>CAYQUE010000099.1:0-4674 GCA_964420615.1 uncultured Alteromonadaceae bacterium | reverse complement strand
TAGCTGGCCGCGGTGCTCTCAAACACCGCGTATCGCGACCAGTCGTCTATGGTTCTGCCCTCGGCGCCGTATTCGATGTCAAATCCCGCTGGGCTTCGCATATAAAATGACACCATGTGATCGTTGCAGTGTCTGCCCAGCGTGCCTGTCAATGGGGTGCCCGCCTGAATGCGTCGGTCGTTACAACGCCCGACCTCATCGAGGTCCCTTACCTCCAGCATCAGGTGCACGCACCGCGCGGGCATCGGCATTTCAAAAAGGCCGAGGCTGTGGTGTCGTCGATTGCAGTGCATGAACCAAAGTCGTTTTACGGGTTCATCAGGGTCCGGCGTGAAGCGGATCTTCATCAGGTCGGATAGTCCAAAGCCTAGAACCTCGGTAAAAAATGTAGCCATGTCATCAAATTGGGCGGCGGGGAGCACGACATGCCCCAAGCCCTGATCGCCGGTGATAAATCCCGCGACCCCGACGGGTGAGTTAAACACGGCAAAATCGGACACCCGTCCCCAAAAGGCTTCGTGGCGCATGCCCGATGGGTCAGTAAATGTGATGAGGCTTTGAACGCGACGCTCGGCACACAACTCGGTGGAGCCCCATTCCCATGGAGTGCCAGCCGCGGTCAGTCTTTCGCTTACGCCCTGTAGCGCTTGTTCGGAGACGGTCTCCCAGCCAATCAGGCTCAGGTGATCGGCATCTCCTGACCGAGCAAACAACCGAAACGGCTGATCATCCATTTTCAGGAACACAGTATCGTGGCTGTTGGCCATTGATGCACTGACATCCTGCAGCCCTAGCACTGTTGTGCCAAAATCCCGCCACTCTTCGATATTGCTGCTGGATATACCTAGGTAGCCCAAGCTGTTGATTGCCATTTTTTTCTTCCTCTGTATGGGTCGCGGGTGTCAAAGCATCTCGCGCAACGTTGTTTTCAAAACCTTACCGGATGCGTTGAGGGGTAGCGTGTCAACCCAGCGGATTTCGCGGGGCACTTTGTAGTTGGCCATTTCGTTCTTGCACCAGGACACAATGTCCTCGGGCGCCGGGTGATTTGCGTTCACGGGCACGATGAAAGCAATGCCCACCTCGCCCAATCGCTCATCCGCTTGGCCGACGATTGCCGCTTGGCTGACGGCGGGATGCCTGAGCAGCAATTGCTCAATCTCCGCCGGATAGCAGTTGAAGCCACCCGAGATATACATATCTTTGAGGCGATCGGTAATCGCCAGGTTGCCCTCTGCATCCAGTACGCCGATATCGCCAGTGTGCAGCCAGCCTTCGCGATCAATGGTCTGCTCGGTTGCCAGCGGGTCATTCAGATATCCCTTCATCAGGTTGTACCCGCGCACGACGATCTCCCCCGTGTCGCCAGCAACCAGATGCTCTCCAGACGGGTTCACAATTGAGACCTCGACGTCGGGAATCGCGCGGCCGGAGGTGCTGGCAATGGTTGCACTGTCATCGCCGCGACGACACATCGTCACTAGGCCGCAGGTTTCGGACAGCCCGTAGGCCGTAATCACGGTGTCGATTCCAAGAATGCAGCGCATGTCCTCAATCAGTTGCCGCGGAATAACAGCCGCTCCCGTGGTTGCCTTGGTGAGTGAAGTCAGGCGGGACGTATCGAGGTCAGGATGCGTGAGGATTGAGTGAAACAGCGTCGGTGGCCCTGGCATGCAGGTGATCTTCCGCGCTTCGATGGTTTGCAGCAGAGCATTCATCTCGAGCACCGCCACCGGATGTGCCTCGGCGCCGACTAACAGGCAGGCAAGCCATCCCGCCTTGTATCCAAAACTGTGAAAGAACGGATTGATGATTAGGTAGCGATCCGAATCATTTAAGCCCAGCAGGTCTGCAAACGTCGCAAATGCCTTCAGATTCTGACGGTGCGTTGTCATGACTCCCTTTGGGGTGCCAGTGGTGCCCGACGTGAACAGAATGTCCGACAGGTCGTCCGCAGAGACACTTGCTCTGGCAGTCGACAGTGCCTCGGGGACCCGGCTCTGTGGATCCGACAGTGCTGCTCGCCCGTTTTGCAAGAGCGCCGCAAACCCGTCCGGACCAGGATCATCCAGCACGATAGTGGTGGCTAAGTCGCCGCAGTCCTCGCCGGCTAACAGTGCCGGATAATCCGTACCGAGGAAGTTGCTGACTGTGATGAGCAAGCGAGCACCGCTGAGGCGTAATATTTGTGCGGCCTCACTACCTCGATAGCGTGTATTCAAGGTCACCAATGTCCCGCCGACGTAGTGCGTCGCCAGGGCGCCCACGATCCATTCCCAGCGGTTGGGCGCCCATATCGCCACGCGGGTATCAGCCTTGGCGCCACGCTCGATCAGGCCCGCGGCAGCCCAGCGCACGTGATCTAGCAGCTCAGAGAAAGTTAGGGAGGCGTGGTCCTCGCACACAAAGCGTCTGTCGCCCCATGCGGCAGCGGCGAACTCGATTAATTCAGCGGTATGTGCCGCGGGTGCGCTCATTATCCTGAGGTCCTGTGCTCGCCTCTCGGTATCGATGGCTCGCAAGTTAAGCAAGCGGCGTCCTGCTGTCATAGTCTCAATGGGGGATGATGCTGGTCTTGGTGACTTTGATACTGCCGGTCCAACAATGATCGTAAGGCGATTCCCATGAATAAACTGGTCAGTGCTGAGGAAGCGCTGTCTGTCATTCGGGACGGTATGACCGTCGGAATCGGCGGCTGGGGTCCGCGCAGGAAACCCATGGCGTTGGTCAGGGCGTTGCTCCGCAGCAACGTGCGCGACCTGACGATTGTCGCTTATGGCGGCGCAGATGTGGGCCTGCTATGTGCTGCGGGCAGAGTGAAGCGAGTGGTGTTTGCCTTCGTATCGCTCGATTTTATGCCGCTGGAACCCGCCTTTCGGCGCGCCCGGGAGCAGGGTGCGATTGAGGTCATGGAGATCGACGAGGGCATGCTACTGCTGGGGCTCCGGGCTGCGGCATGGGGTTGCCCGTTCATCCCGACAGCCCTGGGTTTGGGCACTGATGTGATTCGTAATGCGCCTGACATTCAGATCGTCGACAGCCCGTACGACAATAAAGAGTGGGTAGCGATGCCGGCGCTGAAGCTGGATGTGGCGCTGGTGCACGCCACGCGCGCGGATGTCTCGGGCACTTGTGAGATAGCGAGCCCTGATCACTATATGGATGACTGGTTCGTCAGAGCAGCGAAGCACAGCATTGTCTCGGCCGACGAGCTTATGGAGCGCGACTATTTTTATGACCCCGCTGTGGCGAGGAGCGTTTTTTGGGAGCGAAATTGCACCCAGTCAGTGGTACTGCAGCCCGGCGGTGCACACCCGACCTCCAGTGACCCGCTCTATGGATTTGATGCCGCCCACTTTAAAGAGTATGCCTCGCTGATCGGCGATGCGGGTTTCAAGGGCTGGGCTGACGCCTATCTCGGCGCAGACGAGGCAGAGTATCAACAATTGGTGGGTGGGCTCGACAGTATTCGGGCGCTGACTCTGCCGGTTTATTAAGGCGCTGCCATGACTTTTTCTCTAGCTGAACTGATGACCTGTGCGGCAAGTCGAGTCTTTGATGATGATGGCGAGGTGTTAGCAACCGGTATTGGGCTGTTGCCGCGGTTGGCCGCCAGCCTGGCAATGCTGACCAGTAATCGAGATCTGATGATGACCGACAGCCAATCTTTCATGCTGTCGACGCCCAATCCAGTGAGCGGCCTGGCCGGTCATGTAGGACAAGCCAATGAAAATTGGATGGGCTTCTCCCGTATTTTTGACAATGTGTGGAGTGGTGCGCGTCACGCCCTTGTCGGCCCCAGTCAAATAGATCGGTTCGGGCAGACCAATATCTCCGCGCTGGGCGGCACCTATTCGGCACCCAAGGTGCAGCTACTGGGTGTGCGTGGTTTCCCGGGAAACTCCATTTGCCATGCCAATTCTTTTTTTGTCCCGAAGCACTCCAAGCGGGTGTTTGTCGAAGGCGAGTGCGACGTAGTCTGCTCTATCGGTTATAACCCGGAGCGACTGCCTCGAGGCTATGATTTTGACGACATCGATATCAGGCAAGTGATTACCGACTTGTGCGTCATGGATTTTGCAGGCCCCACACATCGGGCTCGAGTGGTTTCGTTGCATCCGGGCGTGACGCTGGAAGAGGTGCGTGACAATACCGGCTTCGATCTCTCGGTGAGTGAGTCCCTGGGAGAGACAGCGGCGCCCACGGCAGAGCAGCTGGCCGTAATTGCCCGCCTTGATCCCGATAACCTGCGTGCGAAACAGCTAAAAGATGATCCACCTGGCGTGCGCGCGCCTGAGCATGTATCCGCCTGAGTTTGCCTCGGGCGACTACGACAAGCGGCAGAGGAGAGTGTCATGAGCGATAGCGAACCAAAAGTTCCAGCCGATGAGCAAGACATCGTGCGCTATGAAGTCGCAGAAAGCGTCGCCTGGATCACGATGAACCGCCCGGAATACCACAACGCCCAGAATGGTCGCATGACCTACTTGTTGGACGATGCATTTAAACGAGCTGTCGCGGATGATGACGTCAAGGTCATCGTGCTATGCGGTGAAGGAAAGCACTTTTCCGCAGGTCACGATATTGGTACGCCGGGAAGGGACGTCCACTTAAGTCAGGACCGCGTGACCATGTGGTACGACCACGCCAATAAAGAAGGGGGCGAGTTTCTCT
>CAYQUE010000098.1:0-4879 GCA_964420615.1 uncultured Alteromonadaceae bacterium | reverse complement strand
GAGGAGGCGTTTGTCGATATCAAATGACGCCCAGCGCGCTCTTTGACCCCGACACGCCTTTTTCCCCAGCTCTTCCCGTTAAACCTGCATGGCTAATCCCACCACCAATGCGCTACCGCGACTGGTTCTGACCCCCGGAGAACCCGGGGGCATCGGCCCCGATGTGGTGATCATGGCGGCGCAGCAAAATTGGGATGCAGAATTACTGTGTGTCGCCGACGAGACCCTACTTCGCGATCGGGCCAGACAGCTGGACCTGCCACTTATATTGCACCCCTACACCACCGGGGACGCTCCAGTACTACATCAGCCCGGATCCCTCCGCCTTGTCCATGTCAAGGCTCCTGCGCCTGTGGTGGCCGGGGAACTCGATACCGCCAATGCACAGTACGTATTAGCAACCCTGACCTTGGCAGCCGAGCTGTGCCGCTACGACGACGCGCAGGCTTTGGTTACTGGGCCCGTGCAAAAATCTGTGATCAACGACGCGGGGGTTCCCTTCTCGGGACACACTGAGTTTTTGGCCGAGCATTTCGACTGCAAACGGGTTGTGATGCTGTTGGCCACGGACACTCTGCGGGTCGCGTTGGCCACCACTCACCTGCCACTAGCAGATGTCTCACGAGCGATCACTCCGGCCGGGCTGGAGGAAACGCTGCGTATTCTTCATCACGATCTCCGGCATCACTTCGGGTTCGAGCAACCACGTATTACCGTGCTCGGTCTCAATCCCCACGCAGGCGAGGGAGGTCATCTGGGCCGCGAAGAGATCGAGGTCATTGCCCCGGTCATTGAAACACTGCAGCAAGAGGGTTTGTCTCTGGCAGGTCCGCTCTCTGCAGACACCGCCTTCAATCAACCTGTGCGAGCTCACAGCGATGCTTATCTCGCGATGTATCACGACCAGGGGTTGCCTGTGTTGAAGGCAACCGGGTTTGGGGAGGCGGTTAATGTCACCCTCGGGCTACCGATAGTGCGCACCTCGGTTGATCACGGAACAGCGCTGACACTTGCGGGTACCGGGCGGGCCGATGCAGGCAGTATCAAAGCCGCGATTGAGCTTGCGATCTCCATGGCTCACAACCGGGCTGCTCTAACGCCGTAATCTGCTTTATCGAGGCCGCAAGAACACGCGCAGAAGCCTACCCAGGAAACCCGTAGCAAGCATTCTTACAAAAAGCGTGTTCAAGAAGCTCACGCAAGAACTGCTGCAAACTGATAGCATGCGCCCCATAGTCACCGGACTGGTTGAACGCTCGGAAGCAAGCCGTGGGGCAGACCGGTAACGAGTGACAACACACGAGCGACAACACAGTCGAACCCAAAGCAACGTAAAATCAGTCCGAATCACCTGAGCAACAACAGTAATGAGCGAAGCGACCAACCCATCCTCGGCATCAAACGACAGCAGCGATACCCTCTGGAGCTTCACTGGCGTAGAACTCATCCCCACCGCCGACGAACTGACACTGTTGGTTGATCCCCACACGGGCAAGCGGCTGCTGGTTCGCCGGGAAGTCGGGATTAGCCTTACCTATTGCGAAGCCTTCAGGACCCTGCGAGGTCACGCAGAACATCTGGTAGCAACCCTGCCCCAACTCGGCGGTCAAGTGGAACCGGTTGTGCCGGTACTGCAACAGATCTGCGACGCCGGGCTGTTTCGCTCTGCCGATGAGTTACTTGGCCAGTTTGCCCACGCCGACAACGCGCTGACACTGCCTCCGGTTGAGGTCTTCATCATTACCTGCGATCGCCCCGAGGCGGTGGAGCGGCTTCTCGCCAGCATGGCGTCGGGCTCGGGGACTAACATTCCCGAGGGCTTCACCGTTATCGATGATTCGAGGGATCACGAAAAAGCCGCTCGCAACCGAAGTCTTATCGATGCCCACAACGGCGCGGGTAATTTCCAGGTCCGGTATTTCGGCCTCGATGAGCGTGAGGTATTTATAGAGCGGCTGATTACCAGCCTGCCCGGGCACGAGGCAAGTATTCGGTTTCTGCTGGACCGCGCGCAATGGGGGAGTCTGCCCACCTACGGTCTCGCCCGTAGCCTCGCCCTTTTACTGGGGGTGGGAAAGCGCGTCGTGATCTTCGATGACGATGTGCTGTGTGAAGCCGTGCGGAACCCGCTCCCCACCGATAAAGTGCAGTTCGGTAGCATCACCGGCCGTGAAGCCGTGTTCTACCCCTCTCTCGATGCGATGGCCGAGCAGAAGCGCCTGCTGCGAGACAGCCCCATCGCGTTGATGACCCGCCAACTTGGCGCGACTCTGCCTCAGGCACTTGGCTCCCTGATTCATGGCGGCGTAACCCAGCAATCTCTCGGAGGTGCCAATGGTACCTTTGTACGCTCACTCACGCCTCAGTCCCGCATCATTCAAACCCAGTGCAGCACCTGGGGCGACCCGGGCACCGGAGATGGTCACTGGATTGTCGAGCTGGATACCGAGTCCATCGATCGGCTACTTGATGTGGAAGGCGGCGTCACGCAAACCATGGAAGCCCGGGCAACCTGGCTCGGTTACACAGCGCCCACCTTCACCAAGCACGGCATCATGTCGCAGGTATCGGGGTACGATGCGAGCCAACTGCTCCCGCCGTTTCTGCCCGCCCTTCGCGGCGAAGACAATTTATTCGCCTGCATGGTGACCGCACTGCACCCCGAGTCGCTGGTGCTCAATCATGAGTGGGCCGTGCCCCACCACCCGATCGACCAACGCGCCACGCGAGGATTGAAAACCCCCATCCCCGCCGAAGGCGGTGTCGGTTTGATGACGCGCTGGATCGGCGAGCAAATCAATCTGTTTGAGAAACTCAGCCCTGAGCGCAGGCTAACGCGGCTTGCCGAATCACTGGCCAGCTTCGCGGCACAGACCCCTCAGGACATCCTCCACCAGGGGCAGCTGGGCCTCGCCCAATGGCATGCTGCACAGCTGGAGGCCTATCAGCACCAACTTGGTCGTGCGGCCAGCCTCAACTCCCAAAACTGGATTCGCTATCTCGAGCGGGGCGCTCAGGAGGTGCGACAAGTAATGACCGCGGAGCCAAGTCTGGCCGCGGTGCTGGCCTATCCCGTTGCCGACGAGGCCGGGGTGATGGAACGGGTGCAGGGGGCGATTTCTTCCTTTGCGAAGGCACTGGAAGCGTGGCCCTCGATTTGGGCTGCCGCCTCGGAATGAGGCAATAACACCCTGACCTTGCCAATCCGGCAAGATTCCCACGACGTCTTCAGGCCTTTAGCCCTGCGCCGACAGATTTTGTAAGAGCATGTTCTCATTTAGTGATGTCTTTTTTTTATGACAGCACACGGGATAGTGCCCACGCAGGCCGCCGAACCACCCCAGCGCTGAATATTTATTGTTTTAGAATCAACCGCTTAAGGTTTCTTTAATGCGGCGCGCTATCCCTAACCCGCCGACATATTGACTGGTGCTATCACCAAGGTTGAGCTTACCTACCACCCCATTTGGGTAAGCGATCTTGCAAATGTCCATACATTTTCGATAACATTTTAAGTGTCAAATATCTTAAAAAAATGCCTCTTTATGCCCCCCACTTCCAGTCCCCTCAGCGCCATTGCGAAATCCAAAGCAGCGGCGAACAAAATGGCCAAGAATGTTCCCCTTGATCAGCTCGAGACAGCGATCAAAAACCTTCAAAACGTCGCCAACGTCATCAGAAAGCGTGAGCAAAGCAAAGCCGCTGCCCGTCACAAGGCCGCAATAACGAAAGTGAGCGCCTTAATGAATGATCTGGGTCTGTCTCCCAGCGACCTCAAAGGGGCTGGCCTCAAGACCAAGGCCGGGGTGAGGAAGCGAAAGCCCGGTACCAAGAAAACCGGCCCAAAGAAAGGCACCAAAGTGGCGCCCAAGTATGAACTCAATATCAAAGGGGAAACCCACCGCTGGACCGGTCGAGGTCGCATGCCCCTGGTCTTCAAAGACTATTTGGAGAAAGGCGGCAATCTCGACAAGTGTCTGATTTAGCCTGCTTTAAACATCTTCAGGCATCAGCCGCATACGCTGCCAACACCTCAGCCACGCTGCCATCGTCCCGCACCTGCCCCTGTTCAAGCCAAACAGCACGATGACAGGTCTCTTTGATGGCTTGCTCCATATGGTGAACTAAAATCACGGTCTTATCCGGCGACAGAAGTTCCTTCAGTGCCTGCCGCGCTTTTTGACGAAACAAATGGTCTCCCACCGCCAAAATCTCGTCGAGCAATAAAATATCGGTATCGAGAAGCAAGCCCGTGGCGAAGCCGAGCCGGGATCGCATCCCCGAAGAGTAGGTCTTCACGGGTTGCTCATAGAACTCCCCAAGCTCGGTAAATTCGCCAATAGCATCCAGGCGCTTCCGGGCCTCTCGCCGCGACATCCCCTGAAGCATGGCTGCCAGTAGGGCATTGTCCCGCCCGGACAAATCGCCTTTGAAACCCAACCCGAGGGACAGCAGCGCGACCGTCTTTTTCGGATCCCGCCAGACCGTGCCCCCTGCGGGGGGATAGATGCCACCGATAATCCGCAACAGGGTCGATTTGCCTGCACCGTTGCGCCCCACCAAACCGATGCGCTCACCCTGCTGAATTTCCAGATCCAGGTTGTTCAGCACGCGATGGTCGCCACCGCCGGCACCGCTCAGGCCGAAGGACATGGTTACCTCGGTCAATCGAATAATGACGCTCATGCGCTAACCACCCGCCGCGCCAGATGCGGCCCGTAGCGACTCATCAAGTAAAGGGTAGCAGCCATTGCGGCGAACGCCAGAAGGCCCAGTACGAGCAAGTGAACGACATCCGGGGCTTGACCCCAAAGCAAGACCTGTCGGTAGCTATGCAGCAAAAAAGCAATGGGATTCCACGTCAGTAATGCCTGTGCCG
>CAYQUE010000097.1:0-4881 GCA_964420615.1 uncultured Alteromonadaceae bacterium | reverse complement strand
TGGGCGACATTTTTAGGGCCGGCATCGATGCCACGGAGGAAGCCATCGTCAACGCCATGGTGGCGGCGGACACCATGATTGGGATCGATGGTCTCCGCGTTAAAGCATTACCCCATGAGCAAGTCCGGGAGCTGTTTGCACCGAAGGAGGCTGGGCAATAGTCTCCCCACGCAGAAACGCCGGGAGGCTTTAAGTCAGACGATAACGATACAGCGCCTGATAATGCTCTTGCATCCTGTTCGATAACTCAATCGCGCTTTGATCCTCAAGCTCGCGACTGTCCATGGGCTTACCAAAGCCCGTTGAGGCTTCAACCGCATGATACCAATGGCTGGCCCATACTCCGTCACTATCTCTCGATCCCGCGGGCCATGCAGTCATTGCCGGGACTTCAACTGGCACATCCAGCGCCACGCACAGCTTACACATCATAGTGGCGGGGTTTGCTAGCACCTCACCGGCATCAACCACCGGCGGCCGCTTTCCTGTGATCGCGGAAATTTCTTCAAACAGCGCCCGCTGTCGTGTTATGCCGATGTCCTCTTCACTCACGGTGTTCCGTTTCTTTAAATATGACGCGATCACCGACTCGGGAGAGCGAATAAGAAACGCATGGCGACAGGAGGCTGCCCACCCAAGATCGCTGCCAAACGGCATGTGGTGAGTCATATGCTTTTCATATTGCAGGGGAGTATTCGCTGTGCGCTCGAGCTGGGCAATGACCTGTCTGCGCTGGGTGGGCTGACTTGCCAGCACCTGCTCGCGGCAGGGGTGATCCGCACCGCTTTCAGCCAGGTAGCAGGCATAGAAGGGCTCATCAATCACCGTACAGTCCGGGCGATTTTCCCAAGCGCGCATCATCGCCGTCGATATATTGCGCGGACCTGACCACATGGCAATACGTATCGTCATCGAGGGCTACTACTCCGTTTATTCACATTCCCTGACAATAAGATGGCGATACAGCTCCTGAAGCCTGTCTACCATTGGCCCGCGCTCTCCAGAGCCAATGATGCGGCCATCGATATCAACCACCGGCGTCAGGCCCGCAAATGTCCCAGTGACAAATGCTTCATCGGCGCTATAGCTTTGCATCACGGAGAAGTTTTTTTCAAAGACAGGGATGTCATTGGCTTTACAAAGATTGATCACGTTGCGTCTTGTGATGCCATCGAGACAATAGTCGCCGCTTGATGTCCATACCTCCCCTTCCCGCACAATAAAAAAATGTGTGGAGTTACAGGTTGCCACATGACCATGGGGGTCGAGCATTAGCGCTTCGTCGTAGCCGGCTTTCGCCGCCTGAATACAGCCGAATATGCAGTTCAACTTTGAGTGACTGTTAATCCGGGGATCCTGAACATCCGCATAACCCCGTCGCACATACACGGTATACAAACGAACCCCTCGATCATTGAGGGAGGGATCAGGTGACTTGTATTCGGGAATAATGACGATGGTCGGTGGACTGATCGTGACAGCGGGGTCCTGATAGGGAGTGGACTTCACGCCGCGACTCACCATCAGACGAATATGCACATGGTCTTCCATGTGATTAGCCTGCAGGGTGTCATAAAGCCGCTGGGTCATGTCGTCCTGAGTCAGGCCAATATCCAGATCAAGGGCTTTCGCACCCTCCCATAGTCGCTTCAGGTGCCGGCCAAGAAAGGGGATTTTGCCACGATGTACCCGCAACCCTTCCCAGATTCCGTCACCGAGAATAAAGCCGCTGTCGAAGACCGACACAACCGCCTGAGAGCGGTGCACCAGCTCGCCATTGATATTGATCAAAATATCGTCGTTTCGTGAATCTTGTGTATACGTGTGCGTACTGTTTGTCATGGTCTTCTCGATACTAGGATGAAAAGCGACTCTAGGGTCATCGCAGCGAAAAGGGCTTGGTGACTTGCGTGTCTGAGTCATTGGGCCGCGCCGCAGAATAACCTATTAGGGTGCCAGCCTGAATATGCAGACACAGACCTATCGCTGGACAGCAACCCAAGAAGACGGCTACGCTTTAGCGCAAGCTATTAGGGGAAAAAAGCGGATGCGAAAACTCATGCTAGCCTCGTGTTTAGGCATATCGATGGTATCGACCAGCGGCTTTGCCGATCAATTGGAGGGCATTGTTCCTTTTGAAAATAACACCCCTGCCGATGCCAATGACGTTAATAACAACAACCTCATTCTTTCCGATAAGGCACAGGATCTTGATGCCCGTGTGCGCCAGCTAGAGGACGTTTCGACGCGACTAATCCGTGAGGATTCTGCCGCTCGTTTTTCTACCCCGGTGTCCAGCTCGGCAAATACTGGCACAGAAGTGGGTGGCCTTCGGAAGCTCGATGGCGGCAAGCTTTTCCTGGACAACATTGACTGCACGGCTGACCCTCATGCTCTAAACAGGGCCTATATTGAATACAGCCGTTTTAAAGACATTACGTTCATAATTACTGGCGACTGCTACGGCGACTACACCCTTCGGGACCCGGAAGATCCCAGCCAAGGTTTTATTCAGGAATTTGGTCAAAGTATCGGTATACAGGGAAATATAGGTGAAAATGGTGAGTTACCTTTTCCGAGACTAATTCCTCATCCCATCAGTGGGTATTTGTCACTCGTCGGATCCTTCGGTGGAGGTCTGTATCTACGCAACCTGGAAATTATCGCTCCTGACCGTGGCGCTGCTGTACTGTACTCAAGGGGTGCGACCGGCTCGATGTCCAACGTTAACATCCAGTGTGGCCAAGAGGCACCGACGGACCTCCCTGCTTCTTCAGCTTTCAGCCAAGGAATCCGGGTTCAGAACGGCGCTGTCCCATACCTTGAGGGAAACATTAGCGTAAAGGGCTGCAGGACGGGGCTTTGGGCATTAAACGGATCGACTGTTGCCCTATACGGTGATCTGGCAGTCGAATATGCGCGGGAGGGGATGGTCATACAAAAAAACTCGAGCGCCACACTTTGGCTATCCCCTAATCGGGATGCCACTATCGACATTAAAAACACGAATGACGCCATTATAGTTTCGGACAGCGTAGTTCAACTCGGCTGGCCCGACACGGGTAAGATAATGGATGTGGGTGGCGACATAGACATTCGATCTTCCAAGGTCGATTTTAACGCCACGTTACAACTCCTAGATCCAGAGAGCACTATTTCAGTTGAAAACTCCGACGTCTCAATGGCCTTGATCTCAAGTGGGAGCGACGCAACTCAAACGGAAGCCTACCTAGATAACACTGCTCTTGTTGACCGACTCACCTGCAGCGGCAACTCTGTGGTTGATCTCCACAACAAAGCTGACGGCACGCTTATCCCGATTTCCCAGTGCTGGGACACAAACGACTGGAACCAACACATCAACCCGCCAACCAGAACCCCTTAAAAAGGGATCGCATTAAAGGCACCTGTCGCTATGAGCATACCGATACCCGACAGTTTTCGCCTCGACCCCCGGTGCATCCCAATTCTTGAGAATCTGAGCAAAACCGCGCCCAAGAATATCGACGTTGCCTCACGGGAAGAGCTTATCGCCATTACCTCGACACCCGCCGCGCTTGAGCGGGAGGAGCAAACCCACGCCCTGATGGATCTGATGGACAACGAGCGCATCGCAAGTCGCGAGGGGTTACGGATTGAAACCCACGACATTTGCTCCGCGCCTGATGGTAATACCATCAAACTACAAAGTTTCCGCCCGGATACGGATAAAACGTTGCCCTGCGTCTACTACATGCATGGCGGTGGGATGATGACAGCGTCGTGCTTTCGAGGTTGCTATCAAACCTGGGCGCGACTCCTCGCCCACCAGAATCTGTGCGTGGTGATGGTGGATTTTCGCAATGCACTCCGTCCCTCCTCAGCACCCGAGGTCGAACCCTTTCCCGCAGGTTTAAATGACTGCGTGTCAGGCTTTCACTGGATCGTTGAACACGCGGGCGCGCTGAATATCAATCCTCGACATATTGTCCTGTCGGGCGAGAGCGGCGGTGGAAATCTGAGCATCGCTACCACTATGAAGTTGATCAAGGACGGACATCCTGAGGCGGTGGCTGGCTTGTATGCACTGTGCCCCTATATCTCCGGGGAATGGCCTCGCGCCGAGCTGCCCTCCACAACCGAGAACGCCAGTATCTTTATCTCGGTCAATAACAATCATGGGGCGATGGCCTACGGTATTGAGCACCTGGAGGCCAAAAATCCTCTGGCATGGCCCTATTTTGCCACCGAAGAAGACGTAGCCCAGTTCCCGCCTACCCTCATCAGCGTCAACGAGTGCGACCCGCTGCGGGATGAAGGCATCGCCTTCTTCAGAACGCTTCTGGCCGCCGGGGTGAAAGCACATTGCCGGCAGGTCATGGGAACATTCCACGCCATCGAGCTTTTTATTACGGCGTTTACTGACCACACTCGTATGACTGCGGCCGATCTCACCCGCTGGGTAGAGGAGTGCCGACCCGCCTAGCTCACACGGACAACACGCTCAGGAATAAGGTCGCAAGGAGGTTGTTTTAGCCAAATAGAGCGGATGTTTTGGCTGACCCAGCGATGTTGTTCCGAGGCACATCGGGTTTGTTAGGTATCGCAGTACCCGCGTTGCTCTGTCATTGAAGGTACCGTCATTTCCCCAAGCGACCACCGTGAGGTCACTCTCCGCAATAGACCGCCGGATCCAGAAATTGTTGCGGGGACCTACTGGATCGATCGATGCCTTCAGGTCCTCTGGACGGGTCGCCCGAAAGGCAAACAAGTTACAGACGATCACACCCCCAAAACCCTCCTCCTGAGCAAAAGAAATAACCCGCCGAATGGTGGGATCGTTAGTATCAGCATCCGCTGTTGACGGGTTTAAGCCAATAAAGGTACAACGCGACAGGGTGG
>CAYQUE010000096.1:0-4922 GCA_964420615.1 uncultured Alteromonadaceae bacterium | reverse complement strand
ATGGCCTCACAGACGAAGAGGAGCTCGCTCTGGGCACGGATCCCAAAAATCGTGATTCAGATGGTGACGGCTGGTCGGATAAAGAGGAAACGGAGGAGGGCACGGACCCTTTGCAGGCGTCTTCTCAGCCAGAGTCGAATTCGGGCTTGCCTATATGGCTCCTCTACAAAGCGACGCAGTCAGAGGCCCTCCTGATGTACTGACTCGCTCTCTCCCTGATGACGCCCAAAGTGCCGGACCACCTTCGGCGCGGTTGGGCATTCAGCGATGGGCGTTATGCTTGGGGTGTGCCAAAAAACAGCCGCCGCACCCCGAGGACAAACCAGACCACGACGACGACCCACCAGAGCATAAAGAACCAGTCATTCTTGGTGGTGCCGTTCCACTCGAGCCACTCGAACACCACCGCTTGGGCGAATAAAACGATCGCCACCAGAATGGCGAAGCCGACGAGCCACAATACCCAGGCCCTGAATATCCGCGTCCGGTCCTCTGCCAACGCCAGAGCAGCCACACCTGTCAGTAAAAAAAGACCGGATATCACAATGAGTTTGAGCATCGGCTAGCCTCCCCGTTCGTCACGCAGTTGACTGCGCCTGATTTTGCCGGCCTCGTTGCGCGGCAACGCGTCAATGATCTCGAATGACCGCGGAACCTTATAGCGCAGCAGATGCTCGCCGCATAAGGCGGTCAGCTCCTCGACAGTGGGCGGATCCGCGGCGTCGAAACTCTCCACGATGGCATGAACCCGTCGTCCGAGGTCTTCATCTTTGAGCCCCACGACCGCGACATCTTTTACTTTGGGGTGCAGGCTAACGATGGCCTCGACCTCGGCGGGAAAAATATTGGCACCGCCGGCAATGATGAGATCAGTGCGGCGATCTGCAAGATACAAGTAGCCATCGCCGTCGACCCATCCGAGGTCACCGACGCTGGTATAGCCATCCAGAATAACCTCCAAATTCTTTGTGCCGCGGTATTCACAGGGCGGAGGAGCACCCGCGATGCGGGTAAAGATCTCGCCCACTTCACCGGGCGGTAGCACGTTGCGATGCTCGTCTAGAATCAGAATGTCGGTGCCGATCGGCTTGCCCACGCTGCCGCGGCGAGTCAGCCAGTCGTTGCCATCGATGACGGTGAGTCCGTTCCCCTCAGTAGCCGCCCACAACTCCAACACGCGTTCGCCACCCAATTTCTCGATGAACGCTTCCTTTGCCCAGGCAGGGCAGGGCGCTGCGAGATGCCATACCACCCGTACGGATGAGAGATCTGCTGTCTCCCAAGCGGGCTCTCTGAGCATGCGCTGCATCATGGTCGGCACAAGATTCAGCACCGTGGGGCGATAGGTCTCAATGTGTGCAAGACATTGGTCAGCGTTAAAGCGTTGATTCAGCAGCACGCGACCGCCGCGCAGCAGCATGTTGACTGAAAACCAGAAAGGCCCGTTGTGATACAGCGGCCCGGGTGAGTATTTAAGGTCGGTGGGTTCAAAGCGCATCAGCATCGGGATGATGGGATTGTCTGCGTCAAACAGCGCATCACCGGTTGTAATAATCAGTTTCGGTTTGCCGGTGGAGCCCCCACTCGCCAACGCCTTGATCGGATTACTGACAATCACGCTTAGCGCTGATTCTGCGGCGATATCGCTGGCAAAATCAGCGGGGTCCAATGTTGCGAGAGCGTGTTGCTGCCGGCTAACAATGACGCGGGCTTCGGCCAGCGCGAGCAAGTGATCGAGTTCGTTTTGCGGCAGCTTGTCGCTGACTGGCATGGGGGTACCCCCTGCCTTGAAGATAGCGATGGTCGCGACTAAAAAATCCGTGCACGTCGGCAGGTGGATCGGCACAAATACACCGGGTGCAACGCCTTTCTCGCGCAAGGCCAACGCCATTTGGTCGGATCGTTGCCGGAGCGTCATGCGAGTGACGGCATCGTCAGTGCCATCGAGCATGATCGTATTAATGACGATCTCGTCGGGCTTTTCGTGACTGATGCGATCGAGGATTTCGCCGGGCGTTTTCAAAGTTATCGTCATAAGGACCAGTCGATGTGAAGCAAGCGCTAGTTTATCCCCTCGGGATCGGTGGGTGCACGCGGATACCGGGTATGCTCTTCGCGCGACGCATAAAAACCACCCGTGGCGCGGTTGAGCGTCGGTGGGGGCATCTGTACTCAGTTCGCCAGTAGGGCCTGCCTGACCAATGGCAGCTGATCGTTACCAAAGTAGAGTTGATCATTGATAAACATCGTCGGTGATCCATAAGCACCGCGTTGGATCGCTTCCTCTGTGTTGGTGCGGAGCTGGTCTTTAATGGCTTGCGTGCCTGCCTGCGCTAGCAATGCGTCGCCGTCCAAGTCACAGGCATTGGCAACGGCCGCCAATACGCCGGGGTTGTCGATGTTATCGCCGCGTGCAAAGTAGGCATCAAAAGCAGCTTTTGAGAAGCGCTGTAGTGTCGCTTGCTCAGATTCCAGGGTGCAACATACGCGCATGGCGAGCACGGATTTAACGGGGTGATGCTCTGTCGGAAACATCAGCGGTAGCTCCGCCAACCGCGCCCAGTCATGGAGCCAGCGATAGTTGTGGACGATTTTGGGGTCCATGGGCTGCGCACGCGCCTCGTAAACCGAGGGGTTTACCGCATTAAAAACGCCGCCCACCAAAAAGGGCCGCCATGTGATGGCGGCGCCGGTCTCGGCGATCACCGCTTGCACATTATTAAAGGCGAGGTAGGTCCACGGAGAAGACAGGTCATAAAAAAATTCGAGTCGGGCCACGATTCAAGCGCTCTGAAAGTCCATACCGATGCTCGCGTATCACAGCGCTGCTGACAAGTGAGCATGATGTGCGAGAGATGAGGCGCGGTGGGTTGAAAGTGATGTATTGCCGGGGTGACCGCGGCGCGTGCGCCGGGATCAGGGGAGATAGAGGTAGAGTCCCGGCTCAAAGGGGAGTGAGTCGCAGTAATAAAAAGTGAACCGTCGCAAAACGTCTCAGAGGCGGGCAGTCAGGGGCTAGGCGGGGCTTGCCTGAGAGGGGTCAGGGCTTAACCGGTGGCGTCGGCGGATTCGTGGATGATTTCAGCCACTTGAGCCTCAATCGCTTGCTGCTCAGCAACTAGCGCCGCGCCAATTACGGCCACCGACGCAAGCGCCCAAAAGATATTCGTGGTGAGTTTCACGATGCTGGCTCGATACTGAGCGAGCCCGCACTGGGAGCGGCAACGTCGCCCAAATTGGGCTCGACCGGAGCAGCGGTGCTCCTGTCGGCGACCAGAATGGCGGTGACAAACAGCATCACGATTCCGCCAATAAGCATACGTAAGTCGTGCATGTGAGACCTCCTGTCTCGTTTCGTGACGTCGTGTCACGCGCGCACCATAGACCATTTGTTGCAATTTGCAAATCATTTGCGAAGTGAGAAATAACAATCAACCCTGATTGTCTTTACTCGACAATGCCTGCCTCGCTTTATTAAAAATCGTATGAGGTAACGCCAAACTATATGTATGATAAAAACGTTGCATAACGTAAATATTGGTCCATATTAATGTTCTGCAACGCAATGATGACATTTATAAAGCGTTTAAATGACAGACTCATTATTGATATGCCTTCGCCACGGTTGTCGCAAGCAGGCCCTTCGCAAGTTTTGCAGTGACCGGTGCCGCATCGCGCACCACAATGCGCAACGCACGCCCGCGGAGAAGGTGAGGATCACCTGCCTGGGGTGTGGCGCGGTTTTTCAGGGGCGTCCGGATCAAAAGACTTGTGGCGCGACCTGCCGATCTCGCCTGCACCGGGCGCGGCTCAAATCCGAGGATTCGGGCGCCGTGAGCGGGGGCCGAGGTGCCTTCGGCTGGAGCGAGGCGACTCCGTTTTCGCCCGCCGAGCTGCGGCAAAAGATGCAAACACAGTGGCTGGAGCCCGGCGTCGAATATTCATGGCTGCCCGCGACGCCGCAAAAGGTGCGCACCCGCGCTGCCAAACCCAATACAGATCAATTGCGTTTTGACTTTACTGACGCGTCCACCGAGGAGTCATTACCCGCCGATTGGGGGAAGCCCGATGACCCGCAGGCGGACTCGCGGTAGCGACGGAGCAACATCAATAGCGGTGGCGATAAAGCATTAGCAGTGATGAGATGACGCGCCGGGAGGCGCAGTGAGGCGTTACAGTAACCAGGAGCCACCGTCGACCATGTGAGTCTGACCGGTCACGAATCGGCTGGCGTCTGAGGCCAGATAAATAATCGTGCCCGTTAAATCCTCGGTTTCGAGGTTGCGGGGAATCAGCTGGTTATTGGCGATGACAGTCTTGGCTTTTTCAAACTTCTCGCCAAAAAACTCGGCCGTGCCTTCGGTCATCACGGCCGACGGCGCCACCGCGTTGACCCGGATGAGGTCGCCTCCCAGCTCGCGCGCCATACCCCGCGTCATACCAATAACGGCGGCTTTAGAGGCAACGTAGTCGAGCCCGTAGGGAAGGCCAAAGACCGCGGCGAGGGACGCAATATTGATGATGGACCCGCCACCACCGGCGCGCATAGCAGCCACGACTGCCCGACTGGCAAGCCAGGTGCCCTTGACGTTGACTTGCATCACGCGATCCCATTGGTCCTCATCCAGACTCTCGAAACGAGCGCCCTTGAGGCCAGCATACAGTGCCGCGTTATTGATCAAGACGTCGATGCGCCCAAATGTCTCCATCGCGAGATCAGCCATTGCTTGACAGCTGTGACTGTCGGCAACGTCCAGCGTCGTGGCCACGCCGCGCCCGCCGGCCGCATGAATAGCCGCAACCGTGTCGCTGCAATCATTGATATCCGCCGCGACAATCGCAGCGCCTTCAGCCGCCATAGCTTCGCCGTAGGCGCGACCCAGACCCCGAGCGGCGCCCGTGACAATGGCAACTTTGCCGGT
>CAYQUE010000095.1:0-4960 GCA_964420615.1 uncultured Alteromonadaceae bacterium | reverse complement strand
CGCACCCACCAGTCGTTGTAGGTATTCGAGTGCTCGTCGGCCCGCTCGAAAGGGTCACGGCGCAAATGAAAGACCTTGGGGATACGCAGGGTCTGGAACTGCTCGCGCCAAACATCAAACTCCTTAGCGCGCTGCTCGGCGAAGACCACCTTCCAATCGCCTACGCGCATTGCTGTCAGCAGACCGTCGTCACTCCAATAATAAAAGGCGTCGCGAGGGCCGCTATCCGATTCACCCGTGAGGTACGATAAAAAGTCGTAGCCGTCGAGATGGTTGTGATAATCACGGCCGTTAACCGTTACGCCGGCCTTTAACTCCTCAACAATGGTCGGCCTGCCGACTGCCGACATTAACGTGGGCACCCAGTCCTCGTGGGACATCATGTCATTGAGAATGGTCCCAGCCGGGATTTTGTCCGGCCAACGCACCATGGCAGGCACGCGAAATCCACCCTCCCAATTGGTGTTCTTCTCGCTCCTAAACGGCGTGATGGCGGCATCTGGCCAAGTATTGAAGTGCGGGCCGTTATCGGTGCTATAAAGCACAATCGTATTGTCAGCGATACCCAGTTCGTCGAGTTGGTCGAGCAAGCGACCCACCAGATTGTCGTGACCCACCATGGCGTCGTTGTAAAAACCCTGGCCCGACAAGCCCTCTTCTTCTGTCGGCGTATGTGTCCAGAAATGCATCCGCGTCGAGTTGAACCATACAAAGAACGGTTTGTCTTCTTCGACGGCGCGGTTGATGAACTGCTGGGCACCATCGAGGAACTCGAGATCCACTTTCTCCATGCGCTTTTTGTTGAGCGGGCCAGTGTCGGTCACGCGCCCGTCAGCAAAGCTGTGAACAACCCCACGCGGGCCAAAACGCTCGCGGAAAGCCGGATTTTGTGGGTAGTCAGGCTCCTCTGGCTCCTCCTCGGCATTGAGGTGATAGAGGTTGCCAAAAAACTCATCGAACCCGTGCTCCGTAGGTAAAAACTCGTTGCGATCACCGAGATGATTTTTACCAAACTGACCGGTGGCGTAACCCTGCTCTTTGAGGAGCGTCGCTAAGGTGACATCCTCTGGGCGAATACCCAGATCAGCGCCGGGGGTGCCCACCTTGGTGAGGCCGGTACGGATCGGTGATTGGCCGGTAATAAAAGCGGAGCGCCCCGCGGTGCAGCTTTGCTGCCCGTAGTAGTCAGTGAACTTGGCGCCTTCGTTGGCGATGCGATCAATATTGGGCGTCTGGTAGCCCATCATGCCCATATTGTTGGTGGAGAGATTCCAAAAGCCGATGTCGTCCCCCCAGATCACCAGGATATTAGGTCGGTCCAGCGCGGAAGCCGTCACACTGAAAAACCCGCTGCACAGTAACAGTAGCCGGCACGTTCGAAGCAACATAGATCCCCCCGGGAGGTAATGGTTTTAAGGCGGCAAGAAAGAGTACCCGAACCGCCACTAATTATCGATGCGTGCGCGTATGATGCGCGCACACAACTGGGGTGCTGGAGAAAGCCTGTATGCAAACCGTGCAATTCAACGGACACAGGGTCAAGCCAGGCAAGATAGTGTGCGTCGGCAAGAACTACGCGGCACACATCGCCGAGATGGAGTCGGTGCCTGCAGAGGATATGGTCGTATTCATGAAGCCCGCGACCTCAATTGGTAAAGACCTGATTGCCACACTGGATGAACCGCTGCATTACGAGGGCGAGATATGCCTGATGATGCAGTCGGGGAGCGTCGGGGGCGTCGGCTTTGGCCTTGACCTAACCAAGCGAGCCACACAGTCCAAACTGAAAGCCGCGGGGCTTCCCTGGGAACGCAGTAAGGCGTTCGCCGGGTCGGCATTGTTCAGCGACTTCGTTCAAGCGCCAGAGGATCTGACGCAATTGGGCATCGAGTTGTGGGTCGATGACACTTTGCGTCAGAAGGGTGACGTCAGCCTCATGCTCTATCCCCCGGCAGTGATATTGGAAGAGCTACGGCAGTTTCTGACCCTCGAGGATGGTGACATCATTATGACCGGCACGCCGGCGGGTGTGGGGCAAGTGCAAGTCGGCGAACACTTCAAGGGCCGAGTTCTGGAAAACGAGCGAGAGCTCGTCTCGGGAGAATGGTTGGCAGCGTAAGTGGTGCTTGGCGGTTTGCGCGCTGCCCCAGCGCCGACTGAGTTCACCGTCGGCATCATTTGCACCACGCAATCCTACAAAGTTGAAATTTCTGCTCTAGTCATTGTCACGTGCACGGTTTTTCAGTAACGTCGAAGAAACCAGTGAGCGAGACCCATGCAAGCGATTCTCAAGCTGGACGTGTCGGGTCAACCGAGAGGGTGGCTGACACTGAATGAGGCGATCACCTCCTACGCCCGCGGCGATGTCCTTTACGGCATCGGGGAAGCCCTTCCACCTGTATTTGGGGGCATCCAACGCCTCACCGGCATCCGCTCCGAGATTATCCTGCAACCCATTGTTGCGCTCGAGGGCCGGGTGATGAATCACTTCACGCCCCCACTGTGCAACCGCACACTCTTTCGCCGGGACGATCACCGCTGTCTTTATTGTGGCGGCCAGTTTGGGCGCAGCGAGTTGACGCGGGATCACGTGCTACCGATTTCCCGCGGCGGCACCGACACGTGGGAGAACGTGGTCGCCGCGTGTAAGCGCTGCAACTGGCTTAAAGACTGCCAGACGCCGGAGGAAGCGCACATGCCCCTGCTGGCGATTCCGTTCCGCCCGAATACCTACGAATGGCACTACCTTGCCAAGGAGCGGGTTCTCGCTGATCAGATGGAATATTTGTCGCAGCAGTTCAAAGCCGAGCGCGACTGGGCCCACTAAGCAAAGCCGCAGGCATCAACTATAGCGAGACCTTGAGCGGGTGCGCTTCGCAGACAACGGTCCGCTTCCAGGTGATCGTCGCACCGGAAAGCCACGTATCAGCATCAACCGTTGGCCTTTTTCTATAGCTTGGATAAATTATCCCGGCCTGCAGACCCCCTAGGGAGACACCCGCCATCGTGACAAGCGATTTGATTATTTCCTTGATCGGCATGCCCGGTAGCGGCAAGAGCACTGTCGGTGCCGAGCTCGCGCGGCAGCTGGGTCTCGAACTGGTTGATGCCGATGGCCTAATTGAAGCCCGCGAGCAGCAAACGCTGCAGCAAATTATGGACAGCAGAGGCAATGCGACCTTCAGAGAAATCGAAGAACAGGTTCTCACGAGAATGCCGCTGTTTCCGTCTGTGATTTCTACGGGAGGGTCTGTGATCTACAGCGAGAAGATCATGGCGCGTCTGTGCGCAGCCTCGCATGTGGTCTACCTGCGCGCGCGCGTCGAGACGATCGAGTATCGCGTTTCACTCGCGCCACAGCGTGGTATTGCCTCGGAAGGCGGACAGACGTTACGCGACCTCTATCAGGAGCGGGTGCCGCTCTATGAGCGCTACGGCGAGATCATCATCGATTGCGACGACAGCACCCCCGAAGCGATCGCCGCCGACATCGCTGCGCGTCTGGCTGACTGATCGACCCCGATAGGCAAACCACCGCTGTTTGAAAAAATAGCGGAGCGAACACAAATCGTCGGGGGGAACTTACCTTTATACATCCAAAGTGCCCATTAGCCTTAGCTTAATTTGTTATTTGCGCTATACCGGCTCAGCACAAAAAAATTCTTGTGGCGCTGAAGCCGCTGCGCTCTGATGGCGCCAACCAGCAACGGGTGCTGGTCTTTTGTTCAGGATCATCGGGAGGTGATTTATGGGTGAGAGAGATACAACTGCAGTCTCGGATGACAGTGCAGATGACTTTTTCGAATCAGGGATGGGCGATTTAAGTGACGAGGATTTCGAGTCGCTGGATTTCGCCGAAGCCGTGACCGAAAAAGCCCTCAAAGCAGCTAAACGTCGAAGGGCAGAAGAGCGCCTGGAAATGCTTCGGCTACGAGAGGAATTGGGTGACTACGACTTGGATTTTGACGAGAACTACTGAGTCAGGTGCCACCGTTGGGGGATAAAGACTGATCGCGGATTTCCTGCTGCCACTCAAAAACATTGAGTTCGATAAAGACGAACGCGAATAACCAGAGTGCCGCATCCCAGAAATCCAGAAAATCACCTTTAAAACCCCAATAGATAGCCGCCACCACCAGCGTGGCGTATAGAACGACCTTCAGGCTGTTGGCGATCCGCGCCGCTGGCCGGGGAACCCCTCCCCACCGCGTCATGACTCTCACCTCTACTTCCAGCAAAATCACGATCAAAATCCAGGTGCCGGCGTTGATCACATCCACCAATGCCAAGCGCTGGCCCTCTAACAGACCCCCTGGGGTCGCGATCACCTGCTCGAGCCCACTCACAACCCGGGTATCAAGCCCAAACTGGGCACAATTTTCGGCAGAGAGCGGGATGAAATCGTCGAGCTTAAGCATGACCGACCAATCCTGATCAGCAAGCTCACAGGCAGATCCAACAAACAGCTCGCTCGGCATCAACGTCACCCACTCCCCGACGTAACCCAAAAACGCCATGACGATGGCCAACGTACACAGCATGCGCACACCGTGGACGGCGAACCGTAATTTCCCACGTAAACGATGGTCGGGAATGACTGCGGTTTCCAGCTCAAACAGCAGTAGCAGGATCACCCAAGCGACGGTATCGAGCGTTGCTGAAAATAGCTGGATTCCCATGGCGACCGCCTCACCGCTCTCAATAGCAAAGCGCGCGCTGGCAACCTCTTCGGTAAAGAAGAACCAGACGTTGAGGGACAACAGCAAATAAGTGGCGTATTTCACCCAGCGAAATAACTGATAGCCCAACATGGATTCACTCATGGACGACCACTGCTATAAACCAACGCGATGGAGGCCTTGCAACCACTCTCTGGCTAGACCTGCAGCAACAGATGCTCACGCTCCCACGAGCTGATCACACGATTGAATTCCTCGAACTCATCGAGTTTGACCGACGC
>CAYQUE010000094.1:0-5018 GCA_964420615.1 uncultured Alteromonadaceae bacterium | reverse complement strand
CGTCGCAGGATATCTTTGAAGAGTTCACGGCGAGCGCGCTCGATTTGCCAGAAGTACAGGAGTGCTATCTTGTCTCTGGAAATTTTGATTACCTATTGAAGGCCCGCGTGGCGGATATGAATGCCTATCGGGTGCTACTCGGCGAAACCTTACTGACGTTGCCGGGGGTGCTGGAGTCCACAAGCTATGTGGTGATGGAGCAGGTCAAAGAATCATTAACCCTACCTGTACCCTTATGAGTCGAATACCTTGAGTTCAGAGTGAGATCAGAGCGTGGCATGTTGAAGGCGAATCACACACATTCCGCGGTTGTACTTTGGCGATCTGCCATGATGCCGTGGCGTGTCATTTGATGCTGCGACGTCTCGGCATCCTGCTGTGCCTCGTGACGGTGATCCTGCTCGGCGCGGTTGGCTATATTGTTTGGCGCTATTCGGTGGCCGACGTGGCGCGCTGGGTACTGCCGGAAGCGATTTCCCTGCAGCAACTGTCTGGGCTCGAGATCGCGCCGGGGGGCGGTTATTTGGCCGCGCTCGACGTAACCTTGCCGCAGGGCCGATTGCGCGTATCTCAGTTGGACTGGCGGTGGTCCTTCGCCGCTGATCCGTCGCTGCCGCTGCGGCTCTCCTCGATAGCGGCAGCGGATATAACCTGGGTCGCGGCCGGTACCTCAGGTGATGACTCGTCCTCGGTTCCGAGTGACGCTCCAGCATCCTGGCAGATAACCGATTTTCGTAAGGCGTCGTGGTGGCCGGCTATCGCAACCGTTGAGATATCGCTCGATCAACTGACCTGGGTTGCGGGCAGTGATGAGCTCGTGATGAGCCTGCCAAAACCGAGTTCGCTGCAAAGCGGGTCGCTAGCCGTCAGCGCCCAAGACCAGCACTTCAGTCTGGGATGGCAGAGTAACGGTCCCGAGCATTGGGCGGGCAGCGCCCAGCTGGCGGGTGATTACCGCATCGATATTAGGTGGACAATGCGGGCGGTGAGCGATGAATTCGTCTGGCAGGGAGATATCGTAGCGCCAGACATCGTGCCCGAAATAGAGCTCTCGGCACTCAGTGCAGAGGTGCGATTAAAGCTCTATAGCGACACCGAAGCGCTCGCGAATGCGCCCAATTCCCCTCCGCCATTCGCAGCACATTTTGTGGGCGTCGCGGCACTACCATCGCCCTTGGACGGGCGGCAGCTGTCCATCGATGGCGAAATGAGCCTCGACCCTCTCGGTGCCGGGGCGCTGGTTGTGACCACGCCCGAACTGACATCACCCGATCCTGACGAGCAATTGAATTTTGTTGTGGATGCGACGTGGGAGGCGGGGTTCGCGGCGCCGGCAGTGACCCTCAGGGAAGGCGTTGTTCGCCTCGCTGAGGTCGAGTGGGGGGAGCTCGTGATCGAGGACTTCGGTACTGCCCTCACCGGTCGCTGGAACCCAGCGACCGGTGAGGGGGATATGAGTACCGTTGACACTGCTCTGTCGGCAGCGGGGCCCACCTGGGCGCTGCGGGCGGAAAGCAGCGGTTTGTCTGTTGTCGCGAACAAGGTTGAGCAGCAGATAAGCGGGTATGTCACGCTGACAACGCAGATGGAAGGGCAAGCAATACCCCCGATAAATGTCATCGCGAGTCTGCGCCATGCGCAAGCGGCGGTGACGGGTGACATTTCGGCGTTTTCCCCTTGGGGGCCATTGGGCGAGTTCCAACTGACCTACGCGGTGCAGGACGAGCGCCTCGATTTTCGCGGGCGCACCGACAGCGTGCTGTGGGATTGGGCCTCGCTTGTTAGCGAGGTCAGGCGCGCGCAGCCTGATCTGACCGAGTTTGAGGTCACCAGCTTGCTGGTCCGCCTCGACACTCAGGGCACCTACAGCCCAGAGGGGTTCAGCGTGGCCGTTGTCGGTCGCGCGTCTGAGGGCTATCTCACCAGCGGAGGCGTCGGGCTTGCGGGTCTTAACCTTGCACCGTTTGAGCTCTTATTAATCAACGGCAACATCAGCCCGGCCGCCCCGATCAGCTTCTCGCTGGAGGCAGTGAACACCGGTGTGCAGATTACGGACCTCGCCGGCGTGATTCTTCAGGATGAAAAGGGTTGGGTTCTGGCGCATGCCGAAGGCAGTGCGCTGGGCGGCCAGTTGGTCATCGACCAATTCCGCGATTTCTCTCGCGATGGACCGCTGGGCACGGTCTACCTCAACGAGATTGATTTGGCGGCCGTCGTCGCGGTGGCGGGTACCGAGGGCGTCGACATTCAGGGGCGGGCGACGGCGTCGCTGCCACTGGTGTGGCAGGGCGGCAATGTGCTGGTAGACGCCGGGAGACTGCAGGGTTCACCGGGAGCATTGCGCTATCAGCCGGCGGTGGATCCCGCGCAGATAGATCAGCGGGTGGGTGCGGTCGCGGCCGCGCTGTCGAATTTACAGTTTGAGCAGCTTGAGGCTGACATTACGCTCGACGAAGCGGGTGTTATGTTTTTGCGCACCTCGGTGCTGGGTAGCAACCCCGATTATCAAAACGGTCGGCAGGTAAAATTGAATTTGACTCTAGAGAACAATCTACTCAATCTATTGCAGAGCCTGCAGACCATAGAGTCGGTCAACCTGTGGGTCACGCGGAAATTCGAGCAAAAAAAATGAATCCGTCAGCGAGGGTGTTATGTCGGCAAGACATTGTTTCGCAATATTGATCCTGAGTGTCGGGTGCTATGGCTGTACGCCAACCGTCGCGGTTGCGCCGCCAGAGGGCCCGATTGAGCTTAATATCAACGTCAAGATTGAACATGAAATTAGAGTTCAGGTGGACAAGGAACTCGACGACTTGTTCGATGAGAACAGTGAGCTCTTTTAATCGACAGCGGCAAAGTTGAGACCAGGGAGTCAGCCATGCATTTTTTAAAGAAAACGATCTTCGCCACGTGCCTCATGTTGATGGCGCTATCGGCTTATGCGATGGACCTGAATACTGCTAAGTCGCAGGGCTATGTGGGCGAGCAGCAGAATGGTTATTTGGGATTAGTAAATAGCAGTGCGCCCGCGGATGCGCGGCGCTTGATGGATCAGGTAAATAGTCAGCGACGGAGCGAATATCAGTCCATCGCGCGCTCTAATGGTATTGATCTGAAGTCCGTCGAGACGATGGCGGGTAAAAAAGCCATCGATAAAACTGCTCGCGGCCAATACATTCAGGCGCCCAACGGTCAGTGGGTGAAAAAGTAGTCGCTGGGCCCGCGAATATCTGGCTGTGAAATTATCCAGCGCAGCCTCGCCGTGTTAAAAGGGCCAGAGGGGCGCGCAGGATCCGTCCGGAGCTATGTTGTTGAATTGAGCCTCGGATTCATTGCCCCCGTCGACGCGCCATGACCCGGCGCTGCCATTGGGTAGTGACCAGCTACCTCCCGTTAATTTGCCATTTAGCATATCCGCGGTGAAAGTGGTCTTGCCGACTTGATTGCCTGCCGCGAGCTCGCGGTTAGTGAAAAGCCCCACGAATTGTTGTCCGTCCCAGCGCGCAGCGATGATGCCGCGGTTTGCGTAATCACCATATAAGAACAAATCCGAATGCCGTAGGCGGAGCGTGCCAAAGTTGGTTTGCCAGTCGCCGTTCAGCGTATCGTTGTCATTAGAGCCGTGCGCCAGAGCCTCGCTGCCCGGCTTAAAGTTGCTAAAACTCGCTGGAATAAATGCGCTGGTCTGCTCGGCCTCCCACGCAGCGCCACTGCCCCCCTCACCCCATCGGTACACACCCGTGAAGCGCCCTGTTTCGATGACCCGAAACGAAAACTGACCCAAGCGATCCCCGTTGGTAAAAACGCCGGCAATGCAATTCGGGGTGATGACTTCGGCAAGGATAATGCCCTTGTTGCCGTAGTCACCGATGACCACGTTATCCGTTTGATGTAGCCGCAGTTCTCCAAAGTTTGAGTCCCAGGTCCCGCCGAAAGGACCGTCGGCGACAGGAAGGTTGGAGAGATCCATCTGTTTCATGGTGTTCAGCGCAGTGGTGTCGATAGGAACAAACGGCGTGTTTTGCGCGTCCACGAGCGCCGAAAACGGCATGGCGATCAAGGCAACTACTGTGCCGATAAGGCGCAGACGCGTGGGATGCTGGCTTAGAAATGTTTCGCTCATATAGGCCTCGGCGTCATAGGTACGATAGTGATAGTAGCCCATAAATCCGCTGTGCCGCGAGGCTGGCGTGAGCGCTGATCAACAAAGCGCCGACCAAAAAAGCGCCGATCAAAAAAGCGCCGATCAAAAAAGTGACGTGGTCTGGAGTCGGGGGAGACCATGTTGCGCGATGCTGGTGTGGGCAGTGCCCGGTCGACCCGGCGCTTGCGCGAAGTTGCCTTGCTGGCCCGACGCGCCTGCGTTACTGTCGTCGGCCACCCAGAGCGGCGTCGCCACTTGGTGACCGGTCGCAGACGGATCTGGATTTTATGGCATAGAGTATGCCATTATCCGCCGCGCTCGCAGGTGTAGCCCATGTCGTCCGCGCAGGGTCCATCGTAGACCAGTCAAGATACAGAGGAACCCGCTATGGATTTAGGCGTCTCGCCAACAGTTGCGCCCTTGCTCGATCAGGTACGAACTTTCATCGACCATCATGTGATGCCGGTCGAAGGGGAGTATGTCGCAGAGATTGAAGTCGGCGATCCCTTTGAGTTGACGCCGCGGCAATACGAAATTCTGGATGACCTCAAAACCCGGGCGCGCGATGCCGGCCTGTGGAATTTTTTCCTGACGGGAGAAAAGGGCTCGGGGCTGAACACGGTCGAATACGCCTATCTTGCTGAGGAAATGGGTAAATCGCGGCTCGCCGCGGAGGTCTTTAATTGCTCGGCGCCCGATACCGGCAACATGGAAGTGCTGCATAAGTACGGTAGCGAAGCGCAAAAAAAGCGGTGGCTGGAGCCATTGCTGGCGGGGGAAATTCGATCTTGCTTCGGTATGACAGAGCCCGCGGTGGCATCGTCCGACGCGACCAACATCTGCACGCTGGCGACGCTCGATGGTGACGAGTGGG
>CAYQUE010000093.1:0-5025 GCA_964420615.1 uncultured Alteromonadaceae bacterium | reverse complement strand
CCGGAATATGGTGAACGCAATCTCTGGGTCAGGCCGCTCGCGATGTTTCAGGAGTTTGTTGAGACGCCCGAGGGGGTGGTGGCGCGCTTCGCTCTGATCGAATGAGTCGCGTCAAACACTCTTGGCGTAATACAGGGCAACTACGGCTGAAGTATCCCGGGGCGAACGCGCGCCCCGGGGGGAGTCGCCTTATGGAGTGGCGGTCGAGCGGAGAACCGAGTCCCACTCCGCTGTGGAAACACATCTTTGATCAATGCCGGCTAGCACGGTTTCGTCGTGGGTCAAATACCCATATGAGCTCGAATTTGCCGGATCACTTAATCCCCAGAAGTTAACGGTGTTGAGAGCGGAGCATTTTATTGACGCGGCGGGAAGGTATTCGTTGTCATAATGTGTAATGTCAGTTGGCCCACTGACCGATAGCGTGGCGCCTGACCTCGCGAGTTTCAAGCCGCCGTGCAACTGTAAGTGGGATGACTCGGCTCGGAAATTGCCGTCAGCGATGAAAGGTTCGCCATTCTGGTCAAATCGTAGCGTGGCGTTATCTGCATAAACAGCAAAGTCGTTGGGGTTAGCGCAGACGGCGATAGACTGCCATGCATTCGCAGCCCCACCGGTATCCGTAAACAGCTGGGAATCTCTAATATCGAGGGCATGGCACTCCGAGTTGCTCGTAACTTTGGCAGTAACGCCTGCGAATGACTCAACCACCGAGCCCTTCTCTATTAAGAGCGCCGAGTAGAAAGAGGCGCTGCTGTTGCCTACGTCAATGGTGTTCCGGGTGCCATCAAACTGGACAAAGGAGTTTCCTGTGACTTTGATGCCGGCTTCGCCACCAAAGTTATTACCTTCGGCAGTGTAGATGCCCACTCCGGAGAATCTAGCAGTGGAATTATCGGCGACCCAAACACCGAGTCCGTCATACAGACCCAAATAGATATCTACGTTCTCAAGCTCTAGGCGCGAACCCTCTCTCGCATACACAAATACTCTAGTGTTGTGGCCCAGTGACGGAATGGTTTCATTATAGGGTCTCGTAACAATTGCCGCGCGCGCATCGGCTGAAGCCTTAAGGGCTAGTTTCTGGAATGGTTCACGGAAGCTCTCTGTGAAGTCTCGGTTAAAGTAATACGCGCCGTAACACGTGCCGCTAAGGTTTAAAATTAATTCTTTGTATCTCCCGTAAGCCTGATAAGCGTCGACAAGCGCCCACTGATCATTATTGCAGTCAACGTCAAGTTCCAGGCGTCCTCCAGGCAGTTCAATGATGCCGTCGCCCAACTCCATGGTCCCGGAAAGTTTTGCCGTCAGGCTACTGTTGTCTTTAAACAGCCGCGTGGAGGTATTTTCGAGTCGTTCAATACGCTGAGCGTTATTCAGTGACTTGTCACTCAAGGCCCCAAAATTGGCATTCATGTCGGAGGCAGTCGCAACCTCTCCATCAGAAAGCTCCTTCATCCCGGGCAAGACCTCAGCATGAGTAATCATCGGAAAAACACACATTAAGACAGTGCAGAACAGACGCACTCGGGTCAGAAGAGTCGTCATAAGGCCTCCTTTTTTCTAAAACCATACATCTGGTTAGAGCCAGATAACAGCATTTTTCGATGCGCGCGATCAAACCTCCCCTTTATAGCGTTGCTGCGATCTTGATGGATTCGAACCATTAGAAAATGGGCTTGGCGTTGGCGGGTGTGTTTCGCTGACTGTCCAGCGCGCCAAAGCTAGGCAGTGCGTTAAATGGCCTGCCCTTGAGCTTGTCGAGCGGTAGACACTAATTGGGTCACGATTGAGGTTTCCAAAAACGCGTCATCTCCAAATACAGATACGAGGCCGTCCAGGTGATCAGCACGAATCCTGTCAGCGCTTCGACACCTGCCAGCAGCCGTAATGGACCCGTAGCAACGATGTCGCCGAAGCCCACCGTGGTGAATGCGGCATAAGAGAAATAGAGATAGTCCGCCAGTGAGCCCTCGAAGTTGCCTTCCAGCGTGCCGAATCCCGAGGCAATCGAGGCGCGATAGGCCAGCGCAAAGATGGCGACCTCAACCGAATGTGCGATCAGTGACGTGATGACCCCGTATCCGAGTCTGAGATGCGGGAACCGCAGGGCCAGCTTGGATCCTTCTGCCATATGCGACAGGAACAAAAAGTGCACTGAGGTGGATAACAATACCGCAAGCACAATAACGCCCATATTGCCCAGGTTCTCTAGTACGGTATGTTCCATCATGTCTTGGCCTTGAGGTTCCTTTGCGGCACCGATTTTTTGCGGGTCTCCGCCAGCGCACTCTGGACCTAGGGTACTGTAATCGGGAAACTTTCGCAGGCCGCCGGCCTTCGTCTAAGCTGATATTCTCAAATGAGAGGTGTTTGAATGACTCAAGCGCAACACACTAACGAGTCGAGCGGCATCGATTGGGGTGCGCTATCCCATGCGGTCGCCGGCATTGCGGCGTTGGTCCTCGGTGGCTTGATGTACTCTCGTCCTTGGGCACAAGACGTGTTTTCCCTCTTGATGCTTGTGTCCGCGGTGAGCGCTATTTATTTTTCGTGGCGACACAACGCGTGGGTGACGGGACATTGGCTGGCCATGGTGCCCGTGACGGGGGTGGTTGTCGGCTACCTTGGTTGGCAGTGGGGCTTTACCCTTGCTTATGTGACCTTATGGATCGCGTTTATTCATTTTATTTACCGTGGGGTCCAGTCACTGCGGGCTGATGTCAAGCCATGACCTTAGCCTGAGCCGCAACTGAAGTGGTGTGACTGAGAGCAAAGCAGGAGGCATGTGTGAGCCATATCGTCGATCAGTTCTATGAGGCAGTGCGCACCAGTGATGTTCCCGCTTTGGACGCGCTTGTCGCCGAGCATTTTTGCCTCATATGCCCCACCCAGAATCACGTGCTATCCGGTGTTTATCGGGGCAAGAAGAGATTCTTTGAAGAAGTCTTGCCGCATGTCTTTGGCTGCGTGTCCCCTGACGAAATTACTTTTTGTGCGGAGCATCAAATCGTCGTCGATACTGGCGATGTGGCCGTGGCTATGGCGCAGAATCGTGGTGTCGCCATGACCGGGAATGCCTACGAGCAGACCTATCTCCACGTCTTCAAGATTCGGGACGGCCAAATACAGGCGTTGATAGAGGGGTTCGATACCGCGCTGGCGAACGCTGCGCTGTGGGGTGAGAAAGAGGCCCTCGCGCCAGATGTGCCATCGTCGCTGACAAATCTCACTTATTTTCAGGAGGCCTAAGGCCAAAGAGATCTGCCTAGTGTTCGCCATCGGTCGCGGGCGACACTCACCAATAGCGTGGTGCTCTGGATCAACAGCCTTCGCTTGAGAAGTTGGTCTCATGAATGGGCTGTTTACTCGGTCGTACGTATGTCCTCGAGTGTTGCTGTTAACCAATCGCCCGTGGGTTGCGTCTGCCCGTCACAGCTCATCTGATAGGGCTTGCCGCTCCAAGAGCTCTTACTTGCCAAGTGCTCGATAAATGCTTCGGCGGAGTCAGCGTAGCGCTCTCCCCTGAGGTATTTGAGTTCAAGGTGCGCGGCCGCCGCTTCGGCTGAGTGCTGTGAGCCGTTGCGATTAAATTCGCAGTCGCTCTCTGCGACCGCCTGAATTAAAGCGCGGATCTCTGCGTCGGCATTCGCTTCTACCTGTGCCGTTGCAATGGACCCCGCTATCAAGACGACTGACAGCCATGGGCGAGTCATGAATCTACTCCATTAAACGTGACGAGAAGCGGGTTGTGGTCCGAGGTCTCGACCTTCTTGGTTTCGGAAGACTGCCAGGTCAAATCGCGCACATAGAGGTGATCTAACGGTCGTCCGAAGCGGGTCGTGCGAAGATCGGGTGAGAACAGCACTGCGGTCAGCCCAAGCTCATCGGCGAGGTCATCGAGGGCCGTCTGCCGCCGACCATTCCAGGTGTTCAAGTCGCCGCCAAAGATCACGGGCCCCTGGTGCGCTCGCATCAGTTCAGCCGCTGCCTCCAGTTGAGCACGATATTCTTTGACCCCAAAACTGAAGTTCACGGCGTGGAGGTTGATAGTGAGCAGTGAGGTATCGCGCCCGGCCAGTGGGTAGAGGGTGACGCTGGTCGCCTTGGGGGTCCGCAACCAGGGTTCCGTTGCCAGCAGATGGCAGTGCACCAGATGCGGAGTGCGCGCGAGGGTCAGCACGCCCGTATCGATTTCGTCCTGCACGTAACCGCGCACAAACGCCTCGTAGAGCGATTGCGCGATCATCGTCTCTGTTTTTTTGAGCGGCACGGCTTCCTGAAGGAACATCAGATCCGAGCGCTCAGCGTACGCCGCAAACGCGGCGACAAGCTCGGGATGCTGCGCTTTCTCCACGTTCCAGTTGAGCATTGCGAATGGGGTCATCAAACCCCCTGTGCGCTCCCGTTGCCGACCTTTTGACAGCGCCTGCGCACACTGACCACTCCGATCTGCCGTCACGACCAATGGCCATGTTTCGGCCGCTTGTCCAAAACTCACCCAGCAGGCTAGAAGTGCCCCGCCAATGTGGGTGCCCGCCAGTCGCCGTGCTGGGCGTAAGCCCAATAAGGAGCGCAGTGACATCTCAGTGTTTTCAGGGAGTTTGCTGGGTGCCCCGGATGACCAGTTCATGGCGGGCAATTTTCCAGCCATCGCCGGCGCGCACAAAGTCGGTCAAATAGGTCGCCCACAGGGTAAACGTGGCGCCGTCGCCGCCTTTCAGCACGTGGAGTGCTTGCACGTCGGTCCGGGCAGAGGCGGTATCACCTGATACTGCCGCCAGCTGCGGGCTCATGAGGTGTTGGGTTGCAGAAAAAGCTTCAAGCTGGCTTTCCACCGATGCGGTCCAGGCATCAGCGCCGGAAATCTTAGCCTCGCCAAAACCGACGATCTCGACGTCATCGGCAAAGCAGGCGCGGTAGCGGGGCATGTCCCGATCATCCACGGCGGCGGCATAGGAGAGCATTACGTCCTGGAGCTGTCTGCGGTCGTCGGCGTCAGTCATATCCGGATTCCTGTCTTCC
>CAYQUE010000092.1:0-5029 GCA_964420615.1 uncultured Alteromonadaceae bacterium | reverse complement strand
CAGGAGACCGGTTACATCTCGGTGATGGTGCGCCATAACGGCGTGGCTGCGCCGCACAATCATATTGGTGGCGCGGATTTTCTGGTCTTGGAGGGCGCGCTGGGTGTGCGAGCGGGTCCACCCGAGGGCTATGGACCCGGCACTTGGTTTTATGAACCTTCCGGTGCCCGCCATGACGCGACGCAGCGCGTCTCTGACGACGATTTGATTTACACCGCGAATATCTATGGACCGCTGACCTTTGATACGGGGCCGGGTACGCCGGTTGTCGCGGTGCTGAGTTGGATGGAATACGTGGCGTTGGCAGAGGCGGGGGGTGCGAAATTAGTGGCCAATACCTTCACCGATGATAGCAGTCTGCTGGCTTGGGCACCGATTGGGAAGGCTTGAGTGAGGTGATCAAGCCTACGTTGGTGCTAACGGTTGATAAAGTATTGGCTTAGTGCGCCTGAGCATATTCTTTCGGATAGCGGCCGAGTAGCAAGATAAGGATTACTGAGACGAGGAATAAGCCGCTCGCTATGGCATAACCCAAGTCATAGCTTCCCGTTGCGTCGTAAACCGAGGCAAAAATCATCGGCGCTGTGCCGGAGCAGAGAGCTAGCGTGGCGTAGAGAATGGAATAAATCTTCGCATAATGCGCCAGACCAAAGTAGCGTGCAGCGAGGAAGGCCATCAAATCAAGTTCGGCGCCGGCGGCAAAGCCGATGAGGAATGCAGCCAACGCAGCGGCTTCCAAGCTTTGCTGGCCATGCAGCATCGCTGCACCGGCTGCAGGAATAGCCAGACAAAAAGCTGCTACTCCGGGAGCCCACAGCCGGTCTACCAAGTAACCCACTACAACGCGTCCGATAATGATCGACATGCCGAATACGCTTTGAACGGATGCTGCTTGCTCGCGACTGAAGCCATCGTCGGTGAGCGAAGGTAGCAGATTGGGGCCGATACCAGAGAAGCCCTGATAGGCAAATAAAATGGACAGCAGCAGTACCCAGAATCGGTATCCCCGTATTGCCTCACCCAAGGTTAGGCCACTCTCGAGGGAGGCTGAGATGTCAGACTCGGGCGACACGGCTCTGGTATGTGCATCGAGCGGCTTAAACAAAAAATACAGGGTCGGCCACGCGAGTAGCATCGGTACCATTGCCAGGCCAATGTAGGCCCCTCGCCAGCCATAATGGTCGGTGAGCCATACGGTGTAGTGGGGGGCCACGGAAGCGCAAATACCCGTGCCCGTCAGCGCCAAACCGAGTGCCAGGCCTCGCCGTTTAAAAAAGCTGGTGGCGATAGCCCGTGTCCATGTGACGGGAATGGTGCCGGCGCCCAGCAAGGCCATCATGCCGTAGGCAGCAAACAGCATCCAGAGATCGCCCTGAATCTGAGATGCTGTCAGCAGCCCGAGAGAGAGGCCGATCATCGATGGCAGGGCCAATCGACGCGGGCCGTATTTATCGTTTAGCCAGCCGATGAGCGGTGAGGTGAGTGCACCCAGACCAGAACTGAAGAGTATCGCGGCCTGAAACTGCGCACGGCTCCAGCCAAACTCCTCGGTTACCGGCGCTACCAGTGCACCGATGGAATAATACGGAAGCACAAAAGAGCTGCTAACGATGCCCATGCAGGTGGCCATGATCAGTGGCCAGCGTTGCGCCAGTTCGTTTTCCGTCTGGCTTGTCATGTCAGTTGCCGACCCTCAGCAATCGTTTGGCGTTTGCTGCCATCTTCTCGGCCAACGCTGTGTCGATATCTTGAGTCATCGCGTGCTGATCCCAACCGGCGAAGTTGGTCCCGAGCAATAACTTGTCGGTCCCCATGATGTCGATGACCCAGCTCAACACTCTTGAGTCGTGGACGTGTGTATCAAACCACAAGCGCTTCAAAGACTCCTCGAATGCGCCCTCATACTGAAGATGCCCCGGGACCCAGGGTCTTTTCGTGCAGGCGCGGTTAAAGCGTCCAATCAGCGAGGTCATGGTGCCCCCGGCGTGGCTCAGGCAGATATCGATGTCTGGATGCCGGTGCAAAACGCCGCCAAAGATGAGTGTGGCGACAGCGATAGATTCTTGCGCCGCGAAGCCTGTTAACAGATCGAGGTCGAATTGCTTGAGATTGGGGTCTCCCGCTGGACCGTCTATGCCAGCCGGTGCCGGATGCATCATTAGGGGGACATCTAATTTGGTTACCTGCTCATAGAACCGGTCCATTTCTGGATCATTTAACGGGCGACCAATATCTGTGCCGATGTAGGCGCCCAGTAAGTCGAGCTCAGTCACGGCGCGCACCAGCTCCTCGCAGGCAGCCCCAATATCCTGCATGGGCAGCGCGGCAAATCCGGCGAGACGTGTAGGATGGCGCGCAACGATTTCGGCGAGGGCGTTGTTATGTTCCTGGCAGAAGGTCACCGCATCGGCTGGGCCAATGTGGTGGAAATAGGTTAATGGATTGGGTGATAAAACCTGAAACTCGATCCCCGCTACATCCATATTCGCAATACGAACGTCGGCCTCCATAAAGGGGCTGCCCTCGTAGCGGACGCCGTCTAGCCGATAGTCTCCGACGCGAAACCAAGGCGCTCCCGCTTCGGTATAGCCAATCTCGGGGCCATGCGCTCCCGCGGTGCCCATCGACCCGGCCAGTACCGCATGGGCATGAATATCGATTGATTCGGCTCTTGCCAATGCGGCGCGATCAGTCACAGCAGATCCCTGGACGTTAGCAGTACGAGGTTCATAAGCGCGGCGCTCATTCCTCGGGCGCAATGGTGAGGGGCATGCCGTCGAGCTCTGGCCCCAGTTGTAACTGGCAGCTCAGGCGGGAGCGCTCAGGGTCGTAGTGCTCCGCATATTGCAGCAACATGAGTTCGGCCTGATCACGCTCGGGGAGTTTGCTCATCCAGCTTGGGTCTACAAAAACGTGGCACGTGGCGCAGGAGGTACAGCCGCCGCAGATGGCCTCGACGCCGATATCCTCGTCATAGAGCACCTGCATCAGTGTTTGATGGCCTGCTCCCTGTGTGACAGTTCGATGCTCACCCTCGCGAGTGGTGACGTTCACACTGATGGGTTCACTCATGGTTACTGTTCTCCTTCCTGTTGGTGATGGCGGGATCTGCCGTTATGCCGAGCCCCAATCCGCCATCAATATCAATCATGGCGCCGGTTACCCACTCGGCACAAATGAGATACGCCATGGCCTCGGCGATCTCCTCAGTAGTACCAATGCGCCCAAGGGCGTGCAAGTCTGACATCCCCTGCAGTCTTTGCAATGCAGTTTCGTCGTCCATCAGCCCCGCGCGCTGATTGATTTCAGTGAATACTGCTCCGGGCAGCAGGCAATTGACCCGGATTTTCTTTTCCCCCAGTTCCGCCGCCAGTACGCGCGTCAGACCCTGAACGGCAGCTTTGGTCGCGGCGTAGGGTGAGGCACCGGGGAAAGCACGCCGTGTATGAATAGAGCCGACAAAGATAACGGCACCTTCTTGCAGCGCCAGATGTGGGGTGCACAGCCCCGTGAGCATCATTGCGGCGATGACGTTGGTGTGAAAGACGCTTTGTAACTCTTGTTCTTCGAGTTCTGTGATCGCGCCGCGATACATATTGCCCGCGTTGTTAATCAAGGCATCGAGTTGTCCCCCATGATTAATCGCCGTTTTAAGCAGCTTGGCGCGGTCTTCCGCCACGGTGATGTCTGCCGCAATGCCGCGACACTGGGGTCCGAGCTCAGCAGCGGCTGCCTGAATTTTGTCTTCCCGCCGACCGCAGATCGTGACCTTGGCGCCGCGCTCAATGCAATATCGAGCGGTTCCCAGTCCAATCCCCGAGCCTCCGCCGGTGATCAGTATCGACATACCCTTAAGTGGTTTCACCTTGGCTTACCCTCCGCGAGTGCCCACTCCACACTTTCTCGAAGTAGTTGGGCGTGAACTGGGTGGCACAGGGATTCGCTGTCGTGTCCCAATGCATCGTAGATGACTCTGCCAGGGCCAACGCTGTGCGACCACACGATGGGTTGTGGCTTCGGCATCGCTAGGCTGTGGGCATGAGCCAGTACCTGAACTCCCGGTTCCAACGACAAATCAGTGTAGAGCTCGTCGTGTACTTCAAAGGCAGGTAAGTGCGCCAGCGCCGCATCTTTATCCGGTACGACGCTGACGGCCTCCGGCTGCGGATGCCAACTAGTGCCCCAAACCCAGCGACCGCCTAAGAGCGTCCCCCATTCGGGCCAATCCGAGAAGCAAATGCTCGCAGTGTGCAGTCCCAGTAGCGCGCCTCCGGATTGCAAGTGTTGCTCAAGCGCTGTTCGGGTTTGAGTCGGGGGAGAGTAAGCTTCCGTTTCTCGATAAGGATCATATTTTTCACCGATCATCTCCCAGCGCAACGCGTTCACCGTCAACAGATCGACTGGTTCCTCTTCGAGACTGGCCAGGCCCGCGTCGATGTCTGCTTCGATACGAGATTCTATACCCAGAGGTTCCAGCACATCAGCGAGTGCTTCTGCCGACGTGCGGAAATCGTGGAAGATGCCTCCAACGAGAATGAGGTTTCTGCGACTCATTCTCTGGGGAGGTGCGCCATAACACTGGTTGAGACACCGCCGTCAACGACCAATTCATGACCTGAAATGTACTTGGCGCCCTCCGAATCGAGGAAGAGCACCGCCTCGGCAATATCAGCCGCTTCTCCCAGGCATCTCAATGGCACGCCACCGCCGCGTACTGCGCGCACCTTGGGATTTTCAAAAATGGGCTTGGACATGCCGGCGTCGATCATCCCCGGCGCGATTGCGTTGACGCGGATACCCTTGGGCCCCCACTCGATGGCCATCGCCTGCGTCATATTCGCCATGGCTGCTTTCGTAGGCCCATAGAGACCTACTCCGGGGGCAGGATGGATGCCATTGATCGAGGTGAAATTGATGATGTGCCCTGATCCGCGTTTGATCATGCCGGGCGCGACGGCGCGGGCGCAAAAACATCCCCCCAGCAGATTGACATTCACGACGTCGATATAGTCCTGAATGGATTGCTCCT
>CAYQUE010000091.1:4813-5060 GCA_964420615.1 uncultured Alteromonadaceae bacterium | reverse complement strand
TGTCGGGCGAGGATGCGTGGGCCCAACCGGTGGACAGGCTCAGGGTTAAAACCAGAGTAGAAAGTAAGCATTTCATGATGGGTCCTCCGTGTTCATCACGAGGCACAGTATTGGACTAACGGGCCCCGAGGGCTTGATCAGGCCCGCCAAGGCATTAACCGGATACGCCAGCCCCTAGGGTTTCCTCGCGACCATCTTGCTCCCATAACTCCGGACATCAAGCAATCTGTTCAAACGCCGACGCACA
>CAYQUE010000091.1:0-4713 GCA_964420615.1 uncultured Alteromonadaceae bacterium | reverse complement strand
AAAAAGGCGTCTGTGACGCCTTGCATGCTTGGTTTGGAGCGGGTGATGGGAATCGCATTTTGGCCGGAATCGATTGGTATCAGTCAATCTAAGCTCCCCTAGACCCCCCGATACCCCCACCGATACCCCCACATGGGCACTGTAACCCCCTCGGTGTCAGTCAAAGCAGCACTGCTGCAGAACTGGCCCCGCTGTTGCGGGTTAGGGGCTATTCCCATGCCGCCTTGGGAGTGGAGAGGGCGGTGCTTGAACTTTTAGCCCGTTACGCTTTAATAGAGCCAAAGGGGGGTTCTCATGATTCGATTACTGACAGCGCTGCTCTTTGCCAGCTTCGATGTGGCGGCGGAGGTAACGCTCACGCCTCTGAACAACAACACGCCAGCGGATGCTGATGATGTGATGGGTAACTTCACTGCGCTGAAGAATGAAATCGAATCGCTACCCAGGCCTCCCAGTGATTGCTCGACCAACCAGATAATCAAGTGGAATGGCTCCGCTTGGGTGTGTGCAAACGACCTGACGTCAGTTGGATGGTGGCGGGTCGACAGCTGGAGTGGACAGGACCCCGTAGACCTCGCTTGCGCGAATGCGTTTGACAGTACAAGCAGGAACGTCAAATTTTACTTTCCCGATGCACTAATGTGCAGGTCAACAATCTATGATTTCAGCGTCATGGGAATACAATTTTACCAAGGTTGCTCCGTAGCGCTTGAGGAGAACAGCGGCTCGATAAGTTTTCGGCGCTTAGAGGCTAACAACATCAGCTATTTCACTGAAAATGTAGCCGTAGGGGAGCCAGCAAAGTTTGTTTTGAGTTGTCCCGATGAGGCCGCTTGGTAGCGCACAAGCGCTACCATGACCAGTGCCTCAATCCCATCTCTAGTAAGCGGGAGTGGCACCTCCCGCGAAGGAAAATGCCGTAGCCCCGCTGTTGCGGGTTAGGGGCTTTGTAAAGCCTCGTTACTGCTACCTTGGTGCCTGTCAGTTTCATCACCACACTCCCTGTGATTTGGGCGATACCCCCAACCGATTTGGCTGATACCCCCGCTGACACCCCCAGAAAGCCAATACGTCATGTGACGATCTGGGATGCTGACTGCTTATGATACCTTGCTCCTGCTTTATATGGCAGGCACAAAAAAGGCGTCTGTGACGCCTTGCATGCTTGGTTTGGAGCGGGTGATGGGAATCGAACCCACGTCTAAAGCTTGGGAAGCTTTCGTTCTACCATTGAACTACACCCGCTGGAGCTCACGAGCATAAGCGCTCTGGTCTCAGCAGGTAAACCCCGGCGTACTCAATCGAGATCGAGGGCTTTAAGCGCTGCAATTAATTCGCTGTGATGGTCCTTGGTTTTAAATTTGTCCATGACCGCCTTTAGCTTGCCATCCTTGCCCACGATAAAGGTGGTGCGCAAAATACCGTCAAACTCGCGGCCCATGAACTTTTTGGGGCCCCAGGCGCCATAACTGTCGGCGACTGCATGGTCCTCGTCGCTAAGCAATTGGAAGTTTAGCGCATCGCGCTCAACAAATTTGGCGAGCTTGTTGACTGGGTCCGGGCTAATGCCGAGAACCACTGCATTTAATGCTTTGAGCGCCTTCGCTGAGTCGCGTAACCCCTGCGCCTGAATGGTGCACCCCGGGGTCATCGCCTTCGGATAAAAATAAACGACAACATTCGACTTGCCTTTGAAGTCAGCCAGCTTGACTGTGTTACCCACTTGATCCTGAAGCGAAAACTTCGGCGCCGCGCTGCCTACCTTGGGGAATGCCATAACTACCTCTTTATGCTCCGTTGACGACGGGAGTGTTTACGGGCGTCGCCTTACTGAAGATCAAACTCCGCTGCGCCAAGATCCATCAAAGCTCGGTCGGCGGCTTGCGCCCATATTCGATCACGGTATTACGGATCGGGAACTGCCCAGCCTTTCGATCCACCAAGTACTCTTGCAGCATCTCGCGCACAACCGGAAAAGCCAATTCATCCCAGGGAATCTCCTGCTCCGTGAACAGCGCGCTCTCCAGCGATTCAGGGCCAATGCCGAAGGCGTCATCCTCCAGATGGCACCGATAAAAGAGGTACACCTGACTGATGTGGGGCACATCGAAGATCCGGTAGAGCTCCAAATCAATCGCCTTGGCGGCGGCCTCCTCCCACGTCTCTCGGGCGGCGCCGCCCGCGGAAGTCTCGCCGTTTTCCATAAAGCCCGCGGGCAAAGTCCATTTACCATAGCGCGGCTCGATGGCCCGTCTGCACAGCAAAATACGGTCGCCCACCGTGGGCAGACAGCCGACGATCACTTTTGGGTTGATGTAATGGATCGTCTCACAAGCGCTACAGACGTGCCGTTCACGATCATCATCGATCGGTATCTGCAAACTCACGGTCGCGCCGCATTGGCTGCAAAACTTCACGCGCCCTTCTCCGCTGACCAGCGTGCACGGCGCACATCATCGCTGCCCCGACGCTTCACCCAGCTATTGCCAGACGGCCCGTGCTCCCGCTTCCAAAAGGGAGCGTCGGTTTTGAGCGTATCCATCATATATTCGCAGGCGCTGAAAGCGTCGCCGCGATGCGCAGCCACCGTTCCCACCCAGACGATGGTCTCGGCAACGGACAGCAAGCCGTAGCGATGCACGACACGCCAACCGGCAAGCCCGAATCGTTCAGCGGCACTGTCGCCCAGGGCCTGCAGCACGACCTGCGCCATCTCAGGATAGTGCTCAAGCTCCAGCGCATGCACCGCAGTATCCTCCGAAAAATCGCGCACGTAACCGGTGAAGGTCGCGACCGCCGCACCTGGCGCGGCCTTGACCAGCCGCGCGTACTCGTCGGCGACATCGATGGCCGCGGTTTGAATCGCCACGCTCACTCTAGCCACCCGTCATGGGAGGAAAAAACGCGAGTTCGTCACCATCCGCCACGATCGCGTCAATAAACACCACTTTGTGATTCAGCGCATGAACCAGATTGGGTTGGTTAAGCGCGTCTCGCCACACCGGGCCGCGCTTCGATAACGCCGTCTTGATGGCGGCAACATCCCAGGTAGTCACCTGCCCATTCAGCGCGCCGAGATCGAGCTCGAAGTCCGCCTCACCCAGCGCTTCTCTCAGTGTCGAAAACAATTTAATCGTGACGTTCACGCTGCCACTCTCCGCTCGCGCCACCACTTTTATGAACGAGCTGGACCCGCTCAATGGTCATACCGCGATCAATCGCTTTGCACATGTCATACAGGGTGAGTGCTGCAACAGAGGCTGCCGTCAGCGCCTCCATCTCAACACCCGTCTGGCCAGTGACCTTACAGGTTGCCTCAATTCGAATCCCAGGCAGCGCCGCATCTGGCTCCAAGGCAACCGCAACCGAGGTCAAGGGCAATGGATGGCACAGGGGTATCAAATCGGCGCACCGTTTAGCCGCCTGAATACCCGCAACGCGCGCCACCGCCATAACGTCCCCTTTGGGTAAATCATTTGCCAAGATCGCCTCGAGCGTCGCAGGTAACATTCTCAGACACGAGGATGCCGTCGCCACCCTCGCGGTAATGGCTTTCTCGCTGACATCAACAATGTGCGCCCGTCCCGAGCCATCGAGGTGAGTCAGGTGGTCTGTTTTTGCTGGCATGGGGGCAATCCTAACACTCCGGTGCGGGAAACGGCATAAGGTGGCATGATGCATCACACCCTGCCGCCATCCCGGACGCTCCATGACCACCGACACCAGCGCCGCCAAAGCGACTCATTACCGATGGACCGTGCTGGTCATTCTGACGCTGGTCTATACCTTTAATTTTATCGACCGGCAGATACTGGTCATTCTGCAGGAGCCGATCAAATTAGAACTCGGCTTAAGTGACGCGCAGCTGGGCCTGTTAACGGGATTCAGTTTTGCACTGGTGTATGTCACCGCCGGCATTCCCATTGCTTGGCTTGCCGACCGCAGTAATCGGCGCAACATCGTCGCAGCGTCACTCGCTTTTTGGAGCGCGATGACTGCGCTCTCGGGACTAGTGCAGAATTTCGGGCAATTGCTGGCCGCCCGCCTCGGCGTCGGCATTGGAGAGGCCGGCGGCTCGCCGCCCTCACATTCCATGATTAGCGATTATTTTCCTCCGCAGAATCGCGGTACAGCGCTGTCGTTTTACAGCATGGGAATCTATGTCGGCATCTTGTTCGGATACGCGGCGGGAGGCTGGATCGCGGAAAACTTTGGCTGGCGCACGGCCTTCTTTCTGGTGGGCATCCCGGGCATTGCCTATGCGTTGCTGGTGCTGTGGGTGGTCAAGGAGCCGCGTCGCGGGCGGTGGGACGAGGGCGGCACGCCACCTAAATCCTCTTTCAAACAAACTTGGGACTGCCTGCGCCAACGGCCCACCTTCTGGTGGATCTCAATCGGCTGCGCGTTCTCGGCTTTTATCTCTTACGGCAACGGCAACTTCATGCCGTCATTTTTGATTCGCAGTCATGGAATGTCGCTCACCGAAGTGGGTTTGGCGCTGGGGCTCATCGCAGGCATCTCGGGAGCCATAGGCACGTTTCTGGGCGGCTTTCTGGCTGACAAATTGGGTGTACGCGACGTCCGCTGGTATCTATGGATTCCCATGCTCGGTGGGCTGGGATCGTTACTGCCGGCGTATTACACGCTGTTGGGTGACAACAAGACGCTCATCATCGCCGCGATGGTCCCCTCACAAATCTTGAGCACCCTATA
>CAYQUE010000090.1:0-5226 GCA_964420615.1 uncultured Alteromonadaceae bacterium | reverse complement strand
CAAATAGCGTAAAACGCCGTCTTCACGCGACAGAGCCGAAATAGCCCGCCCCATGATTTTGATGATCGACAACTACGACTCCTTTACCTGGAACGTGGTCCAATATTTGTGGGAGCTGGGCGCCGAGGTTGACGTGCGCCGCAATGATGCGCTCAGTATCGCGGACATCGAGGCCATGGCACCCCGGGGCATTTGCATATCGCCGGGCCCCTGTTCCCCCGCGGAGGCGGGGATTTCGATGCCCGTCATCGAGCACTTTGCCGGCAAGCTACCGATTTTTGGTATTTGTCTGGGTCAGCAGAGTATCGGCGCGGTCTTTGGGGGCCAGATCATTCGTGCCCCCAGCGTCATGCATGGGAAAACCAGCCCCATTCACCACACGGGTGTGGGGGTGTTTGAGTCCCTGCCCAGCCCCTTTACTGCGACGCGCTACCATAGCCTCGTGGTGGATCCCGATAGTTTGCCGGATTGTCTCGAGGTGACCGCCTGGACACAGGATGAAGCGGGTGAGCGCGAGGTCATCATGGGCTTGCGCCATCGAGAGCACGACATCGAGGGCGTGCAGTTTCACCCCGAGTCGATCCTCTCCGAGCACGGTCACGCCATGCTGGGGCGCTTCCTCGCACGTTGCCACTGAGTAAATGACTTTCAGTCAACAGCGCAGAGAACCATTGCCTAAAAAAGAATAGCGTCGAGAATAAGAGCCCCGAAAAGAACAGTCTTGAAAATGACGAGCCCCGACATGACCCTGCAAGCAGCCCTGAGTGATCTCGTCGCCCGACGCGACCTGTCGAGACCCGGCATGCGCGCGGTCATGATGCAGGTGATGACCGGTGAGGCGACAGAGGCGCAGATCGGCGCATTGTTGGTCGCGCTGAGAATGAAGGGTGAGGTCATCGACGAAATCACCGGCGCAGCTGAGGTGATGCGCGAGTTGGTCACTCCCGTCACCGTGGGCGGCGAGCATCTGATTGATCTCGTGGGTACCGGAGGCGATGGCGCGAATCTCTTTAATGTTTCAACCGCGGCGACTTTTGTTGCCGCCGCCGCTGGTGCTCTTGTTGCCAAGCACGGCAATCGCTCGGTCTCAAGCAGCAGTGGCTCATCCGACGTGCTCGAAACCCTGGGCGTCAGCCTGGATTTGACACCCGAGCAGATCGCGCAGTGCATCGACGCAGTCGGGCTCGGTTTTATGTTCGCGCCTGCGCATCACGGTGCCATGAAGCATGCCATTGGCCCGCGCCGCGAGCTCGCCATGCGCACCTTGTTTAACGTGTTGGGGCCCCTGACTAATCCGGCGCTGGTCAAGCGCCAGGTGTTGGGTGTTTATGACGCCGCACTCTGCGAGCCGATGGCGCATGCGCTACAGCAGCTCGGCAGCGAGCATGCACTGGTGCTACACAGCGATGACGGGCTGGATGAAATCTCCATCGCTGCCCCGACCCGCGGTTTTGAACTGAAAGGCGGGGAAATCACCCCGATAGTGATCGACCCCACCATCTTGGGGCAGGCGCACGACTCACTCGAGGGTTTGCAGGTAGAGACCGCCGCCGCGTCTGCCTCATTGATTCGAGCGGCCCTAGAGGGAGCATCCAACATTGCCAGCGTCAAGGCGCGGGCCATCATTGCCCTCAACGCGGGTGCGGGCATTTATGTTTCGGGTGTCGCTAGTTCTCTGGAGGCGGGCGTCGCGAAAGCCACCGAGGTGCTGGATGCCGGTGCGGCGCTGGAAAAGCTCAATGCGTTCGTTGCCTTTACGCAGTCGCTGACAGGTGCCGAGTCAAGCGAGACCGTCTCATGACTACCAAGCTCTCAACGCCCACGGTGCTGAAAAAGATCTTTGAGAGAAAAACCGAGGAGGTCGCAACCCGACGCGCAGAGCGATCGCTGTCCGAGCTGCAAACGCTGGCGGCGAGTGAACCGGCTCCGCGAGGATTCCGCCGCGCGCTAGGAGCGGCAGTTGCCGCAGGCGACCCAGCGGTGATTGCCGAGGTTAAGAAAGCGAGCCCCAGCAAAGGGGTGATTCGCGAGCATTTTGAGCCCGCGGAGATCGCCGCAAGTTATGAGCGCGGCGGTGCGACGTGTTTATCCGTGCTGACTGATATCGACTTCTTTCAGGGCGCGGATGAGTACCTGCAGGCGGCGCGCGCCGCGTGCTCTCTGCCGGTTATCCGCAAGGACTTCACGCTCGATCCCTACCAGATTTGGGAAGCGCGGGCCCTAGGTGCCGATGCGATCTTGCTCATCGTTGCGTGTCTGGAACTCCCGCACCTCAAAGACTTACATGACTGTGCGCGCGAGGCGGGGCTCGACGTGTTGGTCGAAGTCCATGATGCGGCCGAGCTCGACGAAGCGCTCACGCTGGGGGGTGATTTGATCGGCATTAATAATCGCGACCTTCACACGTTCGAGACTTCGCTTGAGACCACTTATTCCCTCTTAGAGCGTATTCCCGCAGGCGTGCAGGTGGTCACCGAAAGTGGTTTTAGCGCGGCCAGCGAGGTGGCGCAAATGCGCGCGCGTGGCGTACAGACGTTTCTGATTGGTGAGGCGTTCATGCGCGCAGCCGATCCGGGGACCGCGTTACGGGAACTTTTCGCCTGATCGACAGGGTGGCGGGACGCAAAATTAGCGGGAGTGGTTAAGGTATGCAGGGCACGGTTAAATGGATGGATGGCGCCATGTTTATCGGCGAGTCGGGTTCTGGGCACTCGGTGGTCATGGATGGCCCGGAAGACCTAGGCGGTCGCAATCAAAGTCTGCGACCCATGGAGATGTTGCTCCTGGGCACTGGCGGGTGTGCGTTGTATGACGTGATCAGCATGCTCAAAAAATCGCGCCAACAGGTGACCGATTGTCGGGTTGAATTACACGCGGATCGCGCCGATGCGGTGCCGGCAATCTTCACCGCCATGCGGCTTCATTTTGTGGTCACGGGCTTTGGTCTGCGCGAGGCGCAGGTAAAGCGCGCGGTAGAACTCTCGGCGGAAAAATACTGTTCGGCGTCGATTATGTTCGCGCAGGCGGGTGTGGCGGTATCACACAGCTTTGCGATCGAGGACGCCGAAGCGCCGGCTGGCGCCTAGATCCAATAAGTGGTCCGCGTCATGAGTTGGCTCGCCAGTGTCATGACGTCCTTCACTGGCCGCGGGAATTCCTGCCCGCCGTGACTGAGCGCCTCTTCGCCGTGGCGCTCTTCATCAGAGAGCATTTGCTGGAGAATCAGCTGTGATTTGCGATCTTCCCCGGGTAGCGCTTTGAGGTGCGCGCGCAAGTGGCTGGCAACGCGCTCTTCAGTGGCGTGCACAAACCCGAGACTCACCTTATCTCCTGCCATTGCGGTGGCAGCGCCTAGCGCAAAGGATGCGGCGTAGAAGAGGGGATTGAGTTTGCTCGGTGTTGCGTCCAACTCTTCGAGGCGCGCCTCGCACCAGGCCAGGTGATCGGCTTCTTCCTGAGCGGCATTCAATAAGTTGGCGCGCGTTGCCTCTGAGCGCGCCGCCAATGCCTGACCCTGATACAGCGCTTGCGCACAGACCTCGCCCGCGTGATTTACCCGCATGAGCCCCGCGGCGTGTTCGCGCTCACGTGTACTTAACGTGGGTTCTTGGTGCCCGGAGGCCGGCGAGGGGCGACTGCCACCCTTGGCGTCGGCGGAGGATCGCCCTGATAACTGTCGCAGCCGATCATCGACGCGGCTTAACAGCCGATCAAGGCCGGTAAGCCCGCGGCGCGGTGATGTCGGAGTGCTCTCTGTCATGGCCCAAGCTTAGCGGTCTATCGCCCGCCAACCAATATCACGGCGACAAATCATGTCTTTCCAGCGGATACGATCAACGCCGGCGTAGGCCGCTGCGATGGCTTCCTGAATCGTGTCGCCGAGTGCGCTGACGCAAAGCACCCGACCACCCTCTGTCACAGTGGTGCCGTCGTCATCGCGGGTGCCGGCATGAAACACCTTGGTGGTCGCCGGCCAGTCGCCGTCGAGCCCGGAGATTGCGTGGCCTTTCTCGTAAGACCCCGGATAACCCCCGGCCGCGAGTACCACCCCCACGGCGGGGCGGGGATCCCAGCTCGCGGTGGAGGTATCGAGGGTGCCTGCCAGCGCCGACTGACACAGCGCCACCAGATCGCTTTGCAGTCGATGCATGATCGGTTGTGTCTCGGGGTCGCCAAAGCGGCAGTTGTACTCGATGACCGACGGATTGCCTGCACCATCGATCATCAGGCCTGCGTACAGGAAGCCGGTGTAAGGGTTTCCCTCGGCAGCCATGCCTTGCACGGTTGGCAGGATGACTCGCGACATGACCTTCTCAAACACGGCGTCGGTCACAACAGGTGCCGGGGAGTATGCCCCCATACCGCCGGTATTGGGTCCGGTATCGCCATCGCCAATGCGTTTGTGATCTTGCGAAGTCGCCATTGGCAGGACGTGCTCACCGTCCACCATGACGATAAAGCTTGCCTCCTCTCCCTCAAGAAAACCCTCGACCACCACACGGGCACCCGCATCGCCAAACTTGTTATCCGAGAGCATGTCGGTTACGGCCGCTTCGGCTTCTTCGAGTGTCAACGCGACGATGACGCCCTTACCCGCTGCTAGGCCATCGGCTTTAATGACGATCGGTGCGCCGTGTTCACGGACATAAGCCAATGCAGGCGCGATATCGGTAAAGACAGCGTAAGACGCGGTGGGAATGTCATGCCGCGCCAGAAAATCCTTGGTAAACGACTTGCTGCCTTCGAGTTGCGCAGCGCCCGCCGAGGGGCCAAAGCAGGGCAGTCCCTCGGCAGTAAAGTGATCCACGATACCCGCAACCAGCGGCGCTTCCGGGCCGATGACGGTGAGAGCGCATGCGTGATCGCGCGCAAATCGGGCGAGACCCTCGATATCGAGGGGGTCAATGGCGATATTTTCAAGTTTCGGCTCTGTGGCGGTGCCGGCGTTACCTGGCGCCACATAGACCCGCGCAACAGAGTCAGGCTCGGCCAATTTCCATGCCAACGCGTGTTCGCGACCCCCCCCTCCGACGACCAGAATATTCATTAGGGTTCCTCAGTGCCGGAAATGGCGCATGCCGGTAAAGACCATGGCCATGCCCGCTTCGTCCGCTGCCGCAATCACTTCCTCGTCGCGCAACGAACCGCCCGGTTGAATCACCGCAGCAATACCGCGCTCGGCGGCGTTGTCGATGCCATCTCGAAACGGGAAGAAGGCGTCTGACG
>CAYQUE010000089.1:0-5324 GCA_964420615.1 uncultured Alteromonadaceae bacterium | reverse complement strand
ACGTGAATTCAGAGAGGGATAGGGAAATGCACGAACTCGATGCCCATGATGATGAATTTGAAATACAGCTTATTGATAGCTTCGAAGACTGCTTGCTTGGATGTATTTATGAAGAGGACGGAACACCTGTCCCTTGCTATAGCAGTGCGAGCGTCATATCAAAACTCAAGGCGCGAGGCATGACAGAGGATCAGCCGGTGGGTGGGCTGAATGCACTCACGGACGGCGTGACCATGCTGTGGGTGCATCCGTTGGAGATCGCCTAACCGAAATGGTTACCCACCAAGGTTGACGGCCGCATCAGTGCCCGTGCGTCGGACCTGGCCTCATCGATATCGTTCTTATTGTTGCACGGCCTCAACCACACAATATTGGGCAAAGTCGGCAACCTCCTGCGTCGTCCATTCACCCTTGGGTTTTTCTTTCAGATCGTCGCACCAGGCCTCGCTGCCGATGGTTGTGCTCTCCAAAATACAGTGTGCCGCGTAGGTTTTCGCGTCGGCACCGGTCCAGTCACCTTTACTTTTTTCATCCATGGCCTGACACCAGCCCTCGCTACCGGGCTTGTCTGCGCACGCGACCAGGGTCGCCGATGCTGTAAGTATGGCAACAGGCTTGAGAAGCGATGGGATTGGGGGGCGCTGCATGAAGGGAAACCTCTCTGGTGACGAACGAGTAGTCCGACGCTATCAGAATTTTTGACGAGGATTGGTGCAAATCGCGACAGCGCCCCCTGATTTTCAGTGCCTCGTTGTTGACGTCTATAGCGCCTGCTTTAAGGTGATCGGGCGGGGCGAGCATTGCCGCCCTGCATTAACCGTTTTAGAAAGGGGATGATAATGATTAAAAGATGGATAATTGCTGCTATCGCAGCATTTTGGGTGCCACTCACGTTAGCGCAGGATCTTGATTACGGAGAGGGCGAGTTCGTAGCGAACTTTGATATCGACGCAGCCCACACGACCGATGGCACTAACTACAAAATTTCAGCCTCAGGTGAGGCGGGCCCTTACGGGCGGGTTTGGTTGTCTTATGAATTCACCGACAAATTGGGTATGGGTGATGCCGGAGAGTTTACCGGTTTTGCCTGGACACAAAACGGCGAGGAATTTGCCACCGCAACCTTGCAAGGTGTATATCGCCGAAAAGGCACCATTTTTCAGATGTACTCACTCGATATGGTGTCCAATGGCGTTATCAACATCGTCTCTGGTGAGGCGGATTTCGTCGCCAAGACCCTGACTTTCAAGGTGTCACCGCTCAAATAAACAAGCTTGGTGGGGTATTTAAGACTCTACCGGAACACCATTTGCTACAACTAAAAAAAAGGGGGCGTAAGCCCCCTTGGAAGACATTGCACAGAAGTCTGAACGTCAGCTGTTATCCCATCGGGCGAACAGAAAAACGTAGACGGTCAAAACGAAGTTAATCACCACTTGTACTAACGACAATGCCATCATCCAGCCAGGCGGGTTGATGGTTTCTCCAATGGGCAAGTTATTCCCATTGAGAAAGTCAGCAGCAATCTCAGATCCATTCCCCGCCATTTCACTGAGCGTCGAAAGCATCATAAAAAATGCATTTTGCGAGCCCATCGTAAAGAAAGTCAGCATGACGACGCCGATAAGCGCGGACACCATTGCTGCTCCCCTGATCGTGGTTGAGAAGTTTCTGAAAAGGTAGGCCACTACCACCACTGACAGTGGCATCAGTACGCCACACAAAAACAGCGTGGCAAATACAGAACGATTAACCCCAATGAAACCGAAAACGTCGAGTTCAGACATCTTTTTCCCCCAGGTTGTTATTATTGTTGCGCTACTGCGCACTCACCAAACTACCTTCATAACGCGAGTGGTGCAAGTTGTCGGGCGTTGTGTGCGAGCGTGGAGGGGGCCTCACTGGGTTTGGCTTCTCAGGGAGGATGGGTTGGATTGAGTGTATTACTGGGGGTTTCTATGGGAATCGTTCGTGCGGCCATCGTTTTGCTGTTATGCCTTGTTGCTTATCAGCCGAGGGCACAAGACGCCGTCAATGAAGAGGCGGCTGTGGCGGCCCTGCGCGGTTTTTTTGACGCGTTGTCGGTGGAGAATTATCCGAATCCACGCATGAGTCAGCGCGTTACCCATGATTTTTTGATTTTTGAAATGGGAGCAGCTTTCGACTGGCGCCGCTTCGAGGCTTTCCTCGACGATGCGGGTTATGAAAACTGGATTTCTACTGAGTGGCGATTTTCTGAGATGCGTGTGAGCTTGGGTGATGATTCGGCACATATCAGCTACAAGAATACGGGTGAATTCGTTTATCCCGATCCAGATGAGCCCGGACAGGCGTTAATTGAGCGTAACGTCTGGTTGGAGAGCGCCTACCTGGTCACAGAGGCGGGAGCGCTGAAACTGAAATTTTTGCAATCGGATAACATCAGCCGCGAAGTTGCGTCGTTACCTTGAGCCTCTGTCAGTATCCCGAGCCAAAGGGGCCATTGCGTTAAGTGGCGCCGGGGTCCAGCATGATTTTGCAGTGCGCGTTGGGTGTTCGCAGGCTTTCGAAAGCCTGCGAAAACGCGTCGAAGCCGACGGTATCGGTACACATATGTGTGACGTCAAGTTTATCTCGCGCCATAAGGCCCGCAATCATGTCGAAGTCGGCTTTGTCATAGGCAACAACAAAACGCACCGACAGTTCTTTCATCACGGCGGCAGCGGGCACGAGGGTGTCGGGTCGCGCACAGAAACCAACGACCACCACTTCACCGCCGTAGCGCGAATATGCGATTGCTTCAGCAAGCATCCCGGGCACGCCCACGCACTCGAATATAACGTCGGGCATGCCTCCTGCGGCTTTGATAATCTCGGGAAGCACCGCCTCGGGAGCCCCCGAGGCGAGGCCCACATCGGCACCAAATTGCATTGCGCTTTCACGTCGAATGGTTTCTGGTTCTGTCACGGTAATGTGATAAGCGCCCATAAACCGAGACCAAAAGGAGACAGCCAGCCCCACCGGACCCGCGCCCAGTATAAGTACGCGCTTGCCGCGAATGTTTGCGCTCATGTTGACGGCGTGCAGACCGACGGCGAGGGGTTCAATCAACGCGCCCTCTACCCAATCGACGCTATCGGGTAGGAGAATGGAATTGTGGGTGTCGAGCGCCAGGTACTCCGCAAAGCCACCGGAGCGCTGTAGGCCGACAATAATGTTGCTCTCGCACTGCAGCGGTTTGCCCGTCTGACAAGGCAGGCAATGCCCGCAAGAGAGGGAGGGTAGGCCTGTTACCTTGCGTCCCGGCTTCCAATCACTTGGACACTGGGTGCCAACCTCAACGATTTCCCCCGCGAATTCATGGCCCATCACCGTGCCGGGCACTAGAAGGCCATCATGTTCTTCGGTCGCGTGTAGGTCGGTGCCGCAGATGCCACAGCGCTTTACCGCGATAACGACCTGACCCGCCGCTGGCGACGGGTCATCGACGTGCTCAATAGCGAGAGGGGCTCCAGGTTCATGAAATACCGCTGCGCGCATGGATAAGGCCTCTGTAGCGTGAAAGTTGACAGGGTGCGCTGTTGTTGGGCTAAAGGGAAGCCCTGACGCGCGTTGGGAGTGATGGAACTTGATGAGCAAGGGTCATTGATGCGTTCTCTTAGGTGGGTTTTTTTTATTCGGAGTGTAAAGCGAGCGCCCGACGGTTCTCCTCGAGATCGCGGTCTAGGCTACGAGTAGCCATCCACAGGAAGTAGACACCCAGAAAGCCAATAGTGAGCGCGGTGATCATCGCGTAGCGCAGGTTATTGTCGCCAAAGGGTTCGGCAAATACATCGCTCAATACACCAACGGTCAGTGGCCCCAGGCCCAGACCAATAAGGTTCAGCACGAAGTAAAGAATCGCAGAGGCCATGGCGCGCATGCCGGGGGAGACGAGATTATGACAGGTGGCGATACAGGGGCCGAGATACAGTGCGCTGAGTATTTGCGATGGAATCATGGCGGCGACGATGAGCGTCGTGTTCTCACCAAACAGGGTGTAGTAGGCCGGGATCATGGCGGAGAGGGCGCCAAGAATAGGAATCCAGACATACCAACGCATGTCGCGGGTAGCCAATCTGTCGGCCATGAACCCACCCAAAAAAGTACCGGTGGCGCCAGATAGCCCTGATATGAGGCCTAATATGGCCCCCACCTCTGCCAGCGACATGCCGTGATTTCGCATCAGAAAGGAGGGCATGAAATTGCCATTGCCATAGGAGACAAATGCGCTGAAGGCGCAGCCTACAGAAAGATACCAGAAGGTGGGCCGCCCCCTGAGTGCGGCAAGTGTTTCTGACAGGCTGGACTGGACGGGGGCCGTCGCCTCGTCGTACTGGCCGCGGCGGGGTTCTTTTACTACCCACAGCACGGCAAGGGCATACAGGATGCCCGGAATGCCGATGACAAAAAAGGCATTTCGCCAGCCAAAATTTTCAGCAATCCAACCGCCCGCCGCAAATCCGAATAACACACCGATATAGATGCCCATGCTGTAAAAGGAGAGGGCCGTGCCCCGGCTACTGGGCGGAAAGTAATCACTGATCATCGAGTGAGAAGGTGGGGAGCCGCCGGCTTCGCCCACGCCAACCCCGAGGCGAGCAGCCAGCAGTTGTCCGTAGTTTTGAACGAGTCCTGAGAGGGCGGTCATGAGACTCCAGAACGCAAGGGAAGCGGCGACGATGTTGCGGCGATTGGCTCGGTCCGCCAGCCACGCGATAGGGATACCGGCGGTAACGTAGACCAGTGCAAAGCTAAAGCCCGTGAGTAAACCCAGTTGTGCGTCGCTGAGCCCCAAATCCGCTTTGATGGGTTCCTGCAGGATGACAAGGATCTGGCGGTCGATAAAGTTGAAGGTATAGACCAGCGTCAGCATGACCAACACCGTCCATCGATAGCGCGTGCTTTCTGCCGCAAGGGGTTCGGAGGTCATCGTGTGGTCACATTTTTGGGAATCGCCTCAGCATCATGACAGCTTATGCCGTTTACCGCACCGGAGTGTTAGCATGGCGGTATGCCAGAAAACACGGATCGCCTGACACACCTCGATGACACGGGCCGGGCGCATATTGTTGATGTCACCGAAAAGGCCATCTCTGCGAGGGAGGCGGTAGCGGAGTCGTGCGTGCGCATGCAGGCGTCGACCCTTGGCGCCATTACCGACAATGCCTTGCCTAAAGGCGATGTGATGGCCGTCGCCCGTATTGCCGGCATTCAGGCGGCTAAAAAATGTGCAGACTTGATCCCGCTGTGTCATCCCTTGCCCCTGTCTTCGGTCCGGGTTGAATTGACGCCGGATGCCGAAC
>CAYQUE010000088.1:0-5330 GCA_964420615.1 uncultured Alteromonadaceae bacterium | reverse complement strand
TGTAGACATGCCCTTTTAATCGCGCATGTCTCGCGTCGTGCTCCCACGCCATGCCTTCTTCAGAAAGGTAGCCGCGGTCATAGGGTGCAACCGGTTCCACCGTGACACACCCAGACAGCAGGGCGGTGATACTGACCAAAAAAGTAACGGTTTTAAGCACTGTGTCCTCTGAATCCGGTCCGCAGCCTCATGGAAGCGCTGTTGTTAACCTAGTAATAGTACCCCAACACGGGAAATCCGGTTCTCTTGGCCGCTCTGGGCCGCTAGAGTAGAGTGCCGTTAGATACAGAGAAACGAGTATGCGCATTAATAATTGGCAGTCGGCGATCACGCTCTGGCGATGCTTTGCTGTGCTTTTTAGCTTGATGGGGGCGCCAGCCGGCATGTCGGACGAGGCGGAGAATTATTACGTGGCGCAAGTCGAGGCGCTCGTTCAAGGCAACTGTATCGTGTGCCACAAGTCGGGGGGGCAAGCGGATGCGGGGGGAGCCGATATCCTTTTCTCCGGGTCTGCAAGTAACAACCACCAACAGTTCGTGAGCTATACCTCCGGCCCCGCGTTTAGTCCCGCGCCGCCGGGGGCATCAGACCCTCAGCCCACTCGAGATCGCGCAGATCAAGTGCTATCGAAGATCACGGGTGGTTCGGGCCACGGTGGTGGGCAGATATTCTCAGCTGGCTCCCAGCAGTACCAAATATTTTCTTCGTATATGGATCTGTTGGTTGCGGATGAAACGACTCCCGGTACTTCGCCTGCTGTTTTCAGAGTGGCTCTTGAGGAGCCGGTGCAGGAAGAGACCCATACCGGTGTGGGGAATCTAAGGGGATGGGCCGTCGCCACGAATGGCATTAGCAAAGTAGAGGTATTTATTGACGGCGCGTACGCCTTCGACGCTCCCTACGGGGGTAATCGCGGTGACGTCGGCGGCGCATTTCCGGACGTTGAAGACTCCGATAAGTCAGGCTTTTCACTGGCGTTTAATTACAGCGACCTGACGGCTGGACCGCATACGATCCGCGCTGTTGCTCACACAACCAAAGGCGAGACGAAGGAGAGTAGTGCGAGCTTTAATGTCGTCAAGTTTGACTCGAATTTTATTTCGGGTGCTGGCGCGGTAAGTCTCGCCGCCGGTAGCTGTACCGTTGGTGGAGATGAGATCTCGGTGGATAACGCCCAGGTGGCAGACAAGTTCTACAATCTGGTTCTAAAGTGGAGAACCTCTGAGCAAGGTTTCGAAATTATTGAGATCAGATAATGAAACTCCGAATGGAAGCGAATATATTGCCCGGTATTCAGCTGGCGCGGCATTTTGTTACTTTGTATAGGCTAGAAGTGTCAGGGGGACGAACGTATTCTTTACACATGCAAACTCAAGGGTAGAGCCTGAGCAGTGCTGTCGCGACACAGAATTGTTTATAGACTAGCCTCTCTCGGACTCGCGGCGCTAATTGTGTGCGCACCCCATCGCGTGGCTGAAGCTTCGGTACCGCCCGAGTATTTACCGTTATTCCCTGGCATCCCAGCCTTTCCAAGCCCACCAAATGGTGACGCCCACACCGACGATTCTGCAGAGGCGTATTACGCAGCTGAAGTCGATCCAGGTATTCAGCGCAGCTGTCTGACGTGTCACCGCGCCGGTGGGGCGGCGCCGCAATCCGGCGCAAGGTTAGTGCTGGGCAATAGTGCCGCGGATAACCATCGAGCGTTCGAGAGTTTGCTTGTCTATGACGATGTCGATGGCGCGAGGATCCTTGCGAAAGTGACGGGTCAGGCGGGGCATGGCGGGGGAGCGATCCTGACCGAAGGCGCGCCTCTCTACCTCGCGCTGCAACAATATCTGAAGTTAATGGGGCAGGGCGACGCGGATATCGTTGACTCGTGGGAGCCAAGCGCTTTTTGGGACGGTACTGCTGCCGAGCAAAGTGAGGTGACATTGAGGCGCGCGTCACTATTGTTTTCCGCGCAGGTCCCCGACGCCGCCTCTATCGAGCTCGCGAGCAAATCAGAGGAGGGGCTCCGCCAACAAATTTTGGCAAGCATGTCAGGGCGAGCTTTCCATGATTTCATCCTCAGAGGCGCCAACGATCGGTTATTAGTGGAGGGTCTACTTAACGGCATCAATTTTGATATTTCGACGTACGACCGCTACCCCAAGCTCGCAGAATTACTCATATCTTTGCCCGAAGACCGACCGGAAGAATTCGAAGACTTCCATGAAAAGCCATTCTTGACGCGTTGGGATGCGGATTGGTCTTTCAGATGGGCAATTACTCGCGAGCCCCTTGAGCTCATTGCTCACGTCATCATGAACGATTTGTCTTATCAAAAAGTCCTGACAGCGGACCATACGATGGTGAATGCCTTCAGTGATCTTGCGTATCGCAGCGAGGCGGGCTTTGACCATCAGTTTGCGGATCAGCAGGGCTTCTATGACAGGAGCCAGTTCAATATTTTTCGGCCTGGCTACAATGATGGCCATATCCCGCACGACGAGCGCTTCGAAGCGAGCGAGGAGCAAGGCGTAGTCAGTTTTAGCGATTATCAAGAATGGCCGCACGCGGGCGTCTTAAGCACGCAAGCGTGGCTCGCTCGGTATCCCTCTACTGATACGAATAGAAATCGGGCGCGAGCGCGTTGGACTTACTTTCACTTCTTAGGGGTGGACATAGAAAAGTCGGCGCCACGAACAACCGACCCCGTTGCGTTGGCAGATACCAACAACCCGACGATGAACAATAGTGCATGCACGGTCTGCCATGAGCGGCTGGATCCACTGGCGGGCGCGTATCAGAGTTTCGGTGACCTCGGACATTACCTTGATCAGTTTGGCGGTAAAGATTCCCTTGCAGACTCCTATAAATGCCCTGAATGCTACGGCGGCGAGTGGGGGTCAACGCTCTACAGGGAGGGAGATACTTGGTACCGGGATATGCGGACGCCGGGCTTCGAAGACGCGCGGGCCACGGGAACCCAGGATAGTGTGCAATGGCTGGCTCAGCAGATTGTGCAGGATCCCCGATTTGCTGCGGCAACCGTGCGATTCTGGTGGCCTGCGATTTTTGGTTCAGACCCCCTGATACGCCCGGAGAATCCGGACAGCGCTGACTACCAGGCATCACTTACCGCTTATCATGAACAAGAGCGCCTCATTGACGCCCTGGCCGCAAAGTTCGAGGCGTCTGGATTTAACGCTAAGTCGCTCTTCGCCGATATGGTGATGTCGCCGTGGTACCGCAACTCGGAAGTCACCGATCCCGCTTTGGTCGAAGCGCGGGGGATAGAACTTGCAACGGTGGGGCGTGGACGTCTGCTTGGCCCGGAAGAACTGGACCGAAAAAACCGAGCGCTGTTCGGCCGGACCTGGCAGCAATGGCACAACGGCGTCGATGCCCACAGTTTCTCGCAAGAGACGGCCCTGACGGGTTTTAGAGCGCGTTTTAAAGGTTTTTACGGTGGCATCGATGGTGCCTCAGTGACAGTACGCAGTCGAGATATGACCGCACTCATGTCTAATTTAACGGAGAGTATGGCTAGTGACCTGGCTTGTCAGGTCGTGCTGGAAGATTTTAATCGTCCAGACGACGAGCGATTTCTTTTCGAAGGCTTGCGCCGAAACGACGTGCCCGGCCAGCTCCTCAATCTTGAGAAGCCGCTGTCGGGAAAAATCTTTGACATGGGGTCGCTCAAATCGCACCTCGTTGAGGGCACGATTACTGCTGTGGGCGGGCAGGTGCGTGTGCGTATTGACGACACTACGACTGATCCCCACAAGAGTCTCGACAGCCAGTGGACCGGCGCAGAGCTCGTCGTCAAGGAAGTGCTTTTTAAGAAAGGCGGCACAACCGCGGCAAGAATAAGAGGTACAGATTTATCCAAAGCCAAGGATTTTCAGGCGGACCAGTGGACCGACGAAGATGGTCGGAAACACTGGCGTGGGCAGGTAGAGGACAGTGTCGGATGGCGCATGCATCCACAAGCTTGGGTGGCATTCTCACTCGACCTCAATCCCGGGGATTATCAGGTGGAGGTGCGCCTGGGAACCGCGTTGTTGAGCAACAATGCGAACGATGCCATGGGGTCTCGAGTCAAGGTGACGGCACTCGAAAGTATTGCTGACACGGACTCGGGCAGACAGTTCAGTGACCGCATTTCCGCGTTGCTTACGCGAGCGATCCACAGAAGCCCAACCGAGGCGGAAGTCAGTGGCATGCTCGACACCTTGGTTTTGGCGGCAGAGGACGCCTACCAGCGAGGTAACTGGTTTATGGATCAGGAGAGTCGTTGCGACACGTGGACCATTTGGCCTGGGGAGGAGCTGACGCACGAGGAGAATCGTGTTCGCTATGGTGATCCCGAGGGTATGATGCGCGGATGGACAACGCTACTTCATGGCGTAATGACGAGTTACGGTTATCTCCATGACTGATCGGCGACATCAGCAAGCTTCTTTCGGGCGCCGGCGGCTTTTGCGATATGCTTTTGCCGGACTCGGCGCGGCCGGGGGCGTTATATCGACTGCTAAGGTGTGGGGGAGTGGGGTGCCCGCTCCGTACAACGGTCGCCTCCTTGTCACGCTTCAGTTAGATGGCGGTGCGGATGTCACTCAGCTGTGCGACCCAAAGGTCAATGTTAAAGGCGAGCCGCCGATCAATCACTGGTCGGACTTTGCGGACCCGGGGCAGGTGGGTAATTTGCAATATGCCCCCGTTGCCAATAACGCACACCTGTTTGAGCGCTTTGGTCGCCATACGATGGTGATCAATGGTGTGGATTCTCAAACTAATTCCCATGAGACGGGGAAGTTGTACAACTGGACTGGCAGCAACGCCGAGGGAAAGCCCTCGCTATCAGCGCTATTTGCTGCAGCTCAGTCGCCCAACCAGCCGCTGGCTTATTGCGTTTATAACGGTTTTTCTCGCACCGCCGGCGTGATTGGTTACAACCGCTTTGACGATCTGTCCAATATGGGCGCGCTCGTCAGGCCCAATATTGAGCCTTGGTCTGGAGAGCGAAAGCGCACCGACGCTGATTTGCAACGGTCGGCAGCGGTTGTGCAGGCCGAAGTGGATCGGATGCTTCACCAACCCCAATTGAGCATTCGTCAGCGGCAGAGCCTTGTGCGATTCACGGAGGCTCGTGAGAGCAGAGATGGCTTGACGCGTTTGGCCGAGCTCATCCCTAGTCAGGATCAAATTATTCAGGGTGAAGACATCAACGTCGCCGGTATGAATTTTTTCAGTAACCTCAAGCAGCAGATGCAGGGCGCGTTGCTGGTGTTTAAATCAGGCCTAGGCGCTGCCGCTGATTTATCGCTGGGCGGATTTGACTC
>CAYQUE010000087.1:0-5351 GCA_964420615.1 uncultured Alteromonadaceae bacterium | reverse complement strand
GTCAATAAAATTGCGCCAAATCCATACCCTCGTAAAGCCCAGCTACCTGCTCGGCGTAGCCATTAAAAGGCAACGTGGGGACACGATTGGGGTTAAAAATAGAGGAAGGAAGCCGGCGCTCAAAACGCTGCGACCAGCGAGGATGATCCACGTCTGGGTTTACGTTGGCATAGAACCCGTATTCCCGAGGCTGAAGCATCTGCCAGCTGGTGCGTGGCTGTTTGTCGGTGACATTGATCTCTACGATCGACTTGATGCTTTTAAAGCCGTATTTCCAGGGCACCACCAGTCGCAACGGCGCACCGTTCTGATTGGGTAACGTCTTGCCGTATAACCCAACCGCCAGAAATGCCAGCGGGTGCATCGCCTCATCCAGCCGCAGCCCTTCCCGGTAGGGCCAGTCGATGATGCTGGTGAAAGAGCGCGTGCCACGCATCTCCCGTTTACGATACAGCGTCTTAAACTCCACAAAGCGCCCCTCTTCGCGGGGCGAAAACCGCTGCAGCAATGCAGACAGCGGGAAGCCAATCCAGGGCACCACCATGGACCACGCCTCCACGCAGCGGAATCTATAAATGCGCTCTTCCAAATCAAAGCCGCGGAGTAGGTCCTCTACATGCAACTCTCCCGGCTCTTCAACCAATCCACCTACCTTGACCGTCCAAGGATCCGTTGTCATGGCGTGGGCATGGCGCGCCGGGTCAGATTTATCGGTGCCGAATTCGTAGAAGTTGTTGTAAGAGGTCACCGCTTCATAGGGTGTTTGTTCGTCAGCCAGCGACCGATCCGCGTCGGCGCGAAACGTCAGTGCCTGAAGTGGCGGGCTCTCGGCTGAAGCGGCAGAGATCGAGGGCAACCCCGCCGCTATGGACATGGCGCCGGCAGAGGCCTGAATCAGCGAACGTCGATTGAGAAATACTGCTTCTGGCGTGATATCCGAAGAGGCGATGGTCGGGTCAGTGTAGATCCGTTTTTTCATGCGATGACTCCGCTGACTTCGCTACGGCTCGCTCCGTCTGACGCAGATGCTGCACGGGTCCCGAGAGCGCGTAAATAACAGACAGCCCCCAGATTGCCACCGGCGGATCCAACGCAATCAATCCCAGCGCTGCCACGACGAGTAGCATTCTGACGAAAGGCACGCGCCGATCAAAGGAGATCGATTTAAAACTCGCGTAGGGGAAGCGCGAGATCATCAAAAATCCCAACGCCGTAAGCAACAGCGCGTGAAACCAGTCCAGCGTCAACCCGATCCAGCCGTGGGTTTGCCCGAGCCAAATCAATCCCGCCGCCGTTGCCGCCGCTGCAGGGCTCGCGAGACCCGTAAAGTGGACCTTATTGTCACTTTCCATGTGCGCGTTGAAGCGCGCCAGCCGAAGAGCCGCACAGGCAGCGTAAATGAAGGCGGCAACCCACCCCGCCTTGCCCAGCCCGGTGAGCGCCCAGTTAAAGGTCAGCAGCGCAGGCGCCAAGCCAAAGCTCACCATGTCAGACAGGCTGTCGTACTGGGCGCCAAAGGCGCTACTGGTGTGGGTCAACCGAGCGACCCGCCCATCGAGGCCATCGAATAACATGGCAACGAGAATCGCCACCGCTCCGGCGTAAAAGTCGCCCTGCATGCCCGCGATGATGGAATAAAATCCGCAGAACAGCGCGCCCGAGGTCAACAGGTTCGGCAGCAGGAATATGCCCTTCGCCCTCGGCACACTTCCCCCGTGGGACTCTTCGTAGTCGCCCACCAAGCTCGCCAGCGGCGCTTCAATTTGTTCGGCAGCTCGCTCCAGCTCGTCGGTATCCCGCTTTTGTTCGTCCGTGGTCATTCGTCCACTCCACGCCATCCGGCTCAACGCGCAAAAATTTATTGTACCAGCGCCGTTTACCCCGGGCACGATGTCCGACACAATACGCACCCTTTTTTTCAGGCCCCTTATCGAGGTACCTCTGTGAGCAACTATTTCAACTCCCTCCCCCTCCGCACCCAACTTCAGGAGCTCGGTAAGTGCCGGTTTATGGACCCGAGCGAATTTGAGGCGGGAGTGGCGCCGCTCGCGGGGAAGAAACTCGTGATCATCGGCTGCGGCGCACAGGGCTTTAACCAAGGGCTAAATCTGCGCGACAGTGGCCTGAACGTTGCCTACGCACTGCGCAAGGAAGCCATTGAAGAGAAACGACCATCTTGGGTAAAGGCCACCGAGGCAGGGTTTCAGGTCGGGACCTACGAGGAGATGGTGCCAGACGCCGACATGGTGCTAAACCTGACGCCCGATAAGCAACACACCAACGTTGTCGAATCGGTGATGCCGCTGATGAAACAAGGCGCCTGTTTGTCCTACTCACATGGCTTCAATATCGTCGAGGAGGGCACGAAAGTGCGGGATGATCTGACGGTCATCATGGTGGCCCCAAAGTGTCCTGGAACCGAGGTCCGCGAGGAGTATTTGCGCGGATTTGGTGTCCCCACGCTGATCGCTGTGCACCTCGAGAATGACCCACAGGGCAAGGGGTTGGAACTTGCCAAAGCCTACGCCGCTGGCACCGGCGGGCATCGCGCAGGCGTTTTGGAGTCCTCGTTCATTGCCGAGGTTAAATCAGACCTCATGGGCGAACAGACGATCTTGTGCGGCATGCTGCAGACCGGGTCGCTACTCTGCTTCGACCGCATGGTCGCCCTTGGAATCGATCCGGCCTATGCCGCCAAGTTGGTTCAATATGGCTGGGAGACGGTGACCGAGGGCCTCAAACAGGGCGGTATCACCAATATGATGGACCGCCTGTCGAACCCCGCAAAAATTCGCGCGTTTGATCTGGCAGAGGAGATGAAAGTCATTCTGCGCCCGCTATTTGAAAAGCATCAGGACGACATTATGTCCGGGCACTTTTCCAGCACGATGATGGCTGACTGGGCTGCGGGGGACGCGAACCTACTGAAGTGGCGCGCAGAAACCAATGGGACCCCGTTTGAGCTGCAGGAGATCACGGACGCGCCAATCGACGAACAAACCTACTACGACCAGGGGATTCTGATGGTCGCGATGGTCAAAGCGGGTGTCGAGCTGGCGTATGAAACAATGGTTTCTGCGGGCATCATCGAGGAATCGGCTTACTACGAGTCACTCCACGAAACCCCGCTGATCGCCAATACCATCGCGCGCAAGAAGCTTTACGAGATGAACGTGGTCATTTCCGATACCGCCGAGTACGGCTGCTACCTGTTTGACCAGGCGGCTCGACCCCTGCTGCAGGCCTTTGTGGCAAACCTAGATGCCGAAGTTATCGGGCAGGGGATGACGGGCAGCACAGCCGTGGATAACCGCCGCCTGATTGAGGTGAATGCGGAAATACGCTCACACTCGGTGGAAGTCGTGGGGTCGCGACTCCGGGGCTATATGACGGGAATGAAGGCTATTTCTTCGGCAGATTGACCTACGGTGAACGGTTTTAACCGCTCGGACGTATCTCTTTCTCAAGAATTCCATTGATAGGGGCCGAGTCGGTCGTTAGACTTGCGCCCCATTAAATTTTGAACCGTACTCAGCAGGAAATCCTATGAGCTTTGATCTGACGATGCCGCCGATTCTCGGGGCGGTAGGACTGGTAATTGCATTCGTGATTTACACCGTGATGTCGCGCGCCCCGGCTGGCGAAGGCAAGATCACGGGGATCGCCGAGCAAATTCATATTGGTGCGATGGTTTTCATGCACCGTGAATATAAGTTGCTACTGGTATTTGCTGCGGTTCTGGTTGTGGGCATCCTTGCCTCACCGCTGGGCACTGATACCGCTATCGCCTTTGTCGCCGGAGCTGTGTCATCAGCCACCGCGGGCTACCTCGGCATGTACGCCGCCACGAAAGCGAACGTTCGTACTGCTGTAGCGGCCAACCAGCAGGGCGCGGCAGCCGCGCTCAATATCGCTTTCTATGGCGGTTCAATCATGGGCCTGTGTGTGGCGTCATTGGGCTTGCTGGGCCTGGGTGGTCTTTACTACTACTTCGGCGGCGATCCTCACACAGCGCACGCAATCCATGGATTCGGGATGGGTGGCTCAGTCGTGGCGCTGTTCTCACGCGTGGGTGGTGGCATCTATACCAAATCTGCGGACGTCGGCGCGGACCTCGTAGGAAAAGTCGAAGCCGGCATCCCTGAGGACGACCCCCGAAACCCCGGTGTCATCGCCGATAACGTGGGTGACAACGTTGGCGATATCGCCGGTATGGGTTCGGATATTTTTGAATCCTACTGTGGCTCGATGATTGCCTGTATTGCGATCGCTTCCACCATGGCGGTCACTGCCGATGTGCAAAGCGCGATGATGGCCTTCCCGCTGGCATTGGCGAGCATCGGTTTGATCGCCTCGGTTGCCGGCATCCTGATTGTGCGCGCGCGGTCGTCAGCAGCACCAGAAGCGGCATTACGTAGCGGAACGCTGGGCGCTCCAGTGATCTTTATCGCGATGGCCTGGTTTCTCGCCCAAAACATGGGTATTGAGCAGAACATCTGGTGGGCCGTGGTATCGGGCGCCGTCGGCGGTATCGCGATCGGCCTGATCACCGAGTACTACACGGGCGGCAAACCGGTCCGCACGATCGCCAAATCGGGTGAAACCGGTTCAGCGACAGTGATGATCACCGGGCTGGCTGTGGGCATGCAATCCGTCGTCGCGCCGGTGCTCTTCCTCGCCGCGATTATTTATGTTTCAACGCATCTCGCGGGTCTTTACGGCGTGGGTATTGCGGCCGTTGGTATGTTGGCGACGGTCGGTATCACTATGGCGATCGACGCCTACGGCCCTGTGGCTGATAACGCGGGCGGCATTGCCGAGATGGCGGGCATGGGTTCTGATACGCGCGCAATCACGGACGGCTTGGACGAAGTAGGCAACACGACCGCTGCAATTGGTAAAGGGTTTGCTATTGGCGCCGCCGCACTTGCCGCACTGGCAATTATCGCGGCCTTCGTAGAAACCGTCACCGTTAACAACCCGGGCTTTGCTTTGGAGTTGTCAAACCCCGACGTACTGATTGGTATTTTCATCGGCGGCACCATTCCCTTCCTGATCGCGTCGATTACCATGACCGCGGTCGGTGATGCGGCATTCGACATGATCAACGAAATCCGTCGTCAGTTCCGCGAAATTCCCGGCCTTTTGGAAGGCACTGCTGAACCCGACACCGCACGTTGTGTCGACATCGCAACGACCGCCGCCCTCAAGCGTATGGTGGTACCGGGCGCGATCGCAGTGCTGGCACCTGTCGTCGTGGGCTTTGGTCTGGGTGCGACGTCGCTCGGCGGCATGCTCGCTGGCGGCTTGCTGGGCTGCGTGCTGATGGCGTTGATGATGGCCAACGCCGG
>CAYQUE010000086.1:0-5356 GCA_964420615.1 uncultured Alteromonadaceae bacterium | reverse complement strand
AGGACTTCGCGCAGCATCGTCTCTGCGACTTGGCTTACTTCCTGTGCGGAGGGCCGGGTGCGACTGTACTCCTGATGAAGATACGCCCGCTGCAAGCGGCGGATCGCGATGACCGGGTCAGGCTGGCTGATACAGGCGTGGCGCCATGTTCCAATTGAGCTGCCCAGCAGTGTCAGGGGGCTTCTCAGTGTGGGCAATAACTCCGTTGCCAGCACCTGGTCGAGTTCCGAAAGAATGAGCCACTTGGGGCCGCCAGATGCTCCGATAAGCGTTTTGAACGGAGCACCCGACCAACCCCGCTCTCGGATTACGTCGGCCGCAGTACGACCCATAACAATCGACAGTGCCGGGTCCATGAGCGACTCTTTTCCTCGACGGTAGGGGTTGGCAGGCGGTGCTAAATGGCCATGACAGTGTAACGAAAAAGCCGCCGTACAAATGTTCGGACAAAGTAGGCACGGTAATTGCATAAATCAGCTTATGAGCCTGGCGGGAAGGTGGGGGTATTGGCGGTGAATCACCCGTCGAGGCGCAAAAGAGACTGCAAAAATCCAAGAGCAGCAAAACAAGGGGGAAGTGCATGAAGCGTTTTATTGATACGGGGTGCGAATTGACAGTAGGGAAGCAACGATGAAAGCGAAGCCAGGTGTCTTCGACCCGGTGCTTGCCGAGGTGGCCGAGTTCATACGCGAGGAGGCCTTGCCAGAGGCTTATGGGCGGTCGTTTCTGGCGTGGTATGCGGGCGCAGTAAAAAGCCTAGCGCTGCGGGCGAAAGTCGCGCAACGCCCGCTATTGGTGGGTTTGAGCGGTTGTCAGGGCTCCGGCAAAAGTACGCTCGCGCGTTTAATGGCGCGCGTGGCGAATCGCGTATTTGGCGCCAGGGCGCTCGTACTGTCCTTGGACGATTTTTATCTGCCGAAATCTGCTCGTCAGGCACTAGCGGCAAACCTGCATCCTTTATTTGCGACCCGCGGCGTTCCCGGTACGCATGATCTCGCTCTGCTCAAACGAACCCTCAACCAGCTGGCAGCCCCCGATGGCCCGGTTGAGTTGCCGGTTTTTGACAAAGCTCGGGATGACCGCACCAGTTTGGTGCGCTGGGGCGATGGGGGTGCGCCGGCCCAGCTGATTATTCTGGAGGGATGGTGCGTGGGAGTTCCCGCGCAGTCCGATGGCGCGCTGCTGCAACCGATCAATCCTGTCGAGGCGGATCAGGATCAGGAGCTGGTCTGGCGGCGCGAGATTAACCGCCAGTTGCAAGGCGGTTATGCGCAACTGTTTGAGCAATTGGAAGTCCTGCTATTTCTAAAGGCACCCGGTTTTGACGCGGTGTTTGATTGGCGCTGGGAGCAGGAGCAAAAGTTGTTTGCCACAGTACAAGGCAGTGGGGCTACAACTGCAGACGCCACCATGAGCCGCCGGGAGGTGGCGGAATTCATTTTGCATTACCAGAGGTTGACCCAGCACGCGCTAGACACGGTGGGCCAGCGGGCCAGTATTGTCTGGGAGATGAACGCAGATCGGGCCATACAGCGCATGAATCTAACGGCGGTCGTGGCATGAAGTCGGCGCTGATCTATACCGACCTCGACGGCACGTTGCTGGACCACCACACCTACTCCGCGGCTGCGGCGCAGCCGACGTTCGCGATACTGAGCGCGAAAGGTTTGCCGGTGATCCCTTGTACCAGCAAGACCTACGCAGAGACTCGCGGCATTGCCAACGATCTGAACTTCGATGGGCCAATGATTATTGAGAACGGCGCGGCCGTTTGGATACCGGATCAATGGGGTCTGTCGCGCACCGCGGGCGCACAGCAACACCAAGCCGGATGGATCCACTGCTTCGGGGCTTCGCGCAAGGTGATTCGTCGCCAGCTCGCAATACTGAGTATTGAGTGGGGGAATCGCTATCAATCGTTATGTGATCTCACAGACCAACAAGTCGCCGCACTGACCGGGCTGGATATTGATAAGGCGGCGCTCGCAAAGGACCGGCATCACAGCGAAACCCTGGTGTGGCTGGGAACGCCGGCGGATCGTTTGTCATTCGCTGAACAAGTCGAGGCTTTAGATTTGCAGTGTGTGCAAGGGGGTCGGTTTGTGCATGTCCTCGACTCGTCGGGCAAAGCCAAAGCGATGAGCTGGCTCCATCAGAAAGTGCGCCGAGAGCTACCGGACTACCGAGGGGCGCTGAGTGTAGCGGCAGGCGACGCTGACAACGATCGAGAAATGCTGGAGGTTGCCGATCTGGCCTTGCTGGTTCGCTCACCGGTACATGAACCCCCGTACCCCAACCGAACCAGTGGTCTGGTAATCAGCGACCAAATGGGGCCGGCGGGTTGGGCCGAAGGGATTGAGGCTTTGTTGGCACGCATAGAAGAGGAGGAAAGCTATGGCAGATTTTTACCAAAACGGCACGATAACAACGCTGCATAACCTCGGGGCGCGATCTACTGAAGATCTGGAGCGGGATTTGCTCAATTTTAGTGAGCGCCGCCCGCTGGGTTTGATTCTGCCTTCGCTGTACTCGGAAATTGCCACACCGGCGTTGCCTTCGATCATCAGTGAGCTCTGCGATGTGCCTTATTTATCTCAGATCGTCATTGGGCTCGACAGAGCAGACCAGGCAGAGTACCAGCACGCTTTATCGTTTTTTTCTAATTTGCCGCAGCATCATCGCGTGCTTTGGCATGACGGTCCGCGCTTAAAGGCCATCGACGCGCGATTACAAGCAGCGGGTCTCGCGCCTACCGAGCTCGGTAAGGGGCGCAACGTTTGGTATTGCATGGGCTACGTACTCGCGACGGGTAGAGCCGAGGCTATCGCACTGCACGACTGCGATATCTTGACCTATCAGCGCAGTTTACTGGCGAGGTTGATCTATCCGGTCGCGCATCCGATTTTTGGTTACGAGTTTTGCAAGGGCTATTACCCGCGGGTCTCCGACAATAAAATCAATGGTCGGGTGTGCCGCCTGCTAGTAACCCCCATGATTCGTGCGCTCAAGTGCATCGTGGGTGACTCCCCTTATCTCAATTATCTCGATAGTTATCGTTACATCCTTGCCGGGGAGTTTGCTTTCAGAAAGCGCTTGCTGGGCGATCTGCGAATCCCAACCGATTGGGGTTTAGAGATCGGTGTGGTCTCCGAAGTTTTCCGAAGCAATAGCGAAAAGCAAATTTGCCAGGTGGATATTGCTGACAACTACGACCACAAACACCAGGACCTCTCTTTACATGATCAAGCAGCTGGCCTCTCCCGCATGTCGCTCGACATCGCGCGGGCGTTGTATCGAAAGCTCGCTATTCAGGGCACCGTATTTAGCCCAGAAACATTTCGCACACTTAAGGCGACCTACTACCGGATGGCACTGGATCTCATAGAGACCTATCGCAATGACGCGATGATGAACGGGCTCAATTTTGATATTCATAAAGAAGAGGAGGCGATTGAGCTCTTCGCAGAAAATATTCTTGAGGCCGGAGCGCAGTTTCTTGAGCGCTCCTCCGAGGCGCCATTTATACCGACCTGGAATCGGGTGTTCAGCGCCATGCCGACGATTTTTCAGGAGCTAGTAGAGGCGGTAGAAGCCGACCACGCTGAGTTTTCCCAGGCTCAGGATCTGCCCAAACTCGCCAGCGCGTGAACGGGACGCTGTCTCAACGGCTGCAGGAACATCTTGCGGCTGTATACCCAAGAGTCACCGGCTCGGTATCGCTGGCTGAGTGGTCAGCGCGCATCATCGCTGCCGCGCGGCTTGATGCGGAGCAAATGCCGCCTCCCGCACACCGCAATCTGTGGAATGAGTCCGACATTGCTGTCATTACCTACGGCGACTCACTATTAAATGGTGAGGAGGTGCCGCTCAAGACCCTCCATGGTTTTTTGACCCAACGATTGGGCACTCTGGTGAGCTGGGTGCACGTGTTGCCCTTTCACCCGTGGACCTCCGACGATGGTTTTTCGGTGCTGGACTACTCAAGCGTCAACGAAGCGCTCGGTACCTGGTCGGACATCACTCGGCTGGGCATCGACTATCGACTGATGGCGGACCTTGTCCTCAACCACTGCTCGAGTCGGTCGGCCTGGTTTGAGAATTTTCGTAAGGGCAAGGCCCCAGGCGACGATTACTTTTTTGCCCCAGATGAGACCTTCGACACCAGCCACGTGGTGAGACCCAGAACCTCCCCACTTTTGAATGTTGTGGCCACCGAGCAGGGCGAGCGCGCCGTGTGGTGCACCTTCAGTCCGGATCAGGTCGACTTCAATTTTGCCAACCCGGCGGTGGTCGTAGAGTTCGTCAGCATCATTCGCGAGCTATTAGATGCAGGCGTTCGGGTGTTCAGACTCGATGCGGTGGCGTTCCTGTGGAAGGAAAGCGGCTCCACTTGTATGAATCTGCCCCAGACGCACGAGCTGATCAGACTGTTTCGCCTGATCATCGAGTGCGCTCAGGCAGACGCGATTTTGATCACCGAGACCAACGTCCCCAACCGCGAGAACCTGTCTTACTTTGGCAACGCCAATGAGGCGCATGGCATTTATAACTTTTCCCTGCCGCCGCTTTTGCTGCACGCGTTGGTCACTGGGACCAGCCGCTATTTGTCGACCTGGATGATGAGCATGCCGCCGGCGCAGGACGGCACCTTCTACTTCAACTTCATTGCCTCTCATGATGGCGTCGGGCTGCGCCCGGTGGAGGGCTTGCTGGAGCAGGCTGAGGTCGATCAGCTCTTGGCCACCATGGAGCAATTCGGGGGCCGCGTGTCATGGCGGCAAGCCGCTGGCAGTGACGCCCAACCCTATGAGATCAACATCGCTTTGAGAGACGCGTTGCAGGGCACCACCCATGGTAAAGACCAGTGGGGACTCGAGCGCTTCCTGTGTGCGCACGCCATCATGCTGGGGCTCGAGGGCGTGCCCGCTTTTTATATCCACTCCCTGCTGGGTACCCGTAATGACCTCGAGCGTCTGGCCCACACCAGCCACAACCGATCCATCAACCGGCATCAGTGGGAGCTGGGCGCGTTGTCGAACGCGCTGGATTGCAGCGCGTCGGACCATCACGCCGTCTTTGAGGCGCTGAAGCACCTCATTGCTCTGCGCAAGGCACAGCCTGCATTCCACCCCAACGCGACCCAATTCACCCTGCATTTGGGTGATGCGCTATTCGGGTTCTGGCGACAGTCACTCGATAGGCGCCAGAGCCTGTTCTGCGTGCACAACCTCACCCATGAAGAGCAGGTGCTGCCGCTGAGCCGCCTGAACCTCGTCGTGAATCATCGTTGGCGGGAGCTCCTTTCCGGGGCCCCCGTCGAGGAAGGATTACCCGAGTGGACCCTGGCTCCCTACCA
>CAYQUE010000085.1:0-5381 GCA_964420615.1 uncultured Alteromonadaceae bacterium | reverse complement strand
GTGGATAATTTAAAATGAGTAAGCGCAACGGTGGTGTAAAGCGCGTTTTGTCCATAGACGGCGGCGGCATCCGCGGCATTATTCCGGCAATGGTTATCGCGTATTTGGAGCGACAAACCGGTGAGCCTGCCTGTGAGCTTTTTGATTTGATTGTGGGCACCTCTACTGGCGGCATTCTGGCGCTGGGCCTTTCTTTGCAGGATGACGCTGGCCGGCCTTTGTTGGCGGCCAAGCGCATGGTGGCGCTGTATGAGCGCCATGGTGGTGAAATCTTTGCGCAATCCTTGTGGCGCAAGCTGCGCACGGTGGGGGGGATCTTTGAGGAGGCCTATTCCCACAAGACTCTAGAAGCTGTTCTCGAGCACTATTTTGGTGAGCGGACTCTGTCAGACTGCGGTGTTCCGACCATGGTCACCAGTTACGACATCCAGCACCGGCGTACGGTCTTTATGAAAAGCTGGCACGCGGATCATGGGGCATTGCTGTGCAGTGATGCCGCGCGTGCCACCTCGGCCGCCCCTACCTACTTTGAGCCCGCGAATCTGCAGTGGTCCGACGAGAAACGTACCCTGATCGACGGTGGCGTTTACATGAATTCGCCGGCGGTGTCGGCCTATGCCGAGGCGCGCAAGTTATTCCCGGATGAACCCATTGCCATGCTCTCCTTGGGCACAGGTGAATTGACCCGGCCCATTCCCTACGAGGAGGCACGCACCTGGGGCAGCGCCTTGTGGGTCATGTCGTTACTCGATTGCATGTTCGACGGAGTCTCCAAAGCCGCGGATTATCAAATGCGGCTGTTTTTGGGTGAGCAATATCTGCGTCTGCAAACGCCGCTGCATTATGCGAGCGATGACATGGATGACGCTTCGCGGGGCAATATTCGGAATTTGAAGCAGACGGCGCGCGAATTGATTAAGCGTGAGGCAGGCGTGCTGCAACACTTTATGGCCCCAAAATAGATCAGTCACTTTTTGAACCCGTCTCGTCGGGCAGGCTACAGCGACGCATAGCAAAGTGAATGTCGGGGAGATACGACATGAAGTGGTTACTGGGTGTAACGGTATTGGTGGCGGCAGGGTGGTTGCTGATCCCCAAGCAGGAATCTGCGCCCGCGCCTGAGTAAGAATCGCAAAAGTGGGTGGCGCCAGAAAAGACTCCTTTGGCCAGGCAAGTAACCGGTGCCAAGCCTGCGGACGCTGCCCAAGCGGAAGAGGCTGCGCCAGACCTGCCGAGCAGTGGTGGCATCAAAATTGGCGGACCCATGGACCCCTATGACCCCTCGACCTGACCTCAGCGAGAGAATTCCGAGATGATCCGTATTGGCAAGCCTGCGGACCCTGACGACCTCGCCAGCTTGTCTCGGGACGGGCGCTGAGCCAAGGTGTTAATAGTCCAACAGCGATTCTTTACCCCCGTTTTTAACTGGTCGTTTGAGTAGGGGATACGGATTCATCGGTCGTTGCCTTGGGGCCTGACGTCGGGTCGCCTTGCCTGAAGGACGACGGTCAGATGTTGCAGTCTTCCGCGGCCGCGCAGATTGCTGGCCAGGCGAGCAATGCTGCGCTAAAGGCTTTGCCCTGCGCTTGCACCCACGCCAGATCAATCGGCAATTCGACGGCGGCCGAGGACGTAAAAAGCGTCTCGTTTGTCGACTGAATCTCAGACACAAGTTGGTCCCGAGAGGCCTCTAAAAATTGGTTCCAAGACGCAAAACCGGGTGATCCCTCCCACTTACCGGTTTTCCCCAATTGCGCAAAACACCGAGAGAGCAGCGCACTGCGTTGGCTTACCAGTTCCTGATGAATCAGCGCGGTGAATGCCTCGGGTGTCATATCAGCCAGACGATGGAGTTGTTCAGCCAGCCCTGCCAGGCGGCGCCTCACCGGCAGGCCCCACTGGTCGGCGGGCTCTCGCCCTAACCAGTTGCCGAGCAGCGAAGTGCTAAGCTTGACCGAGAGTGGCGTGAGTGTGCCGCGCTCGGCACGTTGCTCCACGGGGTCGTGATGAATGGCCCAGCCTTCATTGAATACCACGGACTCGGGATGTAGCCGCTGGAGCATGATGCCAAAAAGAATATCCTCCCCGCGGCCCCCCGGCAGGTAGGGCGGTAGGAGCGTGCGGTGATCAACGCCGGTGAGCTGAGAGAGGGTGGCGTAGTGGGATAGGACCGGCCCGCGGTAACCCAGCCAGCCCGATCGGCATCCCAGCACCGCCTCGATGTCTTGGCCCGTCTCCAGTAGGCGTTTAATCGATGTCTCATTGAGATGAATGGTCCAGCCGGCGTGACCCGTGCCCGGGTCGCCCCATGAGCCACATTGTGAAACCAGCGCTCTCGAATCGCCGTCATACTCACTGCATAGATTCCCGTCGAACCCGGCAAGGTCGGTATGTTGCGTCAGATGTCGCGGTAAGAGGGTCGCGAGGGATGCCCCTAGGGAGCGTTCCATCACCGCCAGGGGGGACTCAGTCGTGCGGAGCGTGTGTTGCAAGAGCGACTCGCGCGAGGTGTAAAAACAGGCCTCGCGCTGATTTGCCACGCCAAAATTCAGCCCCCTGCTCGCTATCGGTGGCGTGATGGCATCGGGAATAATGTCGTCGTCGAGGACTAGGGCTCGCTTTCCCACGCAGAGCAGGAGTGCGAAATTGCGCGCAATACCGTAGGTAGGTTGATCGCCCCAGGTAGATCGCGTCAACAACCAGTCGATATTCTCGGCGTGTTGGGGTAGGGCGTCCTTGAGTGCGCTGACAAAAGCGGTGCGCTTTTCGCTATCAAAATGATGAACGGCAGAGTCGAGGCCCCCCGATAACGCGGCAATGGCCTCGGCATTTTTATCGCGATTATGCGGGTCGCGAGAGTCGTCAATTACCCAAAGGCTCTCAACAGCGGTAGGGAGCCGTTGGCGGCTTAACGCTGATAGTAATCGGTGCAAAGCAGCGGGGCGATCGCAGGTCAGTATCATTACGCGGCAAGAGCGACTCTGCTCTGAATGAGGGGCAGGCGTCGTCAAGCGGTTCCAGCAAGCCTCGCTCGATTCAAATAGGCCTGCTTCCACTAGCGTTCGCAATGTTTGTTCCGTGTGCTCTTTATGGCCACGGAGTTCAGGTAGCGCGTCGAGGATGGTGCGAGTGTGGCGTTCCAGCGTCTGAAAGGGGGAACATAACCCCAACGCGTCTGCAACATTGGGTTGCACAAAGTGGCGGCGATCGCCCCGGCGCTTGTGCAGTATCACGGTGCCCGACGGGCCGGGGTAACGGTTCACCCCATGAAAGCTCCACAGCATCTCATTCGGCGATGGCTGCTTCGCGTCTGGGATTATCGAATAATGAAATTCGGTCATGCTGGATGCCGTCTATGTCCAAGGGTTGGAGTTTACCGTCTGCACTGGGTGAGGTCTTGCCCGAGAGGGCCTCTTTGCCGCATCGGTTGTAGCAGGCTGCTCTATTTCCTGAAGTCAGTGGGTCTAGGCTCGGGAGGATAGCTCAATGGCCATCTCAATCGCCGCCGCCAGACTGCCTGCTTCAGCCTCCCCCGTCCCAGCAAGTGCAAGCGCGGTGCCATGGTCTACCGACGTGCGCGTAAACGGTAAGCCCAGGGTGATATTCACCGCCCCCTGAAACCCCAGGGCTTTCAGCACCGGCAATCCCTGGTCGTGGTACATCGCGAGGTAGGCATCGGTTTTAGCGCGAATGGCAGGGATGAAGGCGCTGTCGGCGGGCAGGGGTCCCTCTATGGAGAAGCCGCGTTTGCGCATTGCCTTGCAGACTGGCGCGATGGTGTTGACTTCCTCAGAGCCCAGGTGACCTCCCTCCCCAGCGTGGGGGTTGAGGCCCAACACCGTTACGCTGGGTTGGCCAATGCCAAAACGCGTCACCAGGTCGGTGTGCAGCACCGTCAGGGTTTGTTCGAGATGCTCTTGCGTAATGGCGCCGGATACATCTGCGAGCGGCAGATGGGTGGTAGTCAGCGCAACCCGAAGATCTCCCGAAGCCAGCATCATCGCCACATGGGGCGTGTTGGTCGCGGTTGCGAGGTACTCGGTATGGCCCAGAAACGGGATGCCGGCGTCGTTGATCACGGACTTCTGCACGGGCGCCGTGACCATGGCGGCGGTTTCTCCGGCTTGGCACATTGCCATGGCCAAATCCAATTGGGCGAGTACATAACTCGCATTGGCGGGGTCGAGGACACCGGCGTGGCAGTCAGCCTGGAGCGGTATATCGATCAGGGGTAGTTCGCCCGCTACATGCGGCTTGGCGACATCGGTGGCGCTATACGCTGCTAAATTGACGGAAAGGCCAAGTGCTCTTGCGCGGCTTGCCAACAAATCGCGGCTTCCGACCGCGATCAGGTGGACGGGCCACGATCGTGTGGCGGCCTTGAGCACAATATCGGGCCCGATGCCCGCAGGTTCACCGCTGGTGATAATAATTTTTTTAAGGGTTGCGTCTGGGGTCATGGGGCTTGGTGACAATCAGCCGCGATTTACGAAGCCGCACTTGAATTCACGGATCGATGGCAATCGCATCGGCCGCTCGAGAATTCGCCCTGCTGTCATCGGGATAAAGCTCAATATCGTGTCCATCTCTCGGGTGAAATGCCCGCAGTTTCCATTGGCCAGAGAACCGTCTACCGCTGCCGCAATCACCGCCCATTCTGGGTGTCAGGGACGCTCTGCTAAGCCGCGCGCTCAAAGGCGCGTCAAGGCGTTCTGGGAGACGTCATTTAATGTCGACAAACGCTTCTTCGCGGATCTTGCGTAACCAGGCATCCAGTTCTTCCTGATACTTTTGCTCGCGAATGTAATTCGCCACCTGGTTGCGCTGGATCTCTCCCGAGAAATCCTTATCGCGTCGGCCCAGCACTTCGAGAATGTGCCAGCCAAACTCACTGCGGAATGGCTCCGTCACCTCACCCTCGGTGGCGCTGGCCATGGCGGCTTCGAATTCCGGGACCATTTGCCCGGGATTGGTCCAGCCCAACTCGCCTCCCTCGGCAGCCGAGCCGATATCGTCCGAATACTGTTTGGCGAGCATGGCAAAATCGGCTCCGCCGCGAATGCGCTCCACCAGATTACCAGCGAGCTCTTCGGCGGCGCTCTCGTCGAGCACCTCAGTAGGCTTAATTAAAATGTGGCGCACATTGGTTTGCTTTACCAGGCGTTCACCGCCTAGGGCGTCAGCCAGATAGACCAAGTGAAAGCCCGAAGCAGATTTTACTTTGGCGACATCGCCAATCGAGAGGGTCGGCACCACCTCAGAAAACATACTCGGAATGTCTCCCAGCTTGCGCCAGCCTAGATCCCCACCGGTAAGAGTGTAGGATCCGGCAGCGCTCACTGCTTCTTCAAAGGGTTGGCCTGCTTGAATCGAGGCGAGCA
>CAYQUE010000084.1:0-5596 GCA_964420615.1 uncultured Alteromonadaceae bacterium | reverse complement strand
ACCGATAAACCGATAAACCGATAAACCGATAAACCGATAAACCGATAAACCGACAAAACGACAAAACGACAAAGAGAAGGATACACAACAGGCTATGGGTCAATTTTTACAGCAGACAGCAGTCACAGCCCTCAACGAGTCGCGCTGGCAGGCCGAGGTTCATCGGGGTTGGCGTATTGGCAGTGTGGCCAATGGGGGCTATGTGTTGGCGCTCGTCGGCCGTGCCTTGTCTGAAGCGCTGCATCAGCCCGACCCGCTTAGCATCAACGCTTTTTATCTGGCGCCGGTGGCGTTAGGGCAGGTGGAGGTAGCGGTGGAGTCACTCTCGGAGACCCGCAGCACGCATTTTGCCAGCGCCGATCTCAAGCAGGAGGGTGAGCTCAAGCTCCGCGCCACCGCGGCCTACACCGACCTCGATAAGCTGAAAGGCCCTGACTGGGCCAACGTCGCCCCGCCCCAAGTGCCTGCCTTTGATGACGTCGCCGCGCCCGCCATGTCACATCTGGAAATACATCAAAGCATCGACATGCGCATGGTGCAGGGTGCGGAGGTGTTCACCGAGGGCAAGACCAACGACTCCGGCGAGTTCGTTGCCTGGCTGGCCCACAAGGACGGCGCGGCCCCTAGGCCCATAGATCTACTGATGTTTGCCGATATTATGCCGCCGCCGATCTTCACGATTTATGGCGCCTATGGCTGGGTGCCGACCGTGGAGCTCACCGTGCAGGTGCGGCGTAAGCCCGCGGCGGGCCCACTGTTGGCGCGGCATACCACCCATCAGGTCACGCGCGGCGTGGCCGAGACCGATACCGAAATCTGGGATGTGAATGGCGATTTGGCCGCCATGGCGCGCCAGACCTACAAGGTGCGGATGCCGAAGGACAGCTGATGCGTTCAGTCAGAAAAGCAATGCGAGGTCCATGACCTGATCGATGAGATTGACCCAGTCGGTCTCGTCTTTTTTAGTGTGGGGCTCCACGTCGAGTAGCACCCGGCCGATCGTGTAGGACTGAATGAAGAGCGCGGCCGTGCGAGCGGGGAAATCAGATCGGACGTAACCTTTATCCTGCGCCGCACGAAACTCGTCGGCGAGTCGCTCAGTCATGTCCGCCTGAACCGCCGCCACGCGTTCCATTAGCGCCGGCCGACTGGAAGCCATGGCCAACAGCTTGATCCTGAGCATCCGTCTGGCTGCCCTGTCTGCGCTCTGGGTGGCGCGGGTGATAGCGGTCATTGCCTTACGGAGATCATCCTTGCTTTGGCAGCGGCCCAGCGCGCCCGAGATGGCCTGCGCGTCGAGTTCGACATTTCTGGCAAAGCCCCTGAGCAAAGCCTCTTCTGCAAGGGCTTCGAGATCTTTGAAATGCTTGTAGAGCGTATTGCGCGCGACGCCGGCGTCAGCCAGTACGTCGTCAAGGCGAAGCTGGTGAGCGTCCTGCTCCAGAAGCAGCGCCTCAGCGGCATCGAGCAACTTGACCCGAACGGCCTGGCCGCGAGGCTGTTTGGCCTGCAGCTTACCCAGTGGCACCACGTTGAGCTTTTTCGAACCTTGCTTTGGCACCAGGCAAATATAACGCGATTTGCGGGGGGCGCTTCAAGCTTTCGCCGCTCAGCCCGAACTAGCAGACTATTACCCAAAAATATATACTCGTAATATAGGAACGGGTGATGCTTTGTGTCGTCGCGGCTAGCGCATTCTGTAGCGAGACGTTAGATCCAAAGTAGGCAAAGAGCAGTGTGCAAAAAGAATTTAGACTGGCGCAGTAATGGGTCAAACCGATGCTCGCCGCTAGCGGCAGCTCTGAGAGACATTGATGGCAAGCCATAGGAATCGATAAAGCGGCTATGAGTACGCCGAGCTGTCTAAAATTCTTTCCCCGCCCGTCGCATGCCACAGCGCTGTGTGCGTGCTTGGTCATGTCTTTTTTGGTGTTGACGTTGCCTTCAATGGCGAAGGCGGCCGATCAGGACTACGCCTTGACACTCAATGGCTCGTCCCAATACGCCATGTCCCAAGACACGACGACGTTGGGCAAGTTCAGTTCGTATACCGTCTCGGCATGGTTCAACCCGTCAAGCACTGCCTGCTCAAGCGGCTATTGCACAGTCATCGCCAGAGACGGCGATTTCGGACTGATCATCTCCAACGGAACGTTGCGGTGGTTTGCCTACTCCGGCTCGACTAGCAGCACGATTCAGGATACCGGGGTGTCCCCGGCGATGGACGCATGGCAGCACGCTGCCTTGGTTCGAAGTGATACGTCCATAAGCGTGTACTTCAACGGCCAACTTGTGGACACGCACTCGATCGGAACTTCTGCATCCTCCTATGACCTCCCTCTCAAGGTCGGATACATTCACAGCAGCAACTACTTCCCGGGTCAGGTCGACCAGGTGAAGTTGTATAACGCGGCATTGGATGCCACGGCCATCGTGTCCGACATGCATACCTACGGCATGTATACGGATGGGTCTGTCACCGCGAGCAATCACAAGGCGTTTTACGACTTCAATGAAGGCCCTGCCGGCACCACCGGCACAGGCACCGTCTACAACCGGGTGAGCGGCGCGAGCAGTTCGACGAACCTTCGCACCGTCGGCAGCCCCACCTACACCGACGTCAAACAGACCATCAGCAACGGGAACAACACCGTCGTCACCTTTCCCCGCTCGTATCTCACCGCAGCCGGTGGCTGGCGCGTGCCCGAAGGCGTGTCGAGTGTTGACGCTCTCGTCGTTGCTGGCGGTGGTGGAGGTGGCTCAGGAAGTCCAGCAGATGACGACACTGGTTGGATGGGTGGCGGCGGAGGTGCAGGTGGCCTTCTGGAGCTGGACAGCACAACCCTCACGGCTTCGGCAATCGTTCCTGTGGTTGTGGGGCAAGGCGGACTGGGAATGGTCCCCGCTCCATCTGGATCAGAGATGGTGACGGCACAGAATGGTCAGGATTCTCAACTGGGCGCGGCTTTGGCGATAGGGGGCGGTCGAGGTGGAGCGATAGACGCCCGCTCTGGGGCAAACGGCGGTTCTGGTGGTGGCGGTGCCTACAGCAACGGCATCGGAGGAACCGGAGCAGCGGGTCCACCGCGGCAGGGGTATGACGGCGGCAGTTTCGTTTGGGCCTCCCAGGTGTATGCCGGCGCCGGTGGTGGCGGTTCTGGCGGACCCGGAGGCGATACTTCAGCGAGCAATGGCGGCGATGCTGGGCCCGGGACGTTGAGCGACATCACTGGGTCGTTCGTGTATTACGCAGCGGGTGGCAACGGCCGAGGGTGCGATGCAAATGGAACTGCTTCCGGTTCTGGCGAAGTGGCGGCAGCCTCATCTGCGTCGGCGAATACCGGCTCCGGAGGAGGAGGCGGCGGCGACGGAAGGAAAGGAGGCACCAACTGCGCCTCGGGCGGCCGGTCTGATGGTGGCAATGGCGGGTCCGGTGTTGTCATCGTCAGCTACTCCACCGCAGCATTGGGAACGTGTTCTCCAGATGAAACGCAGTACACGGATTCTTCGGGCACCGCGTATCGCGTCGTCGCCTTCAAAGACACCGGGTCGTGCACGTGGACCGTTCCCGATGGTGTGACATCGGTTGACGCGCTCGTAGTCGGTGGTGGCGGCGGTGGTGGTGGCGGCGGTGGCGGAGCCGGTGGTGTGCAGGAATCTCTCTCCTATGGCGTCACCGCTGGTGCCGACATCACGGTCAAAGTTGGTGCTGGTGGAAGCGCGGGCCCGAATGTGTCAAGCGTTCAGGCAGGTGGCGACGGAGATGACTCCGTGTTCGGAACGGTTACCGCATATGGTGGCGGCGGCGGGGGCGCAGTACAAGGGGCAGGACTTTCTGGGGCATCGAGTGGTGGTAGTGGTCAAGATACGACGGCTGCGAGTGGAGATGCCACACAAGGCTACCGTGGTGGAGATGGACGGTCGACAGCCGGTTGCACACCAGCCAGCGGTGGTGGCGGTGCAGGGAGTGTTGGGCTTCAGGGCCAGGCAACGCAGTGTTCTCCCCAGATTCCGTATGGCGGCAACGGAGGTGCTGGCGTTTCGAGCACGCTTACCGGAGTGGTTTCCTATTTCGCTGGCGGCGGTGGCGGTGGGCCAAATAACAATTCGGACGCCACCTCCGAGCGCGGTTGGGGCGGAGGCTCTCGAAACAACCCCTATGGCGCGGGAGATGGCGCGAACGCCGACCGAGGCGTGGGAACAGCAGCGCGAGCCAACTCCGGCAGTGGCGGCGGTGGTGGTGACTACGAGGGGGCCGGCGGTGCTGGTGGATCTGGGGTCGTCATTCTCAGATACGTCCAGCCAGCGAACACTGCGTGTACGCCGCTGACGTACGCCTCTGGTAATTACACCGTGGCCGAGTTCCGGGGCGCGGGAACGTGTTCATGGACAGTGCCTTCGGGCGTTACCTATGTCGACGCATTGGTGGTCGGCGGCGGTGGTGGAGGCGGCGCACACGTCGGTGGCGGCGGTGGCGGTGGCGGCGTTCGCGAGTCAACTCAGCACTCGGTTACGCCGTCAGGTGCGGTTGCAGTGAATGTTGGTGCCGGCGGAATTGGAGCTATCGCGCAAGACGGCGGGTCGACCAATCCGGGTGGGGCGTCGTCTGGTGGCGATTCAAGCTTTGGTTCATTCACCGCTGCCGGCGGTGGCAACGGTGCGAGCTGGACATGGCAGAACGCAGGAGCCGGTGGATCTGGTGGTGGAGGCTCTGGAAGCACCTATTCCGCAGGCGGCTCCGGAAACTCGCCTGCAACCGACCCCTCTCAAGGATCGAATGGTGGTTCGGGGCAGACATCTGGGTACACCGTCTACTGGACTGGTGGTGGCGGCGGTGCGGGTGGCGCGGGAGATGACTTTATTGACGGTTCGAGATCAGGCAGCGGTGGTCGCGGAACATCCTCAACGCTCAGCGGCACAACCGTTTTTTACGGCGGCGGTGGTGGTGGTGGCATTCACGGTTGGAACGCAGACACCCCAGGAACACCAGGAATTGGTGGCGTCGGCGGCGGGGGTGCCGGCAATGGCTACCTCACCTCGACTTGTTCGGCTACGCCATCATCTGGTTCCTGTGTAGCGTCAGATGGAACAGATGGCCTTGGTGGTGGCGGCGGCGGCTCGGGCGGAAATTGGTCCGTCAACGATTCGACAAGTGTCGTTTCCGAGGGTGGCGATGGTGGTGATGGTGTTGTCATCGTGCGCTACTACGCGAATTGGTTGTCGTTGTCGTTTGGTGGTGGGCAGCAGCCGAGTGGTTATACGTATTCGCCTGCGGTGGCTGATTGGGATTCGGCTGCGCCGAAGGTGCAGTTGATTGATGCTGCGGGGACGGCGTTATCGACGTCCGGTGTGTCGGTGACGGCGTCGTTCACGGCGTCGTCGGGTTCGGCGTCAGTGTCTGGTGCGACGGTGACGACGGATGCGAATGGGGTGGCGGACTTCTCGTCGTTGGTGTTGAACGGTAACGCCGGTACTGCGGGCACATTGACGTTCTCGGCGACTGGCTACGGCTCGGTGACTTCCGTGTCTGTCACAATCACTGGCGCTTCCCTAACGCCGACCTTTGATACGCCTGCGTCTACGGCGGATGGTTTTA
>CAYQUE010000083.1:0-5619 GCA_964420615.1 uncultured Alteromonadaceae bacterium | reverse complement strand
TCAGTGCCTCGTAGCGCTCCGCGTCACTGCCTCCCCAGGTTGAGAACGCCCAGTCTCCATCGATCAAACCTGGTAATACCGCGTTGACGCGGATGTTGTCCCTGCCAAAGGCCTTGGCCAGAGATCGAGTCAAGCTATTCATACCCGCCTTGGAGGCACAATAGGCAATGGAGCTGCCGCTCGCACTCTGGCTGGCAATACTCGATGTCATCACAATTTCACCACCGCCGGCTTTTTGCAGATGCGGAATCGCCGCACGGGACATAAAGAAAGCGCCCATTAAATTTACCCGCAGCGTCCGTTCCCAAATCTCTGCGCTGAGGCCCGCTAAATCATGGTGAGGAACGAAGGTTGTACAGCCGGCGTTATTCACTAAAACGTCGATACCACCGAACTCGGTAATGGCCGCCGCCACGATACGAGCACAAGCAGCGTCGTCACTGACATCACCCTGAACCGTACTAGCACGCCCTCCCGCCGATACAATGGCATCCTGTGTCTCGATTGCACCTTGTTCGGATGTGTTGTAGTTGATGACAACACTGGCTCCCGCACTCGCCAGTTTCATGGCCAGTGCCGCACCCACCCCGGAGCTTGCACCTGTGATCACGGCAACTTTGCCACTGACGTTCATCGCTTTACTCCTTGCAAAAGAAATCCATCCTACAAAGCTTATCGGCTCGGGCCGGCGCACTGTTGCAAATCTGTCCCGGCGGACACCTGTAACCGCTATGTCGACGCGTCTCGATGTGTTGGCACATAATCCAATCCATTGCTACGCAAACTGTCTTTGACCCACTCGACAGATCAGCGGGTCGCTCTCAGTTACCGCAAAATCTCGACTAAGGATTGTACTGACCGTGCGCCAACAACTTTCCATCGCGTCAGGAGTCAAGGTCACCCGCGCCCACCCCCGATGTTCTGACTCCATTGCCACCAGCTCGCTGCTGCTCGCCAACAGCAAAGCTTGAAGCTGCTCGGCGGGTAGGGGAAAGTAATTTTCAATCCCCGGACTGGAGATACCCGGACAGCCAACCTCAACGCCCACAGGAACCCCTTCGGGATCGCGTAAGTTGAAGGCCCAGCCATTATGGGTATCCCCCGCCACGATGACGGGATTGCTGGCGTCCTCCAGCAAGCGGGTAAAGACTCGATCTCGACTGGCAGGATAACCATCCCAGGCGTCGAGATTCATAGGTAACTGATAGCCCGAGAGTTTTACCATGTTGCCTATGTAGTCCCTGCTCCATTCGGGCAGATCAACTTGGTCGAGCATCTCCTGCGAGAGTTCGGGCATGATGAGCTTACCCATTAGCACCTGCTGACCCACAAACTGCCAGGTTGCACCCCGACTTTTACTCGCAGCGAGCTGATTACCGAACCAGTGATACTGGTCTCCTCCCAACATCGTCCTCGCTGGATCATTTAAGCGAGCCTCTCGAAACTGCGCCGGTGAAAGCTTGGCTTCCATCAAGTCACGTCGATAATCAAGCTGCTCATCGCGACCCACGAGGCGAGTATCAAGCATAATGATGTCGGCGAGGCTTCCTACCTTGAAAGAGCGATAAATAGGCCCCTGATCGGTCTGGGCCGGCGTTCTGATCGGCAACCACTCGTGATACACCCGTCGAGCAATCGCGATCCGCAGCGCAAAATCCCCCTCTCCCTCATTATGATTTTGCGCACCGGCTTTCCACGTGTTGTTTGCCAGCTCATGATCATCCCACACACAGATCCAGGGGTGGGCGGCATGCGCTGCCTGCAAATCGGGGTCGGTTCGATAGTGCCCGTAGCGCTGCCGGTAATCCTCGAGGGTTAGAATTTCATGCGTCGGCTGAAGCCCCCGCCCCAGTTCTTCGACCACGACAGGATTGCTGTAACCGTCTACCGCGTATTCATAAATGTAGTCGCCAAGGTGCATGACCATATCGATCGGCGCCTCGGCGATATCGCGATAGGCATTGAAATAACCCTGCGGATAATTCGAACAAGAGCAGACGCCAATTGAAAATCGATCGCAGCGGCCCGCCGGCAAGGTTCGCGTACGACCCGGCGGCGAGATCACTCCGTTGAAAATAAATCGATACCAATAGTGTCTGTCGGGCGCCAGACCCACGGCATCTATTTTGACGGTGTTGTCTCGTTGTGGGTCGGCAATAGCACGGCCTTCTGCAACGACGCGTTCAAAGCCGTCGTCACTGGCTACCTGCCAGCGTCCTTCGAGATGCTCCAGTATGCCGCTCGAGGGCAGCACCCGCGTCCAAAGAATGACCCTGTCCGCCAGGGGATCACCACTGGCCACGCCGTGGGTGTAATAGGCACTGGCCTCGTCATCGATCGCGAACCCGCGAAGGGATGCTGCGCCAAGCGTGGCGGTCACCCCGCGAATGGCATCTCTGCGCCCAACCGTAAATGTCGTCATAGCGCTACCTCACCGAAAAAACCCATATCCTCAGGAAGCATACGCTATCCAGAGCCAGCGTAACCGGTTAAAACAGATCGCCCGGCCGCATACTTAGGGTGAATCGAAAGAAGGGGCTGCTCGATACATCAAACTCAATACCATCGGATTCGCCGCCCTCTGACAATTGCAGGCTGCGCATGCCGCCCACCCCCACGCTCAATCCACCCCACAAACTGCCATATAACCGCCGTTGGTATTCAAGTCCAAGATCAAACGCATTAAGGTCCACCGCAACTTGGCCCGTTCCGCCGTTGATGGCCCAACCCGAACCCGAGTAGAGCCCCCCCAACCCAACAAACCAATCGCGACTGGGGGACCAAATCACCTGGGGCCAGGGCAATATGCCACTCACAGTCCAATCAGGGCTAAGCGTCCACGACACACCCACGTAGGGAAGCAGGTAACTTTCCAGAGATGAGGTACTGCCAAATACCCCAAACATCCACCAGATATCCGGATTATGGGTATAACGCGCAAAGCCACCGCCCATGGTTTGCCAGTAACTCTGGCCATTGGGAAGGTCCGTGTCGTTATAGAAAGGGAGGACAAAAGCGAGGCCCTGCCAGGCTTCATTCACCTGCTTTACGTAGCCCACGCCCACTGCGGCGCTGGTGACCGTGAAGTCATCGAGTTCAAGCGGGTTTTCCGGCTCGAGTGAAAATCGGCTGCTGCCCGCGTACATGCCCAGAATAAGCGCATCGGTTGACGAGGTGAGAAACGGCAGGCCCGCGGCCAGGCTTCCGCCGGACTGCTGCATATTGAGTGGGGTGCCGGGCTGAGTAAAATCTCTGATGCTAGCCTCATCGTAAACCGCACCCCCGGTATAGGCCAGAGGGAGAAACGGCGCCTTAGAACGCGAGCGCGTAAAAACCAGTGATGAGTTTGCAAAGGCCTCGGCTTTGCGATCGACGTACCGGCCCAACCACGTGCGCGGCTCCTCTGTCTCCTGAGGCAAAATAGCCTCTGACTCGAGGTCCGCGGCCACCCCATGAGTCGCTGTCAATGCGACAAGACTAGCCAGCAAAAGGCGGCACCACCGCCTCGCCTCGCCTCGCCGACCTTCCTGCCCTGTCCTCATTGCCACCCCACCACCCTCGCTCTAACGTTTTCCCGGACACAACCACCACCGCCGCCCGCGGCCCGAGCCAAAGCTGAATCAGGAAACTTCTGTTATTGTACGACCTCGCACGCGAGCACCAAACCGCCACGGCCCATTTTCAATGTCTATTGACGTCAACAATTCTCAGGACTCATCCATGCAGCACTCGCCTTGGCGGTTTTGCACCGCACCGTGCATGGATTGGACAGATCGCCACTGCCGGTATTTCTGGCGCCAATTATCGCGCCGAAGTCGCGTCTACACGGAAATGGTGACCACGGGCGCCCTGCTGCATGGTGACGTAGCACGCCACCTGCGCTTTAACGAGCAAGAACATCCGGTTGCGTTGCAATTGGGCGGTGCCGAACCGGACGAACTTGCCCAATGTGCCAGACTCGCTGAAGACTGGGGCTATGATGAAGTCAATCTTAACTGCGGCTGTCCCTCTGACCGCGTCCAAAACGGCCGCTTTGGGGCCTGTCTGATGCTGGAGCCCGAGCGCGTGAGGAATTGCATCGCCGCGATGCGAGACGCCAGCTCAATTCCCATCACGGTTAAGCAGCGAATAGGTATCGACGACCAGGAAGACTACAGCATGTTCCGCGACTTTGTAGGCACTGTCGCCTCGGGTGGCTGTTCGGTGTTTATTGTTCACGCGCGTAATGCGTGGCTTCAGGGACTATCTCCAAAAGAAAACCGCGATATACCCCCCTTAAATTATGACTGGGTGCATCGACTTAAGGAGGACTTTCCCTCGTTAACAGTGGTGCTCAACGGCGGCATCACCTCACTCAAGGAATGCCTTGAGCATCTACAGCGAGTCGACGGTGTCATGCTGGGGCGAGCCGCATACCAAACCCCCTGGCTCCTTGGGGAAGTCGACTCCACCTTATTCGACCTTGCCGACCCCGTGAAAACACGGACAGAGGTGATCGACGCGATGGTTCCCTACGTTGAAAGCCACTTGCAACAGGGCGGCAAGTTACACCATGTCAGCCGCCACCTGCTTGGATTGTATTCACAGCAACCCGGCGGGCGACAATTCCGTCGAGCCCTCAGCGAAAATGCGCACAAGGATGATGCTACGCTGGACACACTGCTAGAGGCTGTTGAGCTTTGCACCGTTGCCGCCCAGGCTTCGGCCAATCATCAGCGCTCATTGACCACCGACTATGCTGCAGGCGAGAAAGGTACCTCATGAATAAGCTTGATCAACTGAGAACGATGACCGAGGTAGTGGCCGACACCGGTGATATAGACGCCATCACCCGCCTCAAACCCCAGGACGCCACCACCAATCCGTCGCTGCTATTAAAAGCGGCGCAATTACCTCGCTTCGCCGATGCCTTACACGCATCAAAGTCGGGATCGAAATCCGTCGCCGAAGCCTGTGATCAATTTGCCGTCAGCGTTGGCGCTGAAATCGTCACCATTATTCCCGGGCGGATAAGTACTGAAGTTGATTCGCGCCTGTCTTTCGACACCGCCGCCACGATCAAAAAAGCCCAGCAGCTGATTGAGCTTTACGCCAAACGCGGGGTTGATAAGAGCCGCGTGCTGATCAAAATTGCCGCTACCTGGGAGGGCATTCGCGCAGCAGAGACGCTCGAGCGCAACGGCATTAATTGCAATCTCACGCTCCTATTTGGGTTTTCACAGGCGCAGGCCTGCGCCGATGCCGGTGCGTTTCTTATTTCGCCCTTTGTTGGGCGTATTCTCGATTGGTACAAGGCAAACACCGATCTCGCTATCGAAACTGCAGAGCAAGACCCGGGCGTGCAATCAGTCACCCGCATCTATCATCATTACAAAACCCACGGCTACAAAACGGTTGTTATGGGAGCGAGCTTCCGCAATGTCGGTGAAATTGAGGCTCTTGCTGGATGCGATCGACTCACGATCAGTCCCGACCTGCTGGATGCACTAGAGAGCGACGAAAGTGAGTTACCAAGACTTTTAACTAAGGCTGATACGAGTCAACCAGCGCTCCCTCCATTGGCAGAAAGCGAGTTTCGCTGGGATCTCAATGAAGATCAAATGGCCACCGAAAAACTCG
>CAYQUE010000082.1:0-5947 GCA_964420615.1 uncultured Alteromonadaceae bacterium | reverse complement strand
TTTTTCGATCAGCATCTCGCTGCCAGTAAGTCAGAGTGAGTCGGGACCGCTCAGATGACTGTCGATCAAGCTGTTGAGAAGGGTTTTAGTGCGCTGTCCTCGGGGCGACCGGACGAGGCGTTGCAAGCGATCGCACTGATCAAGCATGACGAACATCCCCGTGCCAGCTTGCTGTCGGGGCATGCTCACAAGGCTCTGGGCAATCATGGGGAGGCCGAGGCGGCATACCGCCTCTTGGTCGGTGGAGCAGACAGAAAGCACGTTGCAACGGGCTGGTGGAGTCTGGCCGGGTTGAAGACAGCCCAGTTCTCTGCCGCTGATGGTGCGCGCCTCGACGCGCTGCTTGCTGATTCCGAAGAGGAGGATGGTTACCTCGGGCTCTTACATCTTGCTCGCGCTGAAATCTGGCATCAGGCGGGGCTACCGGATATGGCCTTTTCACACTTGAAGGCCGGGAATGATCTGGTCAGTGCCTCGAGACCATTCAACGGCGAAGGGTTTCGCCACCTGGCTGATGAACTGCTTACCATCGAGGGGTGGCCGCTACCCCCTGTAGAGGACGATTCGCGGCAACCTATTTTTATCATTGGGCAACCCCGATCTGGCACGACTTTGGTAGAGCAGATACTGGCTTCGCATCCCGACGTCGATGTGACCGACGAACTGGCATTCATGGGACACAGGGGCGCTGACTTGCAGCGGGATGGCGGTTATCGTCACGCCATCACCTCGTCCGAGACAGCGCGGTGGCAGGGTTATTTTCAGCAATATCTCGATATCGTGAACACCTATTGCAAGGGTTCGCATCTGCACTTCGTTGACAAGACGCCGGAAAATTTTCTGCACGTCCCGCTCATACTCAAGGTCTGTCCGAACGCACGGTTTGTTCACGTGGTTCGGGACCCGCTCGATAACATCGTGTCGCAATATCGACATTTTTTCCCGGAGGGTCGTGAATACAGCAACAGTTTGGAAGGATTGATCTTTTACTGGCGGGGTTATCTGATGTTGATGCGTCACTGGTCAGAGTTATTTCCCGATCGGATCTATCACTTGCATTACAGCCGATTGGTGAAAACACCGGAGCCCGAAATTCAGTCGCTGCTCGCTTTCTGTGGACTACCAGAGGTGCCAGAGTGTTTTGCGCCTCACGCCACGAAGCGACCTGTTATGACGCCGAGTGCGGCACAGGTGCGTCAGCCGATCAACCGTTCCGGGCTTGGCAGCGGACTGGCCTACGGTGGCGCGATGAAGGATTGGCTGACCGACATCAGCCAACTCAAAGATGCGAGCGTCCGCTTATTTGGTAAGGGTTAGTTAACGCTCCTTTACCTTGATACGAACCCCTTTCTCGGTGACCAGGAATATTGCTCCGAAGAATCCATCCTCGATTCGCACGCGTTCTCCGGCCTTGATGGTCACGGTGGTGTCAGCAATCTTCTTAAATAACCTGCCATCTTCCGCCACAAAAATGGTCTCTCTCCGCTGGGTATAGAGCACATCCTTGATGATGAAAGTAATCTGCTCCGGAACCTTTTCCTCCAGAACCACGGCAGCCTCTTCTCCAAAAACGATGGCTGCCACCTCGGCGTTGCGTTGTTCCTGCCGTTGCTCGCTAGACCCAGTCTGGGGTTTTTCGAGCGACGCCTTGATGGCGGCCGCGGCGTCGTCGTAACACGCCAGGCGGGCGGTATCGTCGGTTATCTCAGAGCAGTCCATAAAAGACTGACCCTGAGCGCCCAGGCAAACGGTCACCGAGAAAATGAAGATCAGGCCTTTGCAGTAAGTGTCCATCCGATGATGTCGTCCTTGTCAGTCAACTCTTGGGTTTGAACGTCAGACCACCCCATGGCAGCCATTGCCGAGGTCAGATTTTGCATGTCTGCGGCGTCTTTAGCCACCGATACCATCTGCTGGTGACGCTCGAGCGCGGCATGAGCTTCCTCTCGTAATTCTGAAATGAATTGCTCACGGACCTTGTATTTTTGGCCGAGCAGCTTGAAAAACCGCAAGGCCGCTAGTACGTGGTCAGCCATGAAAGCATTCCCGTTCTCTAACGTGGCGCCTTTGATGTATTTGTTGGCCATACCGTTCATAAACTTTCGGGCCTGTTCGGACTGGCTGTCTGTCTTGAGAGCGGAAACATTGCCTACTCGCTGTAACGCCCCGTGTATGGTAGAGAGTGCGTTTTCTATCAGCTCGATATCCGTCGCGTGAAATTCACTCACGGCCCTGCGTGACATCCGCGCGACAATCGAATCCTGATGATGCAACAGCGCAAACAGCTTTCCATCAGGGCTCATGCGCGCAAGCGTGCCGTTAAGGGTGGTAGGGAGCTCGCTGTACTCGATCCCGTAAATAGAGAGGCAGCAGTCGATTCCGACAATGTGCTCGGGCAGGGCTTCCACGGGCGTGTTGGGCACCATTTCAATAGCGCCCTGAGAATGCGTGGCGGCGTCGCGCACCATGGTCGGGAGCGAGACGTTTGCCGCATCAACACCGGTGTAGGTGAAAGGGCGGTTGAGCGATACCAAAAAAGGCACCAGGGACCCGTTCCCGCAGCACAGCTCTAATACGCGCAAACTGGAGGCCTCTGGCCCGAGGTGGCCTTTCAGCGAGTCTAGCCAGGTTTTTACGGGGCCGGCATAGCCTTCTTCAAAGTAGTTGCCGAAGGTGGTGGTATGGCCTTGTTGCCAGAACCGGCTCCATGCGTCCATGCCTGTTGTGCTCCTCTCAACGGGGCCGCTAGCTTAACGCACGGTGGCGATTCGCGGCAGTGAAACATAAAAAAAGGCCCGCAGATGCGGGCCTTTTTCAGGTTTGAAGAGTATGAAAATCAGAACTCTATGGTGTACTGAACGTAAGCAACACGTCCCACCTTCGGATACTGGTACTCGTCGACTTCTGTACCGAAGTCGTTGAGCAGCGGGTCTTCATCGGTGAGGTTGTTCGCACCTACCGTGATCTGGCCCCACTGGCCCAGGTTGTATCCAACAGAAGCATTGAGCTGATCCCATGAATCATAGGACAAGTCACTGACTCTGGAATCGGACTCGCCGATATAGTCCCACGCCAAGTTGGCGAAGAAGTTATTCCAGGTCCAGTTGATCTGAGCGTTCATTCTCCACTCAGGGAAGCCCAACGTGCCAGCTGCGTCGTAGATCTCGCCGCTGCCGTAGGTCTCCTCTGCTTCAAAGGTGAGATACTTCGTTCCCATCCATCGCAGGTTAAAGACACCAAAGGACGTATCGATGTTACCGCCGATGCCGAGGTCAAGCGCCTCGCGATCGACCTCAATCTGGCCGTTAACAAAACCAGCGTCGATACGCTCTACCGAGCCCGTTGCCGTACGTGTGACATAGGGGCTACCGGGACCACCTGAATTACGAGAGGTGGCGTCTTGGTTCAGCAGATCCTGTGCCGATACGTAGTCAATGGTGTTCTTGAGCGTCAAGCGTACCCAGGTAGCCGAAGCTGACCAGTTCATCATGTCGCCTTCCCAGAAATCCCAGTCTACGCCGAAGGAGAGAGACTCGGATTCTTCAGCATCGAGGTTGGGATTGGAGCCGATGTAGGTATCGAACTGACGAGACGGACAGGGGTCCTGGCCAGTCTGCTGACAGCCCCAGAAGTCAGTACCACCCGATGCAGAGAACGCCGTTGCACCGTAGAGGTCTGACAGGTCGGGAGCGCGGAAGCCTTCACCCCACGACGCACGCAGCCGGAGCTGCTCGTAGCCGGGAATGGCTAGGTTCACGCCGAGTCGCGGTGACGTCGCGTTACCGAAATCGGAGTAGTCGTCCGCGCGGAAAGCCGCGGAGATTTCCATCCAATCCAATACGGGGAATACACCCTCTGCCATGTAAGCAGTAACGTCGCGATAACCTCTCGCGGAGTTACCGGCAGAGCCACCAACCAGTCCGGCTTCCGACTGAGCATCCACCAGCGCCTGGTACTTGATTTCGTAGTACTCAGCACCGAGGTACACGGCAGCAGTACCGCCAGCCATCTCGAACATATCCCACTGGACACCACCAGACCATCGGGTCAGATTCTGACGGTCGTCATTGTGCGTCGTGTGCTTGATGTTGTTGACGAATGTTTCGAAATCGTCAATGCCGTAGTTGATGTTGTACTCAATACCACCATAGTTGAGGTAGTACATGCCCACCGAGGAAGAGCGGTACTCTGAATGCGAGTAGTTAAAGTCGACCCGCACATTGTCTGTTACATCCCACTTCAGGCCGGTATTGATGTCTACCAGAGTATCGTTGACGTAGTTATCTCGGGGACCGATGTCCACCCAACGGAACCATCCACTGCTGGCACCGACGTCGTTACGAGGGTCGCCAGGAATAGTTGGGCCAGGCGCCGCAGGAGGTGCGTAACGGCCAAATGACTCGTTATCCGAAATGATGGCATCGAGGTAGACGTCAACGCTGTCGTTGATTTCGTACTCGGCAGACACCCAGGAGTTGGTTCGCTCGAGGCTAGCCCGGTTGGCTGATACCAACGCGTAGGCATAACCACAGTAGTAACCGGTGTTGGGTCCAAATACGAGATCCGAACGCATCTTACCCACGAATCCAGAACCAGTAGGGTCGTCCGGGCAGTTCGCGCCGGGGTAGACCAGCCAGGTATTGGGGTCGTTGCGATCAAAGGGCTGGCCGTTGTACTGCGGGTTGATCACGGTGTAGCCGTAGAAAGAGACACCGACCGTTTCGGCGTAACCGGTGATATCGCCGTCGCCATCAAGGTCGGAGTAGCTCGCCTTGGTGAAGTGACGATCCGCGTCGAATATCGCGTCGCGCTTATCGTATTCCAGACCAAAGGTCACGCTGCCGCGGTCCGAGCTGGCACCGAACAACATGGACAGCGACTCTTCTTCGCCGTCGTCACGATCACGATCACCAAAGCGGCCGCTCAGCTTAAAGCCATCGTAGTCGCGCTTTAAGATGATGTTGACAACGCCTGCTACCGCGTCTGAACCGTAGATGGCCGAGGCGCCGTCAGCGACGATTTCGATGCGGTCAACTGCAGAGAATGGAATCATGTTCAGGTTGACGGTACCGCCACCGCCCAAAGAGGGGGAGCCGGCCACACGACGTCCGTTAACCATGACCAGGGTTCGACCCGCACCAACACCGCGCAAATCGATGGTGGCGTTAGATTGAGCGCTGTTACCGGACGATTCCCGGAAAGATCCCAATGAGTTCAGGTTTGACGTTCTCAGCGCATCTGCGACTGAAATGTCACCTTGAATCTTCATGTCGTCTGCGGAGATAACAATCGTCTCCTGCGAGATGGAGTTCAGGGTGGAGCGTGAAATGCGCGAACCAGTAACGAGAATTTCTTCTACGTCATTTGCCTCGTCATCGCCTTCTTGCGCCGTAACAACCCCCATGTTGAGGGCCAGTGCACCTGTCGATATGCAAAGAGCATAGCGGACAGCATCGTGCATGACGTTTTTCTTGGTCATGAGCTTCTCCTAGCGTGTTTTGGTCGGCTACTTTTATGCGTCTGGATGGCTCCTGAGCGCTGTAGACGTACCCGTTTATTGCTTTGACTATACGTATAGTCTGACCGCATTCACCCCGTCGGGTTTCCCCGCAGTCAGATTCCCTGATCATACCCAAAGCCTGCCCGGTAATAAAACCTTCATAAAAGCAGAAATCGGTAAAAATTCGCTGGTTATTTCCTCGCAAAACGTAGCGCTTTGCTCAGCGTTGCCAGTCCAAAGCGCCCTTCGAATGCGGCAAGCCGTCTCAAATGGGCTGTCCGCGCAGCCATCGCATCAAAATCTGGCCGCAAAATCGCAAAGTCTATTTGCCCGCGCCACCCGCTTGGCCGACAATACGCCTCCTCACTGTCCCTGAGTGCCCTTGGAGCCACTATGCCGTCTCAAATACAACTGGCGAACGCCATCCGCGCCCTTGCAATGGATGCC
>CAYQUE010000081.1:0-5964 GCA_964420615.1 uncultured Alteromonadaceae bacterium | reverse complement strand
CGCCGCCCTCCACAATCAAGCCGTCTACGCCGCAGTCGACCGCTTTGAGCGCCATATCGAGTGTTGGCACCACATGAAAGACCTTGATGCCCGCCTGCTGGAAAATCTCGGTACAGACCGCGGGGCTCCCCGATGATGTCGTCACAAAGGGCAGGCTCTGCTCAATCACAAAGTCAATAAAGTTGGTGCCCTTTACGAAGGCGAGCGCGACATTCATGCCAAAGGGTTTGTCGGTAAGGTCACGCATTTTTGCCACCTCATCCCGAATCACATCGAGCTCACCGGAGCCGGTTTCGATAATGCCCAACCCGCCTGCGTTACTCACAGCCGAGGCCAGTTGCGCGCGCGCGATCCAGCTCATGGGCGCCTGAATAATGGGGTATCGGGTGCCGGTAATGTCTGTAATCCGGTTCTTAATCGCGGCGGCCTTGATGTCAGTCATGACTGCGTCTGTGCTCCTGAGGTAAGTGGATTAACGTAAAAATCATAGTGCCCTTTTGAACATGACATAGGAATCGATCTGAGTTGCCGCTTAAATGATTCAGACAGCGTGCAACATAGTTTCGATCCCCGTACCGGCAATCAACCTATCAACGCGGGCACGATCATTGGCCGCTAACTGCGAGTAGTGATCGCGCGTCCAATTAAGGCACTTCGCCTGATAGGGGAAGGTTCGCTGGTGCCAGCGTGCACCGTCGATTTCGCACTCCCAGGTTTTCTTGCCTGCTAATACCGCTTGCGCATTAGCTAGCTGCGCGGGCGCATAAACGCGTCCAATTTCCGCCAATAAACCCCTGAGACTCTCAGGCTGTTCCTCGACAGCGATCCAATCTGAATCCTCAGGCATCAGGCCACTGCCGTCAGGCATCTTGTCGACCCAGGCCACAGTCCTCGGCGAAATGTCGTGGGCGATCTGCCTCGGCGTCGGGTCAAATGTCACCAGCTGACTCAACTGACCATACAAACCGAAATCCCCCGCGCCCGGTCGGCGACCGAGCATAAAGGGTTGATTCGCCAAATGAGCCTCCATCGCCATGAGAAATCGCCGGTAGCTGCCATCAATAATGGGCGCCGTCGTATCGTTGGAGCCGACCACCCATAATCGCTCAATCTGTCGCTGGGCAATGAAGCCCTTGAACTGCTCAAACTGCGCCTGCGCCATGGAGACGTCCATGCTGAGCGGCAATTTAGTGCCCGCGTTGTCGGCGTCAGCCGGGAAGTGCCAGCGGTAATGAAACATATACTTCGTGCACCACTCATCGGCGAAGTCCTCGATGAGATAGTCAATAAAAGCAACTGCTGGGTCTGCGGGTAGCGCGGAGCGACCAGCATACTCGGCTTCGAGGCGACGAATGATCGGTGTGGAGTCACAGTGCGCGGTCAGCGCGCCGCCCTCCTCAAAAAAGAAAGTCGGCATAAAGGTGGGCTTAGGGGCTTCTACCCCCAGTGCCTCGCACATCACTTCGGGTTGACCCCAGGTGATGGCATAGGGGATGTGACGATAGCGCAATAAGGCCACCATCTTTTGTGTATACGGAGAGCCCGTCCCTCCCACTAACTGGATAGGTTCATCTGACACCGGAAGGGCTCCTTGCGACCGCGCTACATGGCGGATATATTGGCATAAATAATGCCAATAAGTAAGCGCCGTCGCAGGGCGCCTCTATTAGGAGTTGCTACGTAAATGGGATGCTGTTGATTAAGCGCGTGCCGATGAGGAAATGATTGATGACGAGAGTGCCGACATGACCCGCCGACGAAAACTGTGGCTTCTATCAGGGCTTCTCTATGCGCTCTTCGTCAGTTGGTATACAGACTTCGGCGGCCCACTTACCGAGGCGGAAATTCAGGATTTTATTGCCAAGACTCAGGATATAGATCTGGGTGGCAGCGCAACACGGAGAACCCTTCTCGAATTTCTCCGTAACGATACAGGGCGCCAGTTCCTGATGTTCAATGCGGTCGATATTGCCAAGGATCCGCCCGAAATGGACGGCGCGCCACCCAGTGCGGACGCGCAAACCTTACTCAATCTCTACATGGAGCACATGATTCCCGAGTTGCTGTCCCGCGCCAGCCATCCCGTGATCGTGGGTAAATCAGTCGCTAACAGTCTGGACCTAATGGGCATCGAGGGCGCGGAATCCTGGTCGCACGGCGCGATCATGCGCTATCGCAGTCGCAGAACCTTTATTGATATCGTCGGCAACCCGGCATTCTACGATCGCCACAACTTCAAGCTGGCGGGGCTGGAAAAGACCATCGCCTATCCTATTGAGCCCCGGATTCATCTCGGGGACCTGCGCGTGCTGCTAGGGCTACTCCTCCTCGCAGCCACAGCACTCATCGACGCTCGGCTCTCTCGTGCGCAGTGAGGTGAGCCAACCACCGCGCCTTGATTTTTAAAGCGCAACTTGCAAAGGTTGGGGCGCTCAATACCGCGCTATAGGAATCCGCATGACCCAGCAAACTTCACGCCTCAAAGACCTAGAGGCGATTCGCTATCGCTATGCGGAGGAGCGCGATAAACGTGTCCGCACAGACGGTAATGACCAGTACGTTGCAATCGCCGGGGATCTGGCGCACTACATCGATGACCCCTATGTTGAACCCGGATTCCAACGCGAAGTTGTGGACAAGACAGTTGATGCGCTGATCATTGGCGGAGGCTTCGGCGGATTGCTGGCAGGCGCACGGCTCCGCCAAGCAGGAGTCGAGGAAATCTGCATCGTAGAAAAGGGCGGTGACTTTGGTGGCACGTGGTACTGGAACCGCTATCCCGGCGCTCAGTGCGATGTAGAGTCCTATATCTATCTGCCGCTACTGGAAGAACTCGGTTACATACCCCGAGAAAAATACTCACATGCACCCGAAATTCTGGAGCATAGTCGCGCGATTGGCCGACACTTCAAGCTTTACGACGGCGCGCTTTTTCAAACCGGCGTCACCGAGTTGCGCTGGGATGAAGACACAAACCGATGGTTAGTGAGCACCGATCGTGGCGACACGATTCGCGCACGTTTTGTATCGCTGGCCAGCGGCCCTCTGAATCGGCCAAAGCTCCCCGGCATCCCAGGCATCCGCGACTTCAAGGGTCATACATTCCACACGAGCCGCTGGGACTACGACTACACGGGAGGTGACTCGACAGGCGGCCTGACAAAGCTCGCCGACAAGCGGATCGCCGTCATCGGCACCGGTGCAACCGCGGTGCAGTGCGTGCCGCATCTCGCCGCGGCTACGCAGCATCTCTATGTCTGCCAACGGACCCCCTCGAGCATCGATGTCCGGGATAACCGTCCGACCGACCCCGAGTGGGCTGCAAACCTGAAACCCGGCTGGCAAAAAGAACGGATGGATAACTTCAACGCCTTGGTCACCGGCCAACCGCAGGATGTTGACTTGGTCAACGACGGCTGGACATCACTGATCGGCAAAATGTTACGGCTTTATGTCGAAAGTCAGGGCGGCGAAGAAGTCAGCCTGCATGACATCATGGATCTCGCCAACCTAGAAAAAATGAACGAGCTGCGTGCGCGCATCGAAGCCCTCGTTGAGCATCCGGAAACCTCAGAAGCGCTCAAACCCTGGTACCGCATGTTCTGCAAAAGGCCCTGCTTCCACGATGAGTATCTGCAAACCTTCAATCGGGACAATGTGACGCTGGTCGATACCGACGGGCAAGGCGTTGAGCGAATAACAGAATCAGGCGTAGTGATAGACGGCGTCGAATACCCGGTGGACTGCATTGTTTACGCCACCGGATTTGAAGTCGGCACTGGCTTTCAGCGAATCACGGGCTTTGAAATTTATGGCCGGGACGGCCTCTCACTGAGCGACAAATGGTCCAAAGGGATCCGCACGCTCCATGGGATGCACATTAACGGATTCCCCAATTGCTTTCTGATGAGCACAGTTCAGGGTGGGTTTACTGTGAACTATCCGCACATGCTTGACGAAGTAGCGACTCATGTTGCTCACATCGTAGGGCACGCGCTCCGCTCGGGCAAAACAATCGTGGAATCCAGCCTTGAGGCCGAGGCCGCTTGGGTGCAAACCATCATCGACAAAGGGGTGCGCGGCGGGATTATCGGCGATGAAACCTGTACTCCGGGGTACTACAACAACGAAGGCAAGCCGCGCGACCACTTTGAGCAGATGGTCTCTTATGGCGACGGACCCATACCATTTTTCAATCTCCTTTCCGAATGGCGCAAATCGGGCGACTTTGCCGGCGTTGTGATGGAGTAAAGCGGCCCGACGGTATCTTTTAACCGCGTTGTTAAAACAGGCGCGGTAGCAGGCGCGGCGTTCTCTCTAGATAAGCGAGGTATGCGGGGTCGTCACCCCACAATTGTTGACCGCGACGAGCCAAAGTCGGGATACCACTGACGCGAGTCAGCAATCCGTAAACAAACAGCGGAGAGAGCAATACCAGCCATTGCGGCCCGGATAAATAAGGCGCCGCCATTACCGCGATACCGACCCAAAGCAGTATTTCGCCAAAGTAATTGGGATGACGCGAGCGCGCCCAGAGGCCCGAATGAATAAAGCGCCCCTGATTGTCAGGGTCCATTCGGAACCGGGCTTTTTGTCGATCTGCTGTCACCTCGATCACAAACCCAAGCAGCCACAGACTTGCGCCCAATAACGTCAACGCCCCCGGTGGCACAGGCTCCGCGCTAAGCACTGCCAACAGGCCAGCGCAACTGGTCATCACGACCCAAGCACCCTGTAAGGTCCAGGCGACAAAAAAACGGGAGGAGGACACTTTGATGTGATCAAAGCGTTGGTCGCCGCCCACCGCGTGAATGCGGCGGAACAAAAAAGTACCCAACCGTCCCGCCCAGACAACCATCATGGCTGCAATGACCCATTGCACGCTCGAGAGACGGGCGGCTGTAACGATAGCCCCCAGGGTGATAGCGATATACGTCAAGCTGCCCGTCAGATCGTAGAACCGCTCGGTCCTCAGTAATCGAGCGGGGATAAACGCCAACCACTGAATAGCGAATGCCGCCAGAGCCAATACGGTGAGCGCAGGCCAGCCCCCAATGCGCACCTCCGAAGGACTCACCAGCGTAGCCAACCCCACAGGCAATCCGACCGCCAACCCGACCAACAAGAGTTTTTTCATACGGTTGCTAAAATCCTCAAATGGAGGCGGGGAATACCCGACGCCCCCGGCCTTGCCAATACTTCGACTACATACTCTGGCTAGAATTTATCGGTTCAGTGGCGACAGCCCTTGTTTCCGGCGAAGTCATTCGCCCAGTGACATCATGACGCCCTGCCGCCCTGAAATTTCGTTGGCTAGCAATGCCTGCCAAATCGCGTCACACGCATCAGCACCTTGGTGAGATTCCATCGACAAGTTGGGTGCGAGTCGCTGCACCAACTCGATACTTGCGGCATAAGCCTTACCCATCATCACACCGCGACCCCACTCACCATCGCGCTTTTCGATTTGCGCGGGTGCAAAGAAAACCTCGGGTGCGCTGCCTGGGAGCGAGCCGCCATCGACGGAATTCTGAAACTGATCCCAGTGCGTCGCTCCAACCAGGAGCGTGCAACGGGCCTTGTTCTTGAGGTGGCGGTGTAACCGGGCGCGCACCGAGACATCTCCGGCGATATCAATGTAAGCGGTCGCAACATCAGGCAGCGCCTCTACCTCGGCGTAGGACAGCACCTGGTCGTAACAGTCTAAGCTTTCGCAAAAAGCCGTATTCGGCTCTCCGGTGAGCCCCACGATCGCTCCGGCAAAGCCCGCCAAACGCGCAAATGCCGCTGAGCTAAAACCGGTTTTAGATGAGGCGGAGCCGACCACCACTTGCTGCGCACTAAACCAATTGTTATCCGCTAGCAAATCAGCGATGACGTATCCCGTCATGAACAAAGGGAAGAAAATGCAGCGCTGGTCTTCAAGCTCCTGAAGCTCAGCAGGCTCGGCAGCGGTTCGCGCGT
>CAYQUE010000080.1:0-6040 GCA_964420615.1 uncultured Alteromonadaceae bacterium | reverse complement strand
TCACGGGCCACTCCCTCTCACTGCGGGTATCGGTTTGGGCTTGCCCCGAGCCACTGGCGCAACCGCCCAGCAGCAACAGCGCAACACTCAGAGCTTTAAACAGCGGCATGGTTAACAAGCGCTCCCGGATCAGGGGCCGAAATTGGGCAAGAAGTTGATGTTTTACGGGCATTTGCGCTATCAGGATCAGGTGTTGCTGGAATAGCGAGGGGGCGTGTGAGCAAAACTTTTGGGAATTAATTGGGCTGAGCCCATAAATCTCACGAATGTGGCGCATGACAAAAAACCATGCCCAATAGTCGGCTTTTGGGGGCCAAGTTCCGTATATTTCCGGCCTTCTGAAATAGGTGCCCCATGGAACTCGACCCGTTTGTGCTCTCGCGCATTCAGTTTGCCGCGAATATCACCTTCCACATTCTGTTTCCGACCATCACGATCGGTCTAGGGTGGTTCTTGTTGTTCTTCCGCGTGCGCTTTACCCAGACCGCGGATATGTACTGGGAGCATGCCTACAACTTTTGGGTCAAGGTCTATGCACTGACTTTCGCGCTTGGGGTCGTGTCGGGCATCACCATGAGTTTTCAGTTCGGCACCAATTGGCCGGGCTTTATGGAGCGCACCGGTAACATCGCCGGTCCCTTACTCGGCTATGAGGTACTGACCGCGTTTTTCTTGGAGGCGTCGTTTTTGGGCATCATGCTGTTTGGTAAGCAGCGCGTGTCGAATCGCACGCATTTGATTTCGACGTTTCTGGTGGCGTTTGGCACCTCGCTGTCAGCCTTCTGGATTCTGGCCTTGAATTCGTGGATGCATACCCCCGCCGGTTATACGATCGAGGAGGGGCAGTTCTTCGCCGAGAGCTGGTCGGCCATTATTTTTAACCCGTCCTTCCCGTATCGCTTTACCCACATGATGTTGGCGAGCTTGCTAACGGCCGCGTTTTTGGTCGCCGGTGTGTGCGCTTGGCGGATTCGCCAGGGCGTGGATGGCCCCGCCACCAAAATGGTGCTCAAGTCGGGGATCTACACCGCGGCGATGATTATCCCCCTACAAATTTTGGCCGGTGACCTCCATGGCCTCAATACGCTCGAGCATCAGCCTGCCAAAGTCGCGGCGATGGAAGCGGTGTGGGAGACGGAGCGGGGCGCGGGTTTCACGTTGATCGGCCTCCCTGATGAAGACGCTCGCGAGACTCACTTTGCGATCAAAATTCCCTATGCGGCCAGCTTGATCCTGACTCACGAGCTCGACGGTGAGGTCAAAGGCCTCAACGACTTTGACGCACACCCGCCCGTGGCGCCGGTGTTCTGGTCCTTCCGCGTGATGACGGGTGTCGGCACCCTGATGCTCTTGGTGTCCTGGTGGGGTGTTTGGCAGCTGTTCCGCCGCGGCGCGCTCTCGGGACTCGCGCTCTCGGTGGTGTCGTGGATGACTTTCTCGGGCTGGGTGGCCAGCGTCGCCGGGTGGTATGTCACTGAGATTGGCCGCCAGCCGTGGATCGTGCAGGGTCTGGTATCCACTGCCGATGTCGTAGCGCAGCACCCGACCGCGACGCTGTCGGGCACGTTGTTTGGCTACGTCGGGTTGTATCTCGCGCTGATGATTGCCTACATGAAGGCGCTCAGAATCATGGCTTTGAAGCCTGCGCGACTGCTCGAGGAAGATTCCAACCCGATCGGCACGCCGTTGGTGGGTGCCGCGACGTGAGCGAGGCACTGCCGCTGTTCTTTGTGTCAGCGATGGGACTGTCGCTACTGCTCTATGTCATTCTCGACGGGTTTGATCTTGGCGTAGGCATGTTGCTGCCTTTCGGCACCGACGCCGAGAAAGACACCATGATTGCCTCGATCGGCCCCTTCTGGGATGCCAACGAAACCTGGATCGTAATGGGGGTTGGCGTCTTGCTGATTGCCTTTCCCAAGGCACACGGGATCATTCTCACTTCGCTCTATATCCCCGTGACCATCATGCTGGTCGGATTGATTCTGCGCGGCGCCGCCTTTGACTTCCGCGTAAAGTCCGCTGACCACCGTCAGCCGATGTGGAACAAGCTGTTTGCGCTGGGCTCGCTGATGGCCTCAATGGCGCAGGGCTGGATGCTCGGTGCTTACATTACCGGCCTCACGGGTGATGCGGTGAGCGTGGCGTTCTCTATCTTGATTTCGCTGACCCTCCCGGCGCTCTACATCATGCTGGGTGGCGCCTGGCTACTGATCAAAACGGAAGACGAGTTATTCGACAAAGCGGCGCACTGGTGCCGGCTGGCGCTACCGCCGATGGCGTTTGCGCTGTTACTGGTGTCGATCGCAACACCGCTGGTGAGTGCCGAGATCGCCGACCGCTGGTTCAAGCTGCCCGACGCGATCGGGCTGCTACCCATCCCGATGAGCTGCGCGCTGGCGATTCTGGGCATGGATTGGATGCTGCGCCGCCCCAAAGTCCTCCACGCGGGCTACGGCTGGTTCATTTTTGTGGCCTTAATGGTCATCTGCCTGATGGCCGCAATCGGCCTCGCATATAGCATTTACCCCGATATCGTGATCGGCCGCATGACCCTCTGGGAGGCGGCCGCGGCCACGGAATCCCTGCAGTTCATATTTTGGGGCGCAATCGTCACATTGCCGGCGATATTGGGCTACACTGTTTACGTACACAGAGTGTTCTCGGGCAAAGCCACGGCACTCTCGTACGAATAATCCTGGGGGATGTGGTAGCGGTAGAGCGGGGGTGATGGTTGCCCCCGCTTTTTTATTGCCTGTAAAAGGCGTTGGCGTGACGGCGCGCCGGTATCGGATCCCCAGCCTTCGGAGACAACGGTATGCGTTTATCTCACATCCTTCGGCGTTGTGGTCTCGCGTTGGCGATCACGGTGAATGGTATCGCCGCCCCAGTCTTTGCCGAGTTGCCAAACCTGGACCCGCTGCGTTTCGCCGGGGAAATCGTCGCCTTTCAGGAGTGGGACAGTAAGAATTATGTCCCCGAGGGTGCCATCTTATTTGTGGGCAGCTCGAGCATCCGTATGTGGCCCACTGCCGCTGCGTTCCCCGACACCGAGCTGGTGAACCGCGGCTTTGGTGGCGCCGAGTTCCCGGATATTTTTTATTACTACGAGCGCGTGATCACGCGGTATGCGCCGCGCAAGATCTTGCTCTACGTCGGAGACAACGACGTGGGTCGCGGCAAGTCTGCCGACGCGGTGTTTGCGGACTACCTGACGCTCGTGGAGTGGGTAAAGCGCGATCTCCCCGAAACGGAGCTGCATTTCATCAGTATCAAGCCGAGTAAGGTGCGGTGGTCGTATTGGCCGGTGATGGACGCAGTGAATCAGCGGGTGGCGGCCCATGCGGCGTCGGACCCTGTGCTGGGTTATATCGATCTCGCCACACCGCTATTGATTAATGGCGAGCCCGGCCCGTATTACATTGAAGACGGGTTGCACCTGAATGCAGCGGGGTACGCACAGTGGCGCCAAACGCTGGCGCCACTGATCGCCGAGTGGTAGCTCAGGCGGCGCGCAGTGCGCGGCCCAAGGTCTCCTGGCCGAGTGCGGCTTGAGCGGCGCCGTCTTTCCAGGCAACCACGCCGTTAATAAATACCGAATCCACGATACCTTCGGGCCGGTTTACCATTTGCTCGTGACCAAAGGCGTCGCGGTATTCGAGTTTACGGGTCTGATCCGGTTCCCAGCCGTCGAGCGCGTCGGGGTTAATCAGCACCATGTCGGCCTGAGCGCCAATCGCCAATGAGCCCACATCCAGACCAAAAATGCTTGCCGGCTCCGACGTCAGTCGTTGCACCATGCGCGCCACGGTGGCCTCGTCTTTTTCCTTGGCTAACTTCAGCGACATCAAGTTGGAGTCAAAGAACGCCATATTGGTGATATGCGCGCCCGAGTCGTTAAAGCCGGGCAGGGCATGCTCGTCGAGCAAAAAGTCCAGCGTCGCTTTATTGCCTTTGTTGGCGATGTCCGCATAAAAGCGAAAGCTCTTATCGTAAGTGCGCATCAGATGCAGCATAAAGTCGGCATCGTCGCGCAGCACTTTGGGGAACAGCTCAAAGGCGTCTCGTTCGGCATCGGATCGCGCCGCGGCCGCCTCGCCACTGTTATAGCGCTGCACGCGTGCCATGACATCGGCCATCGACTCGCCATCCCAGTCAGTGACCGGCGCGCCATCAAAAATCAGCATGCTGCCGTCGCGAATGACCAGAGAATCAGGGAAGCCTTTGCGGGTTTTCCAGCTCGCAAAGTCACCGCCGGTGCGGCCATGCATCCATTCCTTGCGGAACAGTTCCACCCAGGCGGGATCATTGAGCAGCGCCATGCGGCCCTCGCGATCCTCATACTCTTTGGCGATGAGTTGCGCGGTGGATTTCATTTCCTCGAACAATGGGCTGACGATACCGTCTGACCACACGCGGAAGTTGGTGCCCAGCGCCTGAAAGTGCAGCTTGCCCTTAAAGAGCCAAGTATTGAGCAGGCGCGCCACGTTTAAAAAGAGTTTGGCGGTCTTCGGTGCGGCGGTCATCTCCATTGCAGAAAGTGCCGAGGTCTTGAGCGGCTTGCCGAACAAACGCCCACTGGTCAGCGTGAAGTAAAAGAGCGCCATCAACCGGTTCTCGATGATCGGTGTGGTCTGCCACACGCGATCGTACTTGCGCACAATTTTCAGCAGGCGCTTGAGCTCGCCAAAACTGGCGAACTGGGTCGGAATGCGTTTTTCGGTGTTGGGGTCATTCGACAAGTAGTGAAAAGGCAGGCCGTCGGTGCTCAAACCCATGTAGCCCTGCTGCATGGCGGCCTCAAGCAGTGCTTCCATTTTGCACAGTTCCGCCTCGGTCGGCTTGCGACTTACGCTGGCCTCGAGGCCCATGACCTCCACGCGCAGCATAGAGTGGGGCACAAAGGCAGCGATGTTGGGGCCGAGAGGCATGTCGGCAAAGTGATCCATGTAGTCACCGGTGTTGTCCCACGTGATCTTTTCAGCCACCTTGCGCAACACGGTTTTGGGAATGTTCTCTACGCGGGTAAAGCAATCCACAATGGGCTCCTGCTCACCGGATTGCTGGGTGCCAAAGCTGGTGCCGAGGCTGCAGTTGCCTACCAACACGGTGGTGGTGCCGTGGCGAACCACCTCGGGGAGGGCGGGTTCTACGTCCACCTCGAGGTCGAGATGCGTGTGGATATCGAGCATGCCCGGCACCAGCCACTGGTTGCGGCCATCGATCACCTGGCTAGCGGCGTCGGTAGGCAGGTTATCCCCGCGCGCGGCGATCTTGCCATTGCGGACGGCCACGTCCTGAACGCTCGGCAAGGCGCCACTGCCATCAAACACCTTCGCGCCCTTTATTAAAAGATCCCAGCTCTGTGTCACGGTGTTGCCCCCTGCGTGCTGCATCGCGCAATAGCGCGGTTTTTTTGAGGGGTGAAGATTAGCGGATGCGGCCCCGGTTAAAAAGGGCCGCCGTACCCTAGAGCGCTGCGAGCACAGAGCCCGGTGCGCCCCTTGGCAGAGCGCAACAACGCGGTTCTAAACGATGATTTTAGTTGGTGTTGCGATCAATTCCTTAATGCGCCAGTGACCATCAATGCGCACCAACGTGCCGCGATAGTCATTAAATTGTGTGCCCGCGGGATCCACGTTCCAGTCGGTAACGAGCGTACGCAGGCGGACTGTGACTTCGTCTTTATGCGGGCCGGGGGTGGCCAGCACATTGGTGGCGGTGTGGCGCCAGTTGCCCTTGCTGGCCTCGATCACAATATTGGCAATACTGCGAAGACCTTCGGGTCCCTCAAAGCGATTAATGCCTGGCGCATCGAATACGCCGTCTTCCGTATAGAGCGCGATCCAACCGTCGGCATCGCCGTCATCCAGAGTGTAGGCATAAACGGAGAACAGGTTATCGATATCGACCCGGTCCTGTAGAGGCACATCTTGGTAAGACATCGTCACTCTCCTTATGGGATTGGCCCCGCGGGATTGGTCTTGCGGGATTGACTGTGGGGGACGGTCGTTAATGTAGCGGGTGGGCCGGCAATTTG
>CAYQUE010000079.1:0-6055 GCA_964420615.1 uncultured Alteromonadaceae bacterium | reverse complement strand
TTCATCAGGAGAACTGACTTATGCCTCGCGTAAAACGTGGAGTGACGGCGCACCGTCGTCATAAAAAAATTCTGAAGCAAGCCAAGGGCTATTACGGCGCGCGTTCTCGCGTGTTTCGCGTAGCCAAGCAGGCTGTCACCAAGGCTGGGCAATATGCCTACCGTGATCGACGCCAGCGAAAGCGCCAGTTTAGAGCGTTGTGGATTACCCGCATTAACGCACAGTCACGTGCTAACGGGATGACCTACAGCCGCTTGATTAACGGTCTCAAGCGCGCGGACATCGCGCTGGATCGTCGCGTGCTAGCCGACCTGGCTGTGCACGACAAAGCCGCGTTCGCTGCCGTTGTCGAGCGTGCTCGTACAGCGCTGGCAGCCTGAACCAGCGCAGCGGAGTCGGGTTCATTTGACCCGTGAGTGAGAGGGGAGGCAGTGGTCTCCCTTTTTCTTGTTGACACGCTCAGATGAATCCGCACCATCGATTCGATGCAAGCTCTCGATGACCTAAAGGCTGAAGCAACCGCGGCTATCGCAGCTGCGGGTGATACTGGTGCACTTGAAAAACTGCGAGTGGACCTGCTGGGAAAGAAAGGCCGCGTTACCGATCTGCTGAAATCGCTAGGTCAGCTAGACGCTGCGGAGCGACCCCAGGCCGGTGCCGAGATCAATGCCCTTAAGCAGCTGCTTAACGCGCAGCTTGCCGAGCGCAAAGCGGCGCTGCAGCAAGCGGCGATCGGCGAGCAGTTGGCGCGTGAAACTCTCGATGTGACCTTGCCGGGTCGCTTCGAGGACGTCGGTGCCCTGCATCCCATCACGCGCACTATTGAGCGCATGGCAACTTTTTTTTCCCAGCTAGGTTTCGAAGTGGTTGAGGGCCCGGAAATCGAGGATGACTATCACAATTTCGAGGCGCTCAATATTCCAGCGCATCACCCGGCCAGGGCGATGCATGACACTTTCTACATCGACGATACCCATGTGCTGCGCACCCATACCTCTGGTGTACAGATACGGACCATGGAGACGCGCGAGCCGCCTCTCAGGGTGATATGCCCCGGCCGCGTTTATCGCTGTGATTCCGATCTCACCCATTCTCCGATGTTTCATCAGGTCGAAGGGTTGTTAATTGACGAAGACGTCAGCTTCGGGCAACTGAAGGGCATCATTCAGGATTTCCTGCACGCGTTTTTCGAGCGAGAAACCCTTGCTGTTAGGTTCCGCCCCTCGTATTTCCCATTTACTGAGCCTTCGGCAGAAGTCGATATTCAATGTGTCAAATGCGCCGGCGAGGGCTGTCGGGTGTGCAGTGGCACCGGATGGCTTGAAGTCATGGGTTGCGGCATGGTGCACCCGCGGGTGCTCGAGATGAGTGGCGTCGATACGGAACGCTTTCAGGGGTTCGCGTTTGGTATGGGGGTGGAGCGTCTCGCGATGCTGCGCTACGGGATCGGCGATCTTCGCCTGAATTTTGAAAACGACCTGCGCTTTCTGGCGCAGTTCCGTTGAGGTGGCGGCGTGATCCTGTCTGAAAACTGGTTGAGAGAGTGGGTTAATCCGACCCTCGATACCGACGCTCTGGCGCACCAATTGACGATGGTGGGGCTGGAGGTGGATGCCGTGACCCCCGTTGCCGAAGGGCTGAGTGGGGTCGTCGTGGCTGAAATTATTTCCGCTGAGCCGCACCCTGACGCGGACAAACTTCGGGTTTGTCAGGTCAATACCGGTACGGAGACCGTGCAGATCATCTGTGGCGCACCCAATGCGGCGGCGGGCCTCAAGGCGCCCTTGGCACAACCCGGGGCCACGCTACCGGGTGGGATAAAGATTAAGAAAGCCAAGCTGCGGGGTCTCGAATCGCAAGGCATGCTGTGTTCTGCTGCGGAGCTCACGTTGTCCGATGATCACGATGGTCTGATGGCATTGGCCGCCGACGCGCCGGTGGGTGCGTCTATCGAAAGTTATCTCGACCTTGACGACAAGCTGATCGAGATTGGCCTGACACCCAATCGAGCAGATTGTTTGAGTGTGATGGGCGTGGCGAGAGATTTGGCTGCGGCGACGGACACGGCGATGACCCCGCCGGCGCTGACGGCGATTACTCCGACGATCGAGGAGCAATTTCCTGTATCAGTCGAGTGCCCCGCCAAATGCCCACGTTATCTGGGGCGCGTAATTCGCAATGTGGATATCGGCAGACCGACGCCGCTCTATATGGTCGAGCGTCTGAGACGCGCGGGTATCCGCTCGATCGACGCAGTGGTTGATATCACCAACTATGTGATGCTCGAGCTGGGTCAACCGCTCCACGCATTTGATCTCGAAACACTCTCAGGTGGCATCGTAGTGAGAGAAGCTCATACCGATGAATCCATTGTCTTGCTAGACGGTGAGTCGCGAGCGCTCAGCGAAGGTACGCTGGTGATCGCAGACCATGATAAAGCGTTGGCGATGGCAGGTATCATGGGCGGTGAGGGTAGTGGGATCAGTGCCGAGACCAAGCACCTCTTTCTTGAAGCCGCTTTTTTCACTCCAGAGCTGATGGCGGGGAGAGCGCGCCAATACGGTTTGCATACGGATGCCTCTCACCGCTACGAGCGAGGCGTTGACCCGGAACTCGTCTACACCGCGATTGAGCGTGCAACCGCATTGTTCCTCGAGTGCGTGGGCGGCGAGGCGGGTCCTGTAGTCGACGTTTCCTCGCCGGCGGATTTGCCCGTTCGTGAACCTGTCAACTTGCGCGTATCGGCGATCCGACAAATGCTGGGCGTTGACGTCGCCCCAGAGACGGTGGCGCGCTTCTTTACGGCAATGGGCTTCGCGGTCGAGGTTGATACAGTCACTGACCAATGGCTGTGTACAGCGCCGAGTTGGCGGTTTGACATGGGGCGAGAGGCAGATCTGATTGAAGAGGTCGCGCGTCTCTATGGCTATGACAACGTTCCCGCGGCGCCGCTGGGTGGTCTCGGTTCAACGCGCGGCCAGCCTGAGACCGTGGCTCCCGTCGCGCTGCTCAAGCAACGATTGGCCTCGCGGGGATTCAATGAGGCGATTACCTTCAGCTTTGTCAGTCCGGAGTGGCAACGGCTTATGGACCCGGCGCTGGATCCCGTTGCCTTGCGTAATCCTATTTCAGCTGATCTTGCTGTGATGAGGACTTCCTTATTGCCCGGGCTGTTTGGGGCGGCGGCGCACAACATAAAACGGCAGCGCCCTCGAGTACGGTTGTTCGAGACGGGGTTGCGTTTTTTGCCGGGTGCGAAGCTGGAGCAAAAGCCCACCTTGGCCCTGCTCATGTGCGGTAGTCGAGCACCCGAGGGATGGTCGAATCGCGCAGACTCTGTCGATTTTTACGATATGAAGGGCGAAGTGCAGGCGTTGTTAGCGGGTATTGACGAGCCGATCGGATTTCGAGCGGCGGTGCGCTCGGGATTACACGATGGGCAAACTGCAGAGGTGTCGGTGGGAGAGCAGGTGGTTGGCGTAGTCGGTCGCGTCCACCCGACAACGGCTCGCGCGTTGGATTTGCCGGATCAGACCTTTGTTGCTGAGTTGGACTTGGCGGCTATCACCGGTCGTGGCATTCCCGATTATGAGGATATCTCGCGCTACCCCGAAATTCGTCGGGATATTGCAGTAGTGGTGGACCGAGCGATACCCGCTGCCGACGTACTGGTTGAAGCGCGTGCGGCAGCAGGACCGGGCTTATCCGACGCGGTGATATTCGACGTTTACGAAGGTGACGCGGTTGCTGATAACGAGAAAAGTCTGGCGGTAGGTTTGACTTTCCGGGATCAAAGTCGCACGCTAACCGACCAAGAGATCAGTGATGCACTGTCTCAAGTAATTGTTTCCTTGGGGGAAAAGCTGGGTGCCCGATTGAGGCACTGAAGGACCGATGACTGCGCTGACCAAATCTGAAATGGCAGATCGCCTGCACGAGCGTTTGGGGTTGAACAAGCGCGAGGCGAAAGAGTTGGTCGAGCAGTTCTTCGAAGAAATTCGCATTTGTCTCGAAAACAACGAACAGGTCAAACTGTCCGGCTTTGGCAACTTCGATTTACGTGACAAGCGACAGCGTCCGGGCCGCAACCCCAAGACCGGTGAAGAGATTCCAATCTCGGCCCGCCGCGTGGTGACCTTTAAACCAGGTCAAAAACTCAAGGCGCGGGTCGATGTGAGCATGGGCGAAGAAGGATTGCTTGATGTTTGACGCCAGTCACAACGATGAGCTCCCGGCGATTCCGGGGAAGCGTTATTTCACGATCGGTGAGGTCAGTGAACTCTGCGCGGTGAAGCCGCACGTGCTCCGTTACTGGGAGCAGGAATTTCCGCAGTTGAGCCCGGTAAAAAGGCGGGGCAACCGCCGTTATTACCAGCGAGAGGATGTGGAGCTGGTCCGGACCATCCGCAGCCTGCTGTATTCCCAGGGCTATACGATTGGCGGTGCGCGCCAACGATTGAGTAACGAGCGCCGAGAACCCACGCCGGTGGAGATTCAGGCCGCAATTCGCGAGAGCCTCAGTGATCTGGAAAAGGCGCGCTCGCTGCTTTCTTCGGTTTAAACCCCCCCTAAATTTGGGTATGATCCGCGTCCGTTCGGGGCGTAGCGCAGTCTGGTAGCGCACCACACTGGGGGTGTGGTGGTCGCAGGTTCAAATCCTGCCGTCCCGACCATTTTCTGTCTGCAGCCTGCATTCGCGTTGGCTGACTCCTCACCCGCTCAGCCAACCCTCTGACACTGAACGATCAGATCACGATTGCGATCATCGCGTTATTCGGGTTGGATAGACGTTCAGGTGGTTAACGTGAGCGCGTGGTTACCGGCATGCCAGAAACTCCCGGCCAGTCCTCAGGACTAACGTGCCCTCGAGACATCGAAGATGTTGATCTCTTCGCTGAGGGGGCTCAGGAGCATTGGTACGACGCGTACCCGATCTTGCACCGTGAGGCGCCGGTGCACCGTTTGCCGGGTGAGGGTCTCACGCCCGATACGGACGCGTTCATTCTGAGCCGTTATGACGATATCAATCGGGTGGTCAAAGACCCGATTCGCTACACCCCCATTACCTCCCTCATGCTCGAGCAAATGGCGGCCGCCAAGACACCCCCCGAGGACATGGACTACATCAACATGATGATGGTCTCCATGCTCACGCTGCGCCCAACGGTTGAGCTCTGGCGAGCTCACAGACAGGAGCTCACGGATCCCTGGGTGGGCCCGGGCGCCGAGCGGCATCGCGAAATGATCACCCGACGCGTCGACGCCTTGATTGACAAATTACCGAATGCAGGCGAGGTGGATTTTGTGCAGGCCTTCGCACGGCCGTTGCCGCAGCAGGTGATGGCGGAGGTGCTGGGTTTTCCCGAGTCAGATATCCCGCAGCTGGCGGCATGGGGAGAGGCGCAGGTCATGCCCTTTGTTTACGGTGAGGGCCATTTGAACCGCCTGACCGATGAGCAGCTGGCCGCACAGTTCACCCAGCTCGATGGCTTCAAGGAGTATGTGCAGGACATCGTTCGTGCTAAACGGCAGTCGCCGGCTGACGACATGATCAGCTTTTTGACGCAGGTAGTGTTCAAGCCACTTGATCGTAAGTTAAGGGACCTCGAGATCAACGGCATCGTATATGCAATGGTGCTGGGTGGTTTGGAGACGACTCAGTACGCGTTGGAGCAACAGGCACAGTTGATTTGCGATCGGCCCGGGTTGTTTGAGGCATTGCAGGCTGATCCCTCACTGTTGCGGACCTTTATTGAAGAGTCGCTGCGATTGCGGGCGCCCACCCAGGGGCTGTCGACTCGCCTGACCAGTCGCGACGAGGTATTTGGCGATGTCGAAGTGCCGAGAGGCTCTGTGCTTCATCTGCGCTGGGCGGCGGCCAACATTGACCCCGACGAGTTTGAGTGTCCCATGGCGCTAAAGCTCGATCGAAAAGCCGCAAGTCGGCACTTGTCCTTCTCGGCCGGCCCTCGATTGTGCCCCGGTGCCGGCATTTCTCGTCTCGAGCAGCAAGTTGCATGGACGCGCCTGTTGGCGCGACTAGATCATCTGAGTT
>CAYQUE010000078.1:0-6090 GCA_964420615.1 uncultured Alteromonadaceae bacterium | reverse complement strand
AGCCCGGTGGGGCCGTTCGTTATCAGGTGGAGGTCTGGAATGACGGTGAAACCAACTTGGAGCTTACCGCCCTTGACGATAGCCGCGCGGGGGTCACCACCTCGCTAGATAAGGTGGGCAGCTGCGCTTTGCCACAAACTATCGGGGTCGGTCTGTCTTATAGCTGCGAATACACTCTGGAATTGGCTGGTCGCGCGCCAGCCACCGACGTCAATACCGTCACTGCCATCGCGCAGACCCCCTTAACAGGCCAACAGATCACAGACTCCGATTCGGCGACGGTGACCTTCCGAGACACGCCCGCCGTACTGCGCCTGACCAAGCTACCCTTCCCGGCCGTCATTCGGGATCGCACCGCTGTGACCTACGAGCTCGTGCTCGAGAATCACTCCCAGGCTAAAACGATCACTGTGAATTCGCTCGCAGACAGTTACCACGGCGATGTCACGGGCCTGGGGCTGGACTGTGGCGATGTCGCTGTCACCGACCCGCTTGCGCTCGTACTTCCGCCAAAGGGCGCTACGATCGAATGCACCTTCACGGGCACCGTGCCCGAAACCGGGGAGGCAATCCCCACTGAGTTGGCGTATTTCCCGGACACAGTGACCGCCTCAGGCACCGCTGATGATGGCTCGGCGGTCGCCGCAGAGGCCACCGCTGAAGTAGAGTTCGTGCCCGCCGACGCCCCCGCCTTGCCGTCACCCGTTATTGAAGTTAATAAAATTGCCACACCCGACAGAGTGCCTGCGACGGGGGGTGACGTGACATTTTCCGTGGAGGTGATTAACGCCTCGGCCGCAGAGGCAGTCCTGATCGATGAACTGGTGGACGACGTTCATGGCAATCTGAGCCAGCGTGGCACCTGTGACACGATTAGCACCGCATCGCCAATCGAAATTACCGCCGGCGCTATTTATCGATGCCAGTTCACAGAAAGCTTGCAGGGCAACACGGGTTTTATCGAGCGTGACACGATCTTCGCTGTGGGCGTCGGCGAGGACAGCGGCGAGTCGGTGATTGGCTTTGATACCGCAGGCGTGCAGTTCGAGGCGGTACCGATGGATATCAGCCTGATCAAGACACCCTCTGCGAATCTGATAGACCCGGGCGACGAGGTCACTTTTACGCTCGTCATCACAAACCGCAATGACTACGCCGTCGAGATCGTCAGCCTGACTGACTCAGTTTACGGAGATCTGGATGGCCAAGGTAGCTGTGAAGTGCCTGCATCGGTGCAGGCTGGAGACTTCATGCGATGCGAGTTCAGCGAGGCGCCGGAACCCAACGTTAGAGCGCGTGTTCATAACAATGTGGTGACGGTCTCGGCGAGAGCCTCGAGCAGTACGGCCACGAGAGCCTCCACTGTAAGCGCAACAGATCAGGCCTGGGTGCTCTTCAGGGAGGCTATTGCAAGGATACCCGAGGCAATACCTGTCGTGCCTCATGGCATGTTCTGGGTACTGGGAATTCTCGGCTTGCTCTGGCTTCGTAAAAAATATTAGTGAGCCCCGACGCGCATTGACCTAAGTCAGAGCAAGAACCTCAAAAGGTCAACGATAGGGTGTGCCGTCTTGGTCTACTTAAGGGTTTACCAGACGGCTGAGCGCGTAAACGCAATAGAGAGTGTGAAGCCGCCTACCAGGTCACACCCCCCGCCAAAGTGCCCGCAGCCAACACGAGTCGCGACCACTCTATCGACCCCCAAATGCCGCAACGCGCATAGGGGTCTCCCTCTAACCACGCCTTGGCCTGCTCCAGATCATCGGTCCGATAGGCAAGCATGCTTCCCACAATCCTCTCACCAGAGGGATCTTTGAGCGGCCCGGCCATCGCAATATGGTCAACGATTGCCTCAATATGGGCGAGGTGGCCTGGCATATGCTCCTCGCGCAAATCATTCACATCGTCGCCGTCTCGGTCCATGCACTTTACTAACCAGAGATTCTCACGCGCCATACCCCTGTCCTCCAACGTGTTGCCAAACGAAAACCGATAATCCGAACGACACCTTAACGAGCTTTCCGGGTGTAAACCAGCGTGCCCGTCATCTGAAATGTCCATACCAATCCCGTCCCTAAGCCTTTATGATTTCCTGAATAGCAATAACGGGGCGTCAACATGATGAAGAGCCAACTGGGGAATAAATTGGGACGATGGCTAGCCTTGCTGGCAACCGTGGTGATGCTCGGATGTCAGGGCGAGCAGGCCGCTGAGGAGATTACCGAGCAAGCGGAAGAACCCGCCACACTCGGATCGATGGACGAGCAATATGCCTGGGTGGGCGACCTTGGCGATCGGGATGCGCTACCCGGCAAGCCGCTGTACATAGAGCACTGCGCCGGCTGCCACGAAGCTCAAGTATATAAAGCGCCCCACACTACGTGGTTGGAACTGATGTCGCCCCAAGTGCTCTACCGGTCCATTACCGAGGGCATCATGCAGTCCCAAGCCGCGCATCTCTCGGACGAAGATAAGCAGCACATTGTGGAGTACATCACGCAAATGCGCTTGGGTGATCCCAATGCGGCGCCAGAGGTCGCTTGGTGTGAAGGACCCGCCGCAGCGTTTACTGCGCTTGATGAAAGCCGACTGACTGGCTGGGGACACGACACACGACGTTATGTACCCGCTGACATTGCTGGCTTCAATCGCTCCCAAATTGCAGACCTCGAGCTGAAATGGAGTTTTGGGTTCCCCGCTTCCACTCGCGCGAGATCTCAACCCACTATCGCTATGGATGCGGTATTCGTTGGTAGTCAGGACGGTACGGTATACGCCTTCGATCTGGAGACGGGTTGCGTTCGCTGGACCTTTGCCGCGCGCGCCGAAGTCCGCACCGGAATTACGCTGGGCAGCCGCGGTCCAGAGGGCATCCCCACTGCCTACTTCGGAGACATCATTGCCAATCTCTACGCCGTTGACGCCAACACGGGCGAGTTGATCTGGCAAACCAGTGCGGACGAGCATCATAGCGCCACCCTCACTGGCACCCCCGCATTTACAGACGGCAACCTTTACGTGCCCGTCTCTTCCCTTGAGGTGGTCACGGCGGCCAATCCGGACTACGCCTGCTGCACGTTCCGGGGCCACGTGATGGCAGTTGATGGCAATGACGGTGGCGTGCTGTGGGATAGCTATGCCATTCCCAATCCTCCCTCGGCAGTGGGCACCACCAGCGCAGGTACCGATATGCTCGGGCCATCTGGTGCGCCCGTCTGGACCAGCCCGACTGTCGACGTGGAAAAAAATCTCCTCATTTTCGGCACTGGAGAAAACTATTCCTCACCCGCCGATACCAATAGCGACGCCGTGATTGCGGTTGCCCTCGATTCGGGCGAGCGAGTCTGGTCGCGACAAACCTTCCCGGGGGATGCCTGGAATGTGGCCTGTATGATGGCAGACAACCCCAACTGCCCCACAGAAGATGGTCCAGATTATGATCAGGCTTCGAGTCCGCTGCTGGTCGAAATCAGCGCGGGCAAAACCGTCGTTGTTGCAGGCCAAAAAGACGGTCGCGTATTTGCGCTGGACTGGGAAACGGGGCAGACCAAACTATGGGAGGTCAAGCTGGGACGTGGCAGCATTCAGGGCGGCGTACACTTTGGTATGGCCTCTGACGGCACCACCGTTTACGTACCAATCAACGACATGAACGATACCCGCAATGGCGAGTGGCTCGACCCGGAGCAGGCGCGGCCGGGCGTATCGGCAGTCAACGCGGCGACCGGTGAGATCCTGTGGCAGCATGTGCAGGAGAATGTATGTGGGGACGGCCGACCGTTCTGCGACCCGGGCGTCTCTGCCGCTATCACCGCAACGGATGGCGCGGTCGTTGCCGGACATCTGGACGGGGTTATTCGTATTTATGATGGCGCCAGCGGTGACATCGTCTGGTCGTACGACACCACTACACCTGTTACTGGTACCAACGGCGTGGTCGCTAAGGGTGGCGGTATGAGTGGCTCAGGCCCAGCGATTGGGGCGGGCCACATGGTCATCAACTCGGGTTATGGGCTATACAACCATGAGGCGGGCAATGCCCTACTGGTCTTTGCGCCACGCAGTGCAGGAACGGTGAGCGATCGCTAAATTACTCGCGTTCGTAATCGAGCGCGAGCACTTCACAGTGCTCGCGCAGAACTGCCCCCACTGCCTGATGGTCGGGATGCCCCAAATAATCTGGCAGGTCAGATGACCGCTCCAGGGTCACCAGCACGCCATGGGTCGCACCATTGGCGCGCTCTGTGATGTTTTGACCCGCCGAAATCGCCAGAACACCCGGGATATGAGTCAGCGCGCGAATCGACGCGAGGATCTCTTCCATTTTGTCATCGCTTACCCCCGCTTTAGGGGTCAGCCACACCATATGTTCCAGCGCCATCGCAACCTCAGACCAGATTAAAACCCTGACTCGACAAGGGGAATCGACGCACACGACGCCCTGTCGCATTGAATAAGGCATTGGCAACAGCCGGTGCAATTGGCGTCGTTGCCTGCTCTCCAATTCCGGTGGGTGGTTCGTCACTGGGAAGTATATGCACTTCAACCTTGGGCATCTGCGGCAGACGCATGACGGGATAGTCATGAAAGTTACTCTGCTGCACCTCGCCATTCACGATATCGATATTGCCAAACGCCACACCTCCCAGACCGAAGGACAGGCCACCCTCGACCTGACCCTCAACGCCCAGCGGATTCACGGCAAAACCGCAGTCCACTACGCAGACGACGCGATCGACGGTGAAATCGCCGTTCTCGGCAACGGTCACTTCTACCGCCTGCGCCACGGGGGAAATATTGTAAATGCGTGACGCCACGCCTCGCCCGCGTCCTGGCGGCAGCGGCTTGTCCCAATCACTTTTCTCTCGCAGCACACTCAGCACCCGATTCATGCGGGCATGATCTTTTGTAAGACGCAGCCGCAACTCCAGCGGATCGATGCCCCCCTTGTGAGCCAATTCATCGAGAAAGCACTCGTAAGCGATACCCGTGTGGGTATGCCCGACAGAACGCCACTCCTGAGGCACTATCCCTGACTTCGGTGCGTTGTGGCTCTCCACACGGTGGTTAGGAATTTGATAGGAGGTACCGTAAGGGAACACACCAAAGGGCTCTTGCAGGCAGCCGTCGAGAGAATAAATATCCATGCCCCTTACCATGTAGGTCGGGTCATGCTTGGTGCCCTGCATGAGCGACTGACCCACCGCCACCTGATGCCAGGCCTCGGGCATCCCCGATGCATCCACGCTGCCGCGGAGCTTGTGCACAAACAACGGCCGATAGTGTCCGCTGCGAATATCTTCCTCTCTCGACCAAATGATTTGCACGGGGACCGATTCGCCCATTGCGGCTTCCACCGCCTCAACAGTGTAATCGGCGGTTTTACTCGAGCGACGTCCAAAGCTGCCGCCCATAAGAGGTCGATGAATCGTCACATTATGCTGCGGGATTCCGAGAAAACGGGAGATCACTTCCTGATCGTTGGACTGATACTGGGTGCCGCTCCAGATAGTGCAGGTGTCACCCTCAACCTGAGCAATACAGTTCATCGGCTCCAGCGTCGCGTGGGCCAGCAATGGCATCTCATAAGTGGCCTCGACGACGTCGTCAGACGCCTTCAGCACTCCAAGGGCATCGCCAATATCCTCAGCCAACATTCCGGGCGTGTCGGCCAGCGCGCGATAGTCGCTATAGAACTGCTCGCTGGACACACCGTCATTAGCACCCCGGTCCCACTCGATTTTCAGCTTGGCACGCGCCTTCTGGGCACGCCAGTAGCTATCCGCCAGCACCACCACACCGGCTCTGATCGCTTTGACCTTGACGACACCGGGCATCGCCAGCGCTTCGGTTGCATCAAAACTGATCACTGAACCACCGTGAACCGGCGGCCGTGCAATAGACCCGTAAAGCATGCCCGGCAGCTTGATATCAATCCCAAACTCGGCGCTGCCATCGACCTTACCCGGACCTTCATAACGCCGAGCAGGCTTACCCAGAACCTTGAACTCACTGGGATCTTTCAATGCAACCACATCAGGCGGCTCAATATTGAGGCGGTGAATCACCTCCAGCAAATCACCATAAGTG
>CAYQUE010000077.1:0-6125 GCA_964420615.1 uncultured Alteromonadaceae bacterium | reverse complement strand
ATTCTCGAGTTTTCGACCATGATTACCGCGGCGCTCGCGAGCATGATGATGGCAGAGCAAGGTGCACGCGTGATCAAGGTTGAGCCAATTAATGAGGGCGACCCCATGCGCTACATTGGGGCGCGCAAGGGCGATATTTCATCGTTGTTCGCCGGCTGCAACCGGGGCAAAGAGTCGCTCGCAATCGACCTGAAGTCTGAAGCCGGTCAGCAAGTCATTCAACAGATGATTCCGGAAGTAGACGTGGTGATTCATAACTTTCGACCGGACACCATGGATTCGCTCAACTTGGGAAGCGAAGCGCTAAGGGCGCTCAACCCAAGGCTTGTCTACATGGCGATTTCCGGTTTCGGCACCGAGGGCCCCCTGCGACGCGCGCCCGCCTATGACCCAGTCATTCAGGCGCAAGCAGGCATGGCGGCGGTGCAGGGTAGCGACGAGCAACCGCAATTTATTCGCTCACTGCTATGCGACAAGATTACCGCTTATACGGCGTGCCAGGCGGTTACGAGCGCGCTATTCGCTCGGGAGCGCTCTGGCCAAGGGCAGCATATTGACCTATCCATGATCGATGCCGGGCTGTTCTTTATGTTTCCGGATGGCTACCAAAACCACGCGTTACTCGATGACGATGTCATCCCTGGCGGTATGCTGATCGACTTTCTCTACGACCTGACGCTAACCAAGGATGGCGGTATTACCATCGCGGCGGGCAATCAGGAAATGCAGGGGAGAATGCTCAACGCCATTGGCATGCTGCACCTGCTGGAAGACGAGCGCTTTAACACCATGAAGAAACTGATCGAAAATCTCGGTGTTTTCCGCTCGCTGGTGGCGGAGAGGTGTCTTAAACATACCAGCGAGGAGCTACTTGCGCTGTTGCGTGGTGCCGAGGTGCCCTGCGCCAAATGCCTGACCCGAGATGAAGCGCTGGGCCAGGAGCAACTCGAGGCCAATGACAGCGTCGCCGTGATTGACCATCCACACCTTGGCCGGCTTCGCATTGTCAAAGCGCCGCCACGCTTCGGAGGGCAGCGGCTGTCACCCGCGCGGCCAACCCCCGCCCACGGAGAACACACCGATACGGTGTTGTCCGAATTGGAGATGAGCCCGGACGACATCAGCGCACTGAGGAGCGAGGGCGTGATTCGCTAGCGAAGTATCCTGGCCGTCTGTGATCACAACCTTTACTGCGCAGTAAAGCCACCGTCGACGCTGAGCACGGCGCCCTGACACAGGGTTGAATCGTCGGAGGCAAAAAACAGCACGGCACCGGCGACCTCGTCCGCCGTGCCCATCCGGCCAATCGGCATCACACCGCGCAACATCGATTTGGCCTCTTCTTTGTCCGGCATAAGATCCGTCCAGCGCTCCATCATAGGAGTTTCAATCACCCCTGGGCAGACGCAGTTGATGCGTACACCGGAAGTCGCCAGCTCAATAGCCATGTCGCGGGTAAAGACCACCAATCCACCCTTAGCGCTGCCATAGGCTGTGGATAGCGGGAAGCCCACCAATCCATTGAGCGATGAAATATTAATGACGCTACCCGCACCGCGCTCAACCATGTGCGGGACAAAATACTTACACAAGAGCCATGGACCCTTCAGGTCGGTATCAAGCACGCGATCCCATTCTTCAACGGTGGTCTCGTTATAGGTCTTGTTCAGTTCCGAACCCGCATTGTTCACCAGCACATCGACGTGCCCCCAGCGCTCAAGCACTGTAGCGGCAGCCTCAGCAACCGCATCCTCAAACCGCACATCGAGCGGCAGCGCAAAATGGCTTGCACCCAAGTCGTGCGCGAGCGCTTCTGCGGCTGCGACGTCGCGATCCAGAATACAGATTTCCGCGCCCTCGGTAGCAAAGCGTCGCACTGTCGCAGCGCCGATACCGCTGGCTCCCCCCGTCACCACACACTTTCGATTAACCAGCCGCATCACGACTCCCGCTGTAAAACGTCAAATCCAGTCCACACCATAGCGACCCCGGGGCTACTGTAACCCTGGGTCACCCCCGCCAATAAAAGCTAATCGCCGCGCCCGCGCCGACGCGCTTTGTCTTGATACATTGCGTCATCGGCGTTCCTCATAAGCGCATCAAGGTCACCCCCCTGCTCGGGGTAGCGGGCAGCGCCCACACTGATACCGACTTGGAGCGAATGCGTGTCAATCTGCATCGGTTCAAAAACGGCTCCCCGCAGGCGGGTGATCAGATGCTCTAGCTCTTCGGCGTTTTCGGCATCCGGAATAAAGACCAGAAATTCGTCACCACCGAGACGAATCAACGTATCAGACTGCCTCACTGTTTTGAGTAGACGCTCTGCGACTTGAACCAACACTTCGTCGCCGGAAGCATGGCCAAATTCATCGTTAATCGCCTTGAAGTGATCGAGATCCAAAAACAGAACCGCCGGATTGATCTTGCCTCGGGCGGCCTGAGCTATTAGCGGCTCGGCACGATTGGTTAGCGCACGTAAGTTAAGCAAGCCCGTCAGGGTGTCTCTGAAAGCGAGGTTGGTAACTTGCTGTCTTTCCTGATCGAGCTCCAGCAAAAGTTCATTAACCATTGTGCGGTAACGATTGCTGGTAAAAGCGATAACCCCTACTAGATACAGCGCAACGAGCAAACTCATGATCCAGGCGGCGGGTGCAGCGAACACCTGCTTGGGGTCAACCTGAATCACGTGATGCCCACCGAAATGAAAATAGGTGATTAGGCCGGCGACACCAAATACCACCAGTGAAACAACGACAATCTGCCGCATGGTTAACACGAAATTGAGGCACAGCACGGCCAGCACAAAGAAAAATATGGCTGGCCCGAGTATCCCTCTCGCTAACAAGCCCGCCACTCCGGCCGACATGCAAAGCAAGCACAGTATGATCGCCCGCGCCTCTGGACTGAGTCGGTCCCGCGCCACATGCAAGCACACCACAAAGATCGCGATTGCCATAGGGAACAGTGGCCCAAAAGGCGTGGTATCGGGCCGTTCCTGAGCGATGCGGAGATAGGCAAAAGGAATGAGTAGCAGGCTCGAGTAGGCCAGCAGCGCGACGGTAAAAGAGATTAAGTCGCCCTTCAGGCGCCGGAAGCGCTTCTCCTCTTCGAGCGACGTGATATCTGGGCTCATAGCCCTCCCCCCTCTGCACCGCTTGATCGTCTCGCCAAGCGGACCGAAGACGACGATAGCACAAGGTTGATGGCGAGCAATTTTTTCGGGCTGCGCAAATGAAAGGCTGGCAAAAGTTCGCGTAACACGCGCGGGGAAGAAAACGCGCTACTGGGGCGTCATATCAACAGGGAGCACACTATGACAACATCTGACACTTTCTCGATTGTTACCGCCGCGACGGTTTTGATCTTGATGGCGGCCGCCGCTATTTAAGTCGGCGGTTCTCGCTTTCTTATGACCTCGATAAATTGCGCTGTGTGCTCGCGCGGCGTGTGGGCGGGTATCAGAGACAAAAGAGCGGATTGAATAATTGGTCGGTGTGAGAGGATTTGAACCTCCGACCCCTTCCTCCCGAAGGAAGTCCACTAGGTAACAACGACAATAAAAATAGAGCATTAATAGGGCCTGTAGCGCGTCTTAATAGCCAATGGAAAGGCCCCACCGCAAATGCGCCTTCTCCTGACTCAGACGGCGATGGCGTAAACGATGACGAAGATGCCTTCCCGAACGACTCTAATGAAACCACTGATTCAGATGGTGACGGGGTAGGCGATAACGCTGATGCGTTTCCAAATGACCCGACACGGTCAGAATTGCCGGCAATGCCTGTCCCGTTAATGCCCGCTCTAGTTTTATTATTGCTGGTAGGACTGCTAGGTCTTTTGGGCGTTCGTCGACTCAAGCTCTGAACCCAATTTCATCTCTAGTAAGCGGGAGTGGCACCTCCCGCGAATGAACAGGCCCGACCCCATGCCGTCTTGGGAGTGGAGAAGGCGGTAGTTAATCTCAGCCCCCTGCGCTTTAATAAAGCTAGAGGGGGTTCCCATGATTCGATTACTGACAGCAGTTCTACTCTTTGCCAGCTTCCATGTGGTGGCTGAAGTCACACTTACGCCTCTCAACAACAACACACCAGCAGATGCTGATGATGTCATGGGCAACCTCAATGCTCTGAAAGCGGCGATTGACGCCATCCAAGAGGGGGAATCGGGTGGCGTGTCGCTAGAAACTCTGAATGGCGAACTTGTTGGAAAGCTGGTTGGTGGAAATCCGTACACAGGGATCTGGTACTTGGTTCTATCTCCGCAAGGCTACATTGGACCCGTGAATCGACTTGGAGTGCCGCCGAATGGTCGAACCACCATGCTGAACGACAACTTTTTGCGATACATATCCGATGACTGCAGTGGACAAGCCTACATAAGAGCAGAGTCGGTCACGTTGATGAATGAACTCGTTTATGTGGGAAGCCCTGACAGTCAATACGCGAATACTTACGGATATATTCCTGGATCTGAACCTCAGACTCTAGAGTTGCGTAGTGAGAGGACTGCGCCTGGCTACGGCAGTTGCAGGGTGTATTCTGTGACTCAGGAAGTTCTGCCGTGGAACCAGAATGACCCCACTATAACTGGCTTTCCACTCGCACCAGGCCCATATCAGTTGGTGCAGTAGATCCAACTGTTCACAAAGTCCATAGGTGGTCAAAGATGTCAGAGCAGACCGCTCAGAACGGCGAGAAGATGTGCCAGTGGAAATGCCCAGCTTCGGGTTACTTCGGAGAGGAACACTTCACCACCACATCAGGTTACGGCAGCTGTCCTAAACCAAGGATGTAGCGTCGCCAGCGGGCGCCCCCCCCAGTAGCACCTGTATTGGCAGACTAATTGGACAGCGGTGGGCTGGAGGGCTGCTGGTTCAACTTCCTTGTTAGACGAAAGAGCTTTTCACGGCCGCGTCTCCACAAGCTTACTCGCAAATGTCCGGATTGTTATCAGCGCTAGTTTGTCTTAGCCTAAAGATATACATCACAGGAAGCTTCAGACATGACTCGCAAACTTACCTTCGCACTACTTGGGGCGTTGCTCGTAGCCCTGTCACTCAACAATCACGCGTTCGCTCAGAAAAAGGGTGTAATGCCGCCCTACGAACCTGTTGTTTGGCCTGAGTACAGCGGCAATAGAGTGGGATTGGCCGTACTAACATTTGAAGACGGACTATCTGACATTCCCGAAGCGACTTGGATAGACGCAGACAGCGGGACGCAGGTGCATTTTGGCTTGGGTGACGGTCTGTCTAACATGTTGGTAAGCACCCTAATGTCTACCAACCGCTTTACGATCACCGATAAAAAGATCGCAAAGAAAATTTTTGAACTCTACAGCACTGACACAGCCAAGAAGCAATACGTTAGTGGCACGGGCCTGCCAAAGGTACCGGGTATCAGATATTTCGTCTTGGGATCATTGACTGCTTTCAACGATGGCGAGAGAGGGGCAGAAGGTGGCGTTGGATTTGGCGGACTCAAATTGTCTGGAGGGAAAAAAGTGGCCTCTCTGATGATTCACATGCGCATCATTGACTCGACCAATGGCCAAGTCGTTTACTCGAAACCAGTGTCTGGCGTAGCTGAAGTAGTAAAAGGGGGCATAAGCATAGCCGGGTTTGGCAGCATGAACGCTTTTATGGCGTCGCCATTGGGTCAGGCAGTGCAAAAAATGCTGGATAAAGCTACCGACGACATTATCCAAACGACTTTCCCTGGCGTGCCTTCCGCAATACCAGCAGAAGATGAGACTCTCGCAGAAGAGGAGTAGGCCTAGCTTTGTCGAGTCTGTCGGCAGATTACAGCTGCGGGTTCAACTCTCTTCCTAGACAAAGGGGCCTTTACTGGCTCCTTTTTTAAAATCAGCTTCTGATGTGTGTCAGCAGTATCACTAGCATCAGCAGCAGGCTTTAGGGGCCCCCCCTATGAATTTGGGGGTGGGTCTTGCAGCGAGCCGTAGGTGGCGAAACTTGCATAAAAAAGCATATCGAATGTTGTACGATTGTTGTACGCACTGGGATAGACGAATTTTAGGCGCGGGGAACTGGATTTAAATTATTGATTTATATATAAAATTGGTCGGTGTGAGAGGATTTGAACCTCCGACCCCTTCCTCCCGAAGGA
>CAYQUE010000076.1:0-6156 GCA_964420615.1 uncultured Alteromonadaceae bacterium | reverse complement strand
GGTCCGCCTGCATGTTTTTAAGGTTGAACTGCAAACATCGCGACAGGACGGTTGCTGGCAACTTTTGCGGGTCCGTGGTCGCCAAAAGAAACATCGCGTGAGGTGGCGGCTCCTCAAGCGTCTTTAACAGCGCGTTGAAGCTGTGAGTTGAGAGCATGTGCACTTCGTCGATGAGGTAGATCTTGAAACGCGCCCGCGTCGGCGTGTACTGCACGTTCTCGAGCAACTCACGCGTGTCTTCGACCTTGGTTTTTGATGCCGCATCGACCTCGATCAAGTCAACCGAGCGACCTTCGGCAATTTCGGCGCATGCGCCACACTCTCCGCAGGGGCTAGCCGTCACGCCAGTGTCGCAGTTCAGGCACTTCGCGAGGATCCTCGCTACCGTTGTTTTGCCCACGCCGCGCGTACCAGTGAACAAATAGGCGTGATGAAGTCGGCCAGACTCCAGAGCGTTCACCAGTGCCTGTAATACGTGCTGCTGTCCCACCATCTCGGTGAAGTTGCCGGGTCGCCACTTGCGGGCCAGAACCTGATGAGACATGCGGACCATCCGTGATTTGAGGAGGCGACTCGGACAGCCGCACCCCGGCACCCGAATCAGTGACTACCGTTGCTCCCTTCCGGGCCTGGCGGGGTTCATCACTTATCGCTGCGAGGGGACCATCCGAGCCACCACAAATCCCGCCAGCTGACGGGACGCGTAGTGTCGCGAAATCCCCTCTCGGGCGCAAGCTGAGCCGCCGAAGCGGCGCTTTTCAGCAATGTTAATAATATTTACATATAATGTGAATCCGGTTAACATCGGGCGTCGTAAACCACCCCTGCTCAACAAATGAGTCGTGCTGTGAATCCGAATTTATTGAAATCCCTGTGGGGTGTTGCGCTGGCTATTGGCTTGACTCTGGCGGGCACCGCGCTGATCGAAGCGAACAAGGAGACCACCACCTCCTCAGAACGCGCGCCCATGCCCGTGGCAGCAGTGATCTATGCTCAGCAACCGAACTTTACCCGCGACGCCAACTACCTGGGAGTGGTTCGCGCGGGTTCCGACAGCGTCGTCGGCTTTGAGGTCGCTGGCGTACTGACATCGCTACCGGCAACCGAAGGTATGCGGGTCGCGCCGGGTGATGTGCTCGCACAGCTCGGGACGGATCGTAGACAGGCCCGACTCGACGCCGCCACCGCAACCCTTGAGCGCGTCACGGCAGAGCGCGCGCAAGCCGAGGCGAGGGCAGAGAGAATTTCGCGTCTGGTGGAGGATGGCTCCGCCTCAGAGCAGGATTACGACGATGCGCGCTTCGCCGCCCAGGCCTTGGTCGCTGCGGAGAGCACCGCCGCCGCACAAAAGCAATCCGCACAACTGGAGCTCGACAAGAGCACGCTGAAAGCACCCTACGCCGCCGTGGTGGCCGAACGACTCGTTCAAACCGGCGCCGTGGTTGCGCCGGGCACACCGGTACTCAGACTCGTGACCGCGAGTGGCCGAGAAGCCCATGTCGGCGTGCCATCAGACGTGGCACGCCGATTGAAAACGGGCGAGACCTACACACTGCTCCTTCAAGGCCAACCCGTGAGTGGAAAGCTGCGTTCGGTGCGAGAGGATTTGGACCCTGCAACACTGACCGTCGGTGCGATTTTTGACCTGCCTGCTGACACCCGAAGCGTCGTCGGCGAGTCTGCGGTGCTGCAAGTCGCGGAACTCGTGCAAACAAGCGGTGGTTGGCTGCCGGTTACCGCACTGCTTGAGGCCTCGCGGGGCCTCTGGGACGTCCTCACCATTACGCCAGACGCCGAAGGTAAGCCCCGGGCGCGGCGCGAGAGTGTCGAGATTCTCTACACGCGGGGCAACGAAGTTTTTGTCAGGGGGACACTCCCCAGCGATGTCGCGGTCGTGGCATCCGGCTTACAGCGCATCAGTCCCGGGGATTTGGTCGAGGCCGTTTTTACTGACGCGATACCTGATCGCAACGCAGCAGGTGCCGGATCATGATCGCAAAACTGCTGCATGCGAACTCGCGCTACCTGGCACTAGTAATGCTCGCTATTGTCGTGGTGGGCTACACCAGCATGAGCGGCATGGCCAGAAAAGAAGACCCCGCTATTACGCCCTGGTTCGCCAAAATTCAGATCTTTTCCCCGGGTGCCAGCCCCGCTCGCGTTGAAGCGCTGATTACCAAGCCCATGGTCGACGCCCTGCGCGAGGAGCCTGACGTCATGGAAGTCGATGGCACTTCGGCGGCGGGTGTCTCGCTCATTTTTGTTGAGGTCGACTACAAGGCGCCACCTGCGCGCCTCAAGCAGATCATGTCTGAGCTGCGCGACATTGTTGACCGCGTCGCGCTCACCTTCCCGCCGGGCACCTCTCCTCCTGACTTCGACGATGAAATCTGGACAGAATTCGTCAAGATCATTTCCATCACCGGCAAAGACGGGCGAAACCTCCCACCGGCGCAACTGCGGCGCCAGTCTCTGCTATTCGCCGACGCGGCACGCAGCGTGCCGCAAACCCGGCGTGTGAAGCTCTACGGCTTGCCCAGCGAAGAAGTCCGCGTGGCGCTCAATGAGACTCGCCTGGCGATGCTGGGCATCTCGGTCGATGAGGTCGCCGCGGCGCTGTCCCGCGCAGATGCGCGCACACCCGCCGGCCAGCTCACTGGAGCGGGCGCTGCACTCACCGTAGAACTCACCGGCGAGTTCACTGATCTCGAGTCGGTCCGCGAGGTCATCGTAAGAGGCCTTCCCGACGGCCGCGCCATCCGGATTGCCGACCTCGGCAACGTCACCAAAACCGAGACAACACCTTTCGACAGTGTGTCGCTGTCCAATGGCCAGCGCTCGGTACTGATCGCCGCGGAAATGCAGCCGGGTTATCAGGTCGACCGATACGGCGCGCGATTCGATGAGTTTTTGGAAACCTATCGCGCCAACGCGCCAGACAGCGTCAGCATTGAGACGGCCTTCGATCAGGCCGGTTACACCAAAGACCGGCTTCAAGGCGTCGCTAAAAACCTGCTCATGGGGATTGCACTGGTGCTCTCGGTACTCCTCGTGACGCTCGGTTGGCGCGCCGCACTCGTTGTCGCCGTGATCCTGCCGCTGTGCACGCTGCTGTCGATGATCGCCCTCTTCTACCTCAAAATCCCGATCCAGCACATGTCGGTGACCGGGCTGGTCGTGGCGCTTGGGCTTTTGGTTGACGGCTCGATTGTGATAACTGACGAGATTCGCAAACGCTTGATGAGCGGCCTGTCACCGATTGAAGCGATGAAAGCTGCTGTATCGCGAATGCGCATCCCGCTCATGTCCTCAACGCTGACCACTGTATTGTCCTTTATCCCGCTGGTGCTCCTGCCTGGTGCTGGAGGCGATTTCCTGGGTTCCATTGCTGTTGCGGTAATCGCCATGCTGGTCTCGTCCTTCATTCTGGCGATTGCCGTGACGCCCGTTCTGGCCGCGCGGTGGCTCCCCTCCGGCATCGCGCTTGAACGACGCTGGTGGCGGGCCGGCATGGACAATGAAAAGCTAACGTCCGCCTTCCGCCGCTCGCTACAGTGGGCCATCCGAAATCCACTGGCCTCCTTTGCGCTGGCCCTTGCGCTGCCCATGACAGGATTCCTGAGCTTAGGCACGCTGACCCTGCAGTTCTTCCCGGGCACTGACCGCGATCAGATGTACCTCGACGTCAAACTCCCGGAGGGCGCGTCGATCGAGGACTCCCTCGCCTTGGTGACACAGGTAGACGAAAAGCTGCGGGCAGAGCCCCTGGTGAGGCGCGTTGATTGGTCAATCGGCGAGAGTCCGCCCGAGTTTTATTACAACCTGCGCGCCAACGTGAAAGGCGTGCCGAGCTGGTCTCGCGCCCTCGTGCTGACCACTGACGAGAACCAAACCGATGAGCTCATTCGACGCCTGCAGAAGGAAGTCGACCGAGAGTACCCGCAGGCACAAATTTTGGTGCGCGGCATTGATCAGGGGCCACCGGTCGAGGCGCCGCTTGAAGTCCAGCTCTACGGCCCCAGCACAACCGTTCTCAAAGAGCTGGGTGAGCAATTTCGGCAGCGTATGGCCGCCCTCCCCGATGTCACCCATACCAAGGTATCGATGGCACCCGCCCCGCCCAAAGTCGTTTTCGACCTCGATGAATCAGCCCTCAAACGAGTGGGACTGAGCAAAGCCGAGGTGGCCCGCGGGATCGAGAGCGCCCTGAAGGGTCGCCTCGGCGGCGAACTACTCGAGGGCACCGAGCGGCTACCCGTGCGCGCAATCCTGGAGCGTGAACAATGGGACAGCACTGATGACCTGAGTAATATCCGGATTCCCATCCGCAACCCCGGTAGTGACACGCTGGTGCCCGCCGTCCCGCTGAGCGCACTGGGCACGGTTGCGCTGGTGCCCGATGAAAGCCCTATCGCCAGGAAAAATGGCGACCGGCTCAATAATGTCCAGGGTTACCTCAAACGCGGCGTGTTGCCCGAGGAAGCCCTTAAGATGCTGGCGGCCGATCTAAAAGCCAACCCCATTCCCTTGCCGACGGGTTACGCACTGGAGTTCGGCGGTGACAGCCAGGAGCGGGGTGAGTTAGTTCAAGACCTCATGGCCCCGCTCGGCACTATTGTTGCGGCCATGCTGGCCACGATCCTGCTGACCTTTAACTCCTGGCGCCTCACCGGCATCGCCTTTGGTGTAACGGGCTGCTCCTTTGGCTTGAGCTTGTTAGCGCTTGCGGTCTTCCAGTACCCGCTGGGTATTCAGGCGCTCATCGGTGTGATCGGTTCAGTAGGGGTCTCTATCAACGCCGCTATCATTATTCTCAGCGGGTTGCGACTGGATGAACGCGCCACAGCCGGCGACCCCGACGCTATCGTTGAGGTGGTCATGGACGCCAGTCGCCATATTGTCTCGACGACTGTGACGACCTTTGGGGGATTCTTCCCGCTCATTTTGGAAGGCAGCCAGTTCTGGCCGCCCTTCGCGATGGCGATTGCCGGCGGCGTGCTGCTCTCGACCGTTGTATCGTTCTATCTGGTCCCGCCGCTTTATACTCTGCTGATGCATCCGGGCCGCCACTTCCTCAAGCCGCAGTCACAGTCAGCGCCTGAACCGCTCGTGACGCTCCGAGAGGCGGCATGAGCAAAACGCGATGCAGCTACCACCACGGTGACTTGCGCAACGCGCTGATCGTTGCGGCCGCCGAACTCATCGAGCGGGATGGCACGCTGGATTTCACAATGGCCGAGGCCGCCGCACGTGCGGGGGTCAGCGCGGCCGCGCCCTATCGTCATTTTACCGATAAGGAAGAACTCCTTCGCGGAGTCCGTGAATTGGCCATTCTGGGGTTGGGTTATGCGGCAGATGAGACCGCCTCAGCACATCCCCACGGATCGATCGAGGGCATTCTCGCGGGGGGCCACATGTATCTGGCCTACGCGCGGGAAAAGCATGCCTTTTTTTCGCTCATGTGGGAGGACCGGGGCGATATCGAGGAGCGGCGAGAGAAAGTCGCGGAAGAGCACGGCGCGTTCATGGTACTGGTGAATATGGTACAAGCGTTCTGCAATGCCCACGGCAACTCACAGGTCAACAGCCTGCATCTCGCCACACAAATCTGGTCCATGGGGCATGGTATCGCCACGCTTGAAGCCAATCGATTAATTGATCTGTTCGATCGCTCTATCGAACCGGAGGCACTGCTGGATCAAAGTGTCCGTACGATGCTGGCAGGTGTGGTGGGCGCATCTGTAGCCTGAAGCAGTTCCTTGTATCTCTGCATCACTTGGCCCCAACACCCATAGAATGGGATACTCCGCCTGCTCCGCCCGTAGCACAACCGGATAGTGCAACGGCCTTCTAAGCCGTAGGTTGCAGGTTCGAATCCTGCCGGGCGGGCCAACCCCCTTAAACATTACGCCCACATGCTGGCCCCAAAACGCGTCCAATTGATGGCCGGTGTTCCTCGCCAGGCCCTGCGCCTTGACGAGAATTCAATCCACTTATCCAACGCACTGCGTCGGCGATCTGACGCCTTTTTGCACTACCCAAAAAAGGCTTGTTGGTCCTTCACTAGTGACAGGGGCTTCGGTGCCCAGTTACTCTTTGATTTCAGGCATGGGTGAGCCAACCAGAGGTCAACTAGGTCAGGGCATGAGTAGACAC
>CAYQUE010000075.1:0-6245 GCA_964420615.1 uncultured Alteromonadaceae bacterium | reverse complement strand
TCACTGCGCTACGTGCTCTCAGCCACCTTGCTGGTCGCATTACTCTGGCACCCTGGGGCCCGCGCGCACCGGGACCACGGGGTGTGGACAGAGGTGCTGTGGGCCGAGACGCACTTTGAGATTACCCACCAACTCCATCTCGCCGATGCTCTGCCGCTGCTGGAGGCTCTCGATGCAAACGCCGCTATCGATTCCCTTGAAGGTCAGGCTTTGATCGCCCTTCACGTGGCGGAAACCTTCAGTCTCGAAGCAGAGAGCGCCAAGGGGAGCATAGAGACTATTGGCGCCGAGATAGACGATGACTTTTTGTTCATCTATCAAGAGTGGTATGGCCAGAAGCCCTCTGGGGAACCTGGGTTTTCGCTGACGGCCCTCGACCTCATCTATGGCGCAACCCGCGCAACAATCCACTACCAGGTCGATGGGCGAAATGATTTACTCCATCTCAACCCAGGGGCGCCAGAGGCCCATAGCAGTTCAACCAGCAGCCACCGCGCTCGCTAGAGTAAAGACAACCCGGTAAAGAGAAAACGGCTTCATGTTTGTGTTCGATGACCTGATAGACAGAGACCTACAAAAAGACGCGGCGGCTGTTGCCGAGCGACTCGTCTATTTTCATAACAAAACCCCGGTCAAAGGCCTTCTACCCATCGAGCAAGAAGCTAACGCCCAGCCCTGGCAGGGTGAATCAGACCTGCCGGAAATCGACGCCGCCGATCTTTGCATCGAGACCTTGGGATCCGCCATGGCGCACAAAGGCTGTTTAATCGTCCGTAATTTTCTCGACACCCGGTCAATCGAGCCGCTCAAAATCGCGATTGATCGAGTGATGGATGAAGACATCGCCGCTGCGGATCATGCCTCGTCGGGAGAGGTGAGGCCCACGGTATTTCACAACCCACCCCGCAACTTATCCGTGTTTCTTCCCGAACCCGATTTGACCTGGGCTCGGGGCTTTCATCGTGACACTGGATCGGTCATGACCGTAGAGTCCGCCGGCATCACGGAAGCCTTGGCAGAGTGGTTTTCCTCGCTTGGATTTCGCGATCTGCTGGAGGCCTATTTAGGCGAACCCGCGTGCCTTTCCGCCTTGAAATGGGTGCTGCGGCGAACCAAGTTCCCCATCGCCGAAAATGGCTGGCATCAGGATGGCGCCTTTATGGGCAAACAGATCAACAGCCTCAATATGTGGATGCCCCTCGATCACTGCGGCGGTACCTCGGGGGCACCCGGGATGGATATCATTCCGTTCAGATTTCATGACATCGTTGCAGCCGGGACCGACGACGCGGTGTTCAATTGGTCAGCCGGGCCGGAATCCATCGAACGCTTTCAAGGCGATCAAGCGCCGGTAAGCCCAGTCTTTCACCCGGGTGATATTTTTCTGTTTGATCACCTGCTGCTACACCGCACCCAATTTGGACACGACTTTTCCAGACCCCGATACGCCATCGAAACCTGGTTTTTTGGCGAGCGGAACTTCCCTAAAAATCAAATCCCTATGAAGTGGTAACCCGATACATTTGGTTAACGGGCCAAGGTTTTTTTTAGGGTTAAAAACGGTCGCTCAATGTAGCGATAGGTCAGCATAGAAAGTCCAAGCGTTAGCACCACGCCCACCAGTGGGAGGTAGTACGCGGCCAGTGTCTCGGCGTACAGGTCTCTGCCAACTATCTCCTTGCCGCCGTCAATCAGGAAATAGAGAATCGCAACGTGGCTTAAATAGATGGAATAGGACAGCTTTCCAACCAGTGCCATCACGGGATTGACCAAAAATTGATGCAACCAAGGTTTGCTCAGCAATAACAGCAGCAGCAGCGATCCCCACAAAATAGCTTCGTAGGTGTGATGCAGGTGCCATTTGGATTCCGTAATCCAATCACCCTCTTTTAAGGTGTGCTGAAGGATAAGCCCAAGCACAACAAAAATGGCAAAGAAACTGAGTGTCGTCACGAGCCGATTGTCGAGAATACCGCTGGGTAATGCCCTACCGGCGGCAAACACAAAGAGCACGGCGCACAATATGCCAATCAGGAACGCAGGCAATCGCCCAAACAGTGACTTGGTCAACCAATAACTCCACACGGGCTGGTCAACCACACCGAACACGAATACCGCGATATAAGCGCCCAGCCACAACAGCAAACCCATAGACAGCAGCAGCCTGTACCAGCCCCCTGCCAACCACGCTAACCACGCCAAGGGTAGGAACAGGTAAAACTGCATTTCCGTTGTTAAGGTCCACCACACCACGCCGTAGGGGAACATATCAAAACCAATAAACTGAAATGTGGCCGCTTTTCCTGCGGTCGCCCACTCGCCCGTCAGCACAGCCGCCAATAGCACCCAGCTAAGATACAAGGGCAGAATACGCAACAGTCGGGCGCGGTAGTAAGCATTAATATTGGGTTTGGCCCCAGTCTTATTTCCCGCCCATTGCACCCAGGGCAGGCTCAGCAAAAAGCCGCTAAGAACAAAAAATAGCGTCACGCCTGTCTGACCAGCCGCAAAGAAGACGAGGGGAAACGGCGTGCTGGCATCACCCTCTCCAAAACTAATGCCCCACACGTGGTAGGCGAAAACCAGCGTTATCGCGAGCCCTCGCAAGCACTCCACTTCATGGAGATAAGCGCTTCTCGTTCTGGAGGAATACGCTGTTGCGTGTTCAGTCAAAACCGGCATCCCTGCGGCGAAAAATTAGCATCAGCGACTAAACGTTGCACGCCAGTGACTCTCAAAGGTTTCTTTTAACCGCTCTCGCGCTGCGCTGTTTTCTACTGTTGGTACTGCCTCCGCCAAGGCATCGGCATAGAGGTCCAGCGCCTGTTGAAATGGCTTGCACTCCTCGATGAACGACAGCGCATCGGTATTTTCTGTATCGACTCGTGATGAGTTTACTCGAGTCTCAAGAGGCAACAGGCAGTCATCGCTGTAGGGTTCATCGAGGAATGCCATGACCTCCCGCATCAGCGCCTCGGGCTCATGCGCTATCCGCTCATACCGCACACGAAATACTCTCCCTGAGCCGAACGCCCGCTCCGCCAGTAACGCATTCTGGGTATGCTGGATCCAAATAGAGCAGGCCTCTTCAACCTCCGATGAGGTTGCTCCCGCCGCATCAAAATGTTGCAGCGACAGCGCCACATCCGCAGGGTGACGCAGGTTATGTATAAACTTTGCCTGAGGGAATACCTGTGCCAGCGCCCACACGTAGTGGGTGTTTAACGGCGTGCTGTCTATCCAACGCGCTTTTGGATCGTCTGGTGATCGTCTCACCTGAAACTGGGCCTCTGGGTGAGAGAAGTCTAGCTCGATGCCCAGGTTCTCGTAGTCACCGTAGAGGAAATAGCACCGCCTATCGTAGGCCTCCATCACAATGGAATGAATACTCTCAGCCACGGTGGAGAGAAAACTCTCAAGGGGATAACCCACATTGGAGAGATGAGAAAACTCGCCACGAGCAGATCCCCTATCGTAGGCTGCGAATGCGCCAGTGATGTAATCCACGAGCCAGGCGGTCTCCGGCATCACCTGAATGTTGGGGTGCTGGCCGATAGCCCAATTCATGATCGAGGTGCCCGAGCGTGGCGCTCCAATAATAAAAATCGGCGAAATGGATGACAATGTTTTCATGGACTCAACGATCGAACGGAGCCTGAGAATATAGCACCTTTGTCGCAGCGCAGTCGGGCGCAATGCTTCATTAGCCGATAACTTGATTACCCAGTAAATAGCGGCGATCATCAAATCACTACAGTCGTCACCGAGTCATTATGAATCTTGTTCGCGAACTACACTCACGCCACCCCGAAGAAGACGCGGTCAGACTCTCTGAGCGACTTAGTTTCTTTCGAGACAAAGAGCCGAGGAGTCAAAAAAGACCCATTGAGGAAGAGCATCTTCAGCCGCGATGGCCCGGCGATGCCCGACTGCCTGAGGTCGATGTCAGTAATCTTGATGTGAGGAGCCTTAAATCGGCCATCGCCACCGCCGGCGCGCTCATCGTTCGGGGACTTCTCCAAGAGCACGAGGTGAAGCACTTCCGCGATGTAGTCGACCAGGTCGTCGATGGCTGTGTTGAGCAGGAAGATGAGGAGGGCAATCCAAAGTCGGCGGATGGCTTTTATCGCAATCCGCCTCAGGCGCTTAAGCAGCTGCTACCTTTTCCCAAGTTACAAAACTCCCGGGGCTTTCATCGCCAATCGGGGTCTGCCATGTGTATTGAATCAGCGAGCGCCGCAGAACAGCTATTGGAGTTTTACAGCGCCAAGGGCCTCAAGACCCTCATCGAAGCATATCTCGGACAACCGCCCTGCCTGTCTGCTTTGAAGTGGGTACTCAGGCGTTCGAAACTACCCGTTGCAGAAGCGGGTTGGCATCAGGACGGCGCCTTCATGGGCAACGACATCAATAGCATTAACATGTGGATACCGCTGGATACCTGCGGCGGTGACACCGGCGCACCGGGCCTCGATGTGGTACCCAAACGCTTGTCAGAGATCGTCCGCCCGGGCGAGGATTCCGCCGTCTTCAGCTGGTCCGTCGGGGGCGATGATATCGATAAGACCTTTGGGGCAGACGCGGTATTAAGCCCCGAATTCAAGGCCGGTGATGCCTTTTTCTTTGACCACTTTTATTTGCATCGAACCCAGTTCCGCGAGGACTTCTCCAGACCCCGCTATGCCATCGAAACCTGGTTTTTCGACAGCGTGAATTTCCCGGCGAACCAAATTCCTCTCAGCTGGTAAGGCCCCATGCCGCACGAAAGTCAGCCCTTTCGCTTCTCACTAAGGTCAATGGTGACTTCTCCTCGGTGAGCGGCATACTCCAACGCCATCCTCAGCCCTTCTTCCGCATCTTCATCGGATAGCGCGTGCAATGATTCGTCCCAGTCTACCGTGACGTACTTATTTTTCTGCCAGTAATACTTGAGACGATCACTCGACCAGCCGCGATACACGTCGTCCCACGAGAGGCGTTCAAAATGTGGCGACAGGCAGATTGGCGTCAACGGTTCTCCCGCAGGCTGGAAACGAAAATCCACCGATAATCGCAGCCAGTCTGGTTTCAGGTTATGGCAGGCGGCATGGACCGTCATCGCCCCAAATAACAGCACGTCTCCCACCGCAAAATCCGAGCAGTGCCACGCTAAGGCCGACGCACTTTCCGGGAGCTTTGCGGCTCTATTTCCCGGGCCCAGGTGATATTGCAGGGGCAACACACCCAGTCGATGAGAGCCTTGCAACACGCGAAGTGGCCCGAGCTCTGCCGGACAGGCCATCAGGGGAATCCAGGCCGCGGTCAGCTTGGTAGAACCCTGATTGTTGGGAAAATCCTGATGCGGTGGCGTGGTGGCCGGGGTGTGCTCGGGAAACACCATGCGGATGATCGACAGGGGATGAGGAAAACACCCGGGACCCTGAATAATCTCCATGACCCTCAGCAGATCGGCGTGGTGGGCAAGCGCGTGAAACGCCTCCACTTTATACAGCTGATCGTGCACCGAAAAATAATCGGCATCGCCTTCGCGAAAGGGGCGACAGGCCGGCTTGAGCTGCTGCTCCTCGCCCTCTCGGGACGCGACACCCGCCTCCACCAGGATGTTCGCGAAGTCGTTAAAGACCGATGTAATGGCATCGCGGGGTAATAACCCGGGTAGAAACAAATACCCATCCCGTTCAAGGTTATCCCTGAGTCTGGCAGGCTGATCTACCAGTCCACTTGAATCGGTGAAGGGCTGTAGCGCCGTCACTTGCTCCAGATCAGCAATCATTGGGGCACCTCATAGAAGCCCTGGTCGTACAGCCAGCGGTGTTTGTGATAAATGCACTCGATGGTCTCACCATCAAGGTCATCGGCCGTGACCTTGTTCGGATTTTTTGTCACGTTAGCCTGTTCAAAGGGATACGCCTCGCCTCCGAGGAAAGGTCGCATAAACGCCGTAAACTCTTGATCCAAACATTCCATTTTCAGCAGCGTCAGGTTCTCGGGAAGCTCACCATCGAGGGTCACGTAGTCCTCAGTGCGAAGACCATCACCGCTAAACCCGTCCCGAAAATAACCCCAGTGACTAATAAAGTGTTTCAATCCACCCTGGGCAAGCTCTATTCGCGCCTTGACTTCAGGCACCTGAAACGCCTTGGCTTGAAGCACGTTATTAGCGCCGTTTCGATAGAAGTTGTAGGTCGACAGCTCCAGGGTCACCGGGTCCCGAATCACTGCCAGCAGTGTCGGAATAGCCCTTA